>CAYTCZ010000025.1:3801-35897 GCA_964436315.1 uncultured Gaiellales bacterium | reverse complement strand
CACGGCGTACAGCGCGGCCCGGAGACACAGGGTTCATTGTGAAACGAGTTCTAAGTCGACGTTTCCGGGGGGAATCACTTTCACGCTCGCACTTCTTGGCGCATGAAGAGGACGTAGGCGATGGCAAAAAACACGACCGTCAGAGCAGCAAGGCCGACTGTCTGGGGCCAGACCAGGAGGAGGCTCTGGTCAAGAGAGAGGTTCGAGCGGACCGCGCGGTCGACCTGTTGCGGCAAGAGGATTCCGAGCGTCCGCACCTCCGGGTTGAGAAGCACAGTCGTGGCCTCCTCGTACAGCGTGCTTGGCGAGATGCGCGAAAGTGCCAGTTCGAGTCGCGCGTTGCTGATGAGCTCGTCGACCGTTGGGTTTGAGGACACCGGCCGGATGACATCGGCGAGTAGGCCGGCGAGGATCCGCCCGAACAACGTCAGTACGAGCCAGACGCCGATCGCAACGAGCGCGGAGGTCGCCGCACGGCGAAGCCCGACCGAGCAGAGCGTCGCGAAGGCAAGCCAGAAGCCGACGTAAACGATCGTCACGAGAAGCCAGGTGAGGACCCTCGCCACGTCCTCTGCGGCAGGCACGATTCCGAGCCTGACCAACCCGACTCCGGCCACCAACACCGTCAGTGAGCTAAGAACGAGAGCGATGATGATCAATCCGGCGGTGAACTTGCCGTTGATCACGTCATCGCGATAGACGGGCTGGGAGACAAGCCGCGAGAGCGTCCCCTGCGAGCGTTCGCCGTTTACGGCGTCGAAGCCGAAGGCAATCCCGAGCAGAGGAACGAGAAAGGCGACCAGCGTGAAGAAAGACGGCACCTGTTCGGGCGAGACAGTGAAGAGGCGGAGGAAGACGGCCGGCGCCTCGCTCGCTTCGGGCGCGACATCGCGGATCGAATCGGCCGCTGTGTAGACCGCTCCGACGGCAACCAGTGCCAACAGGATCAGGAGAATCAAGAATCGGGCGGAAAGCAGATGATCAGCGAACTCTTTCGCGGCAATCGTCTGCCAGCCCGGCCGAAGTCGACGCGGCTCACTCTCGACGCCGTGCCGAACCTCAGCGTCCGTCGCCATGCTCCGCCTCCCGGCGTTCGAAATAGCGTCGGTACAGCTCGTCAAGCTCCTCGCCCCGTCGACGGAGGTGCCAGATTCCCACTCCGCGTGAAACTAGGGCCTGCGCAATCGATTCACGAACGTCGCCCTCGGCCGTTGCGAGCCAGAGGCGTTTGTCCTGGAAATCACACTCGATCCGATCGATGTCTGTAACCGATCGAAGCGCCTCCTCGACGACCTCAGGTTCCCCTGTTGTCCCGAGCTCGACAGTCTGCGGGCCCCCGTTCAGACCGGCGGCAAGCTCCTGCATCGACCCCTCCGCGACCATCTTGCCGGAGACAAAGATGCCGATCCGGTTACAGACTGCCTGCACTTGGTGAAGAAGGTGGCTCGAGAGGAGGACCGCGACGGCCTGGTCGTCGGCGAGCGACCGGATGAGCGCGAGCACTTCAGCTGCTCCCTCCGGGTCAATCCCGACGGTCGGTTCGTCGAGGATGACCACACTCGGATCTTTCAGGAGAGCGTCGGCGATGCCGAGACGCTGGCGCATCCCTTTGGAGTACGTCTCGACAGGCCGATCAGCCGGTTGGGTCAAGCCCACTTTTTCGAGGAGTCCTGCGATGCGCTGCTCGGCTTCGCCCCGCTCGAGGCCGTTGAGACGCGCGGTGTAGCGGAGGTTCTCGCGCCCGGTCATCCCCCCGTAGAAGCCGACGTTGTCGGGGAGGTAACCGACGCGGCGCTTGACCGTGAGGGTGTCCCTGGCCGGATCGAGGTCGAGCACACGGGCCGTACCGGCGCTTGGCTCGCTCAGTCCGAGCAGCATCAGAATCGTCGTGGTCTTACCAGCGCCGTTTGGACCGAGCAGCCCAAAGACCTCGCCGGCATGAACGTCGAGGTCGAGCGCGTTCACCGCGGTTAGTGAGCCGTACCGCTTCGTGAGTCCCCGCGTCTGGATGACTGGTTTGCCTTCCATGCTTAGCGACGGCCGTAGCGACGGAAAACGACCCCAAGCGCGACCAATGTCGTCGCAATCAAGCCGATGCCCACGAGACCCCAGACCCGCGAGGTCTTGACTGAAGTCCGGAGGTCGATCTGTGAACTCGCCTCCGGCACACTGGCGGTGATCGAAACGACGTAATCGCCGCTTACGGCATCTCCGGAGGGAGTGATCGTGGCCGTTACTTCGGTGATCTCTCCCGGCGGAAGCAAATCGACCGTCTCGGGTTGGAAATCAACCTCCCATTCGGCGGGAGCGTCCGCCTCGAGCTCGAGACCGACCAGGGGCGCTGTTCCCTCGTTGACTACGAGCATTGCGACGTCCTCGGCCTCACCGGCGCGCACGTCGGCATTGAGCCGCTGGTCGGGGGTGGTTAGGCCGACGTCGAAGTTGCCGGTGATTTCGACGAGGAGCTCAGCTGCAACCTGCTGATCATCGCTAGCTGCACGCACCTGCAACGGGTAGGCGCCAGCTTCGGCCGTGTCGGGAGGATCTGCCTCGACGCTGATCGTGGCGCTGTCTCCTGCCGCCACGGTGGTGGTTGATGCCTGCTGTTCTCCCTGCGGCCTTGCCTCAAGCTGCCAGCCGACGGGGCCGAGCGCTTCGAGGCTGAAGGTCGTCTCCTGTGGTGTGTCGTTCTTTAGCGTGAGACTGAAATTGAACGTAGCGTCGGCTGGGCCGCTCAGCGTAGGAAACTCCGCCTCGAGTGAGACGCTTCCGCCGACGGCTTCCTCGACCCGTAGGTCGAGCGGGATCTCAGCGCGTTCATTCTCGCTGACCGCTTGGACGACCACCCGATATTCACCCGCCTGTGCCGTGGACGGCACATCGATTTCGACGGTGGCCTCAGGCGGTTCCTCCCGACCGGCAAAGACTCCGTCAACGACGAAGCCGCCGCCTCGGATCGTTGCGGTCCAGTCAGAAGGTGCCTCGCTGATACTCAGTCCGACACGCTGTGGTTGAGGAGCGGTGATAGAGAGTTCGAACTCGGCCGTCTGACCCGGCTCGACGGCGACCGCTGGATAGGGCGTCGTTAGTTGGACCCCGTTTGCGGCCGACGCACTCACGACAAGCAAGGGCAAGGCGATGGCGGTCGCCACCGCTGTAGTCAGCAACACGCGTGCTTTCGACATCGCTCCTCCTTGTGACGCTACGTAGATCGCCGAGCGCGCTAGAGGGGTTCACGGCCGGAGGCCTCAGCTCGAACACCGGCACGGGAGACCGGCTACGTGTGCCCCTTGCTCGGCGCGATCCGCCGGGGCTTCTGATCAGCGGGCTTCGGAATCCGCACCTGGAGCACGCCGTCGCTGAAGGTCGCCGTGATCCCATCATCCGCGAAGCCTTTGCTGAGCGAGAAGCTTCGGCTGAATCCGCCAATCGGCCGCTCGATCCGTTGCAGGGTGCCTGCCGCAGACCTGCCTCGCTCGCCCGAGATCGTCAGTACATCTCCATCGAGTTCGATCGCAACTTCGTCGGAGCTCATTCCCGGAAGATCGACGAGGACGACATAGTCCTCCTCCGTCTCGACGATGTCGGTCGCCGGGCTCCAGCGCCGCTTGCTCTCGGCTCGCGTATCTTGGTCGAACAAATTGGTGATCCGCTCCTCCATCGCAGCCAGATCGGAGAAGAAAGGATCCCGCAGAGTCGTGAGAGCCATTCCGATCACCTCCCGATCGCAACGAACAACGTGTCTAGTGGCACCGGTCGGGCACGAGCCGCCCGATCGGCTCCATGGAGAAAGTAGGCCTCCGTGAAAAGGTTTCAAGCTCGCATCGAAGCTGAGCCGTCCCAAGACGGCCACCATTGCGGAGCGACAGGTGAAACTACCGGAGAGATTCGTTCGCCGAATCGGTCGCACAAGAGGAGGGCGTCTCTTGTCCCTGCCGCTCCGCTCTTGTCGCCTTCGGGAGGCGGGGGCTGGCGCAGGTGAGCACCTTTTCGGTGAGTTTCCGTCCGCCTCGGCGATACTCCTGAGCCAGGAGAGGGGCTGCGGCCGAACTCGCCCAGGCGCTCGATGCTTGTCACACGTTCCCCGATTACCTCACCTCCTATAGCGCGAGGTTCCTCCGTAACTTGTGTTCTCCCTTCCTAGTAGGCCGCCGCGTGGGAGTTTCAAGAGAAATTTGCGCCAAGCGTGTAGCTCTCTTGCTCGGTGGCCCTGAGCGACGACGTGGGCTAGATAGCGGAATGCCGGAGCTTGGCAAGGCCTGTCTCCTCGAGCTGGCGCACCCGTTCGGCACTAATCCCGAGCCGCTCCCCGATTTCCGCAAGGCTTTCCTGATTGCGATCATCGAGTCCAAAACGAGCACCGACAATCTCGGACTCGCGCTCGCTGAGCCTGCTGAACAGCGCCCGGATCTGTTCTCCCGCAAGCGAGTCGATCACCTCTTCGTAGGCGGCGCCCGAGAAGGGGTCGTCGAGCAGATCGCCCACTGATCCGATCTGTCCCTCGTGGTCGAGCAGCGGCTCATCCAGGGATTTCGGCCGGCGATCGACACGGAGAAGTGCTTCGATCTGCTCCGGCTCGAGGTCCGATTCTTGAACGAGAGCCTCGAGGTCTGGCTCGTGCCCCTCCCGCATGTAGTAGCGGTTGTGACTGGTCTTGAGATGCGAGAGCTGGGCGAGCGCCTTCGGGGGAATCCGCGTAGGACGGAGGAAGTCAGAGCGGAGTTCCTGTAAGGCGTGACGGACCCACCACGATGCGTAAGCCCAGAACGGCGTGCCGCTGGCGGGGTCGTATCGCTCAAGCGCACGGAGGACGCCGACACAACCCTCCTGGATGAGATCGGTGAATTCGAGCCCCGGTGTCCGGTAGCGACGCGCCAGTACGGAAATGGCGGGGAGCAGGCTTTCGAGGAGCTGTTCTCGAGCTTCGGAATCCCCCGATTTGGCGCGGACGGTGAGACGATCGACCTGAGGTTCGGATAATCGATCTCGAGCTCCGAGTTCCGAGACGTAGCTTCCTACTCCGCCTCGGGCAGGAGGTTGGTAGACCGCCTGTCGCATCTGCGCTGCCCGTCGATCGCTCTCGCGAAAGGCCGCATCGATTCCTCGAACCTCGGCCTCGGTCAGTTGCCGTTCGTCGGCCACGACCACCCCACGTGTGCTGTCTTGTCGTCGCTGGTGGTTACGATCATTTGTTGTGGCGGAGGCACGCAAATGCGACATCTGCGGCGAGATGAGTGAATGGCCTTTCTCGGGCTGGCTCTACGTCGAAGAGATGGGACACGCCCGTCGACGTGGCGAGCGGACGCGCTGGGACGTCTGTTCGACGGCCTGTCTTCAGACGCTCGCCGAGAGCATGCATGGGGGAGACATGGGGCCGGAAGGACAGGCACGACGACCGATCGCGTCGGAAGGCCTCGGCGTCCTCGAGACGGATTCCGGCTAGGGACTTGCTTCCCGCCCCCGACTCGCGCGTGGACGGGGCATGGCGGTGGGACAGCAATCGGATTGCTCTCCGTCACTTCACTAACCCCCACTGGTTCTCGCTCTCAGAAACTCACTACTTGCAGGGCAGATCAGCTACTTGACACTATACCACTGAGATTTTATTATCTCTTTTGCAACAGATAAGGAGGTGTAGCCATGGCAGTTGTCCGTTGGGAACCATTCCGTGAGCTCGCAGCGCTCCAGAACGAGATGAGTAGGTTGATGGGTCGGCTTGGCGAGACGCCAGGGGACGGCCAATCGTCGGGCTGGATTCCGTCTGTCGACGTCTGGGAGACTGAGAACGAGCTGGTCCTGTCATTTGACCTGCCGGGGATCTCTGAGGGAGACGTCTCCATCGAAGTCGAGAAGGACGTCCTGACAGTCAGCGGTGAGCGTACGCAGAAGGCGGACTTCTCAGACGAGCGCTACTACCGATTCGAGAAGCGCTACGGCTCCTTCCAACGGAGCGTTGGCCTCCCGGCTGGTATTGACGAGAGCGGGATCACCGCAAACTTCGACGCCGGTGTTCTCGAGATCCGAGTGCCAAAGCCCGAGGAACAGAAGCCGAAGCGGATCCAGATCGGGACGAAAGGCGCGATCGAGGGCAAGGGCAAGCGCCAGTAAAGGGACGTTCCAGCCTACTTCTTTGAGGGGGGCGTCGCCCCCCTCAGTTCGTTGCGAGCTTGACCCGGACTGGCATTCGCTTCAAACCATGAACGAAGTTCGAGCGAATACGACTGATCGGGCCGGCGAGTTCGATCGAGTCGAGCCGTGGAAGAAGCTCTTCGAACATCACCCGGATCTCAAGCCGGGCCAAGTAGGCGCCGAGGCAGTGGTGTGGACCCCCGGTGCCAAACGAAGCGTGATCGTTTGGCTCCCGCGCAATGTCCAGGCGATAGGGATCTGAGAACACCTCTTCGTCGAAGTTCGCCGACGCGTACCACATGACAACCTTGTCGCCGGCGCGGATGCGAGCCCCGCCGAGCCTGGTGTCTTCAGTTGCGGTCCGACGGAACTGGAGCACTGGAGTTGCCCAGCGGATGAACTCCTCGACGGCAATTGATCCGAGCGATGGATCGCTCTTGAGCTTCGCCAGCTGGTCAGGCTGCTCGATCATCGCAAGCATCGAGTGGGCCAGCGCCTGACGCGTCGTTTCGTTTCCGGCAATCACCAGTAGCGTGAAGAAGTTGTCGAACTCACGCTCGGTGAGCCTGTCACCGTCGACCTCTGCATGGACGAGCTTGGTCACGAGGTCGTCCTCCGGCTTCGCCCGTCGCTTCGCGGCTAACTCGTGTCCGTACTCGAACAGTTCCAGTGCCGCCGGGCTACGGAATGGATAGAGCCGGAACTCACTGGTGTCCTCCTTGTCCACCACGAGATCTGCGAGATCCGGGTCGGTATTCGCGATCATGCGATCACCGAGCTCCACGAGGTGCGGCGCATCCTCGGGCGGTGCGCCGAGTATCCGGACGAGGACATTGATCGGAAATGGCTCGGCGATCTCTTCAAGGAAGTCGAACTCCTCGTGTTCGAGAGCTTCGTCAAGGACCTCGACGGCAAGTTCTCGCGCGTAGTTCTCGTACTGCGCGACGGCGCGGGGCGTAAACAAGGGACTCACGATCCGCCGTAAGCGTGTGTGGCGCGGTGGATCGGTCTCGAGCATCGACTGCCGAGCTTCGAGCTCATCGGGCTCCAGTTCCTCGAGCCCGACATGACCGAGTTGCGACGAGTATGTGCGCCAGTCCTTACTCATCGCCACCACATCCTCGAACCTGGTCACGGCCCAGAAGCCACTCCGTGGAGCCGGTTCCGGATGCCAAAACACCGGCTCCTCTCCCCTTTTTCTGGCGAAGAACTCGTGGGGGATGCCGGCGAGAAAGGTGTCGGGATCGGCGAGATCGACGTCTGTCTCGCCGACAACCTGGCGAAGACCTCGTTTCATGATGAACCCTCGTTGCCGGGGTGCGATGCTCGGCGTGAGGCAAGGACGCAGGGAGCGTTCATATTGATCGGAAATATGGGCGCGACCGAGGACAACGCCTCACGTCGCACAGCGCGATCCGGCGACACCGGGTTTCATCGTGAAATGAGCTCTAAAGGGCATCGATGTACTCCCGCAGTTCCCAGTCGGTCACTGCGAGGGAGAAGCGCCGGAGCTCGGTTCGTTTGATCGTTGTAAAAGCCTGCATGAACTGCTCTCCGAGCTTGTCGCGCAGGTACGTATCGGCCTCGAGCGCGTCGAGGGCCTCGCCCAAGGTGAACGGGACCGTCTCCTCCTTCTGGCTCTCGTAGACGCCGTGATCCGGTGACCCAGGATCGAGTTTTCGATCGATGCCGTCCAGACCGGCGTAGATGGCCGCTGCTGACGAGAGGTAGGCGCTCGCCGTTCCGTCTCCGCCGCGATTCTCTACTCGTGTTCCCTTCCCGCGGTCAGGTGGAATCCGGACGTAAACCGACCTGTTGTCGAGCCCCCAATTGGCCCAGTACGGCGCGAGCTCCTGCGCGACGAAGCGTTTGTAGGCGTTGATCGTCGGCGCCATCACTGGGGTCATCCCGCGCGCATGCTCGAGTTGTCCGCCGATGAAGAAGCGCGCGAGTTCCGAGACGCCGTGTTCATCGTCCGGATCGGCGAACAGGTTGTTGTCGTCGTCGTCCCAAAGGGAGAAGTGGAGGTGGTAGCCGGACGTTCCACCATCCTCGACGGGACGCCCCATGAACGTCGCGGTCAGCCCGTGCATCGACGCGATCTCCTTGACCACCAGCTTCAAGAGATGAGCGTCGTCAGCGGCTTCGAGCGCGTCGCCGTACCGGGTGTTGATCTCCCATTGCGACGGGTCGTACTCCTGGTTGGTGTAGATGAACGGGAGTCCGAGTTCCCTGACGGCGTCCTCCATCTGGCGGAGAACTCCCAAGGGGTCGACGCGCGGGTCCATCCTGTAGACCAGCCCTGGGTTCGGTGCGTACGGTTCGTACGAGCCGCTGTCCGTCTTCCGAAGAACGAAGAACTCGAGCTCGTGGCCACACGCCACGCGGTAGCCGCGCTCTTCTACCTCGGCGATTGCTCGCTTGAGGATCCCACGGGGATACGCAGAGAGAGGCTCGCCATCAAACCAGCAGTCAGCGAGGCAGATTGCCGTGTGCTCCTCCCAGGGCAGGAGCCGAAGTGTCACGAGGTCCGGGATGACCTGCATGTCCCTGAACTCCACCTCGTCACGAAGGCCCGTGCCGTCGGGCATGACGCCCGTATGGTCGATCGCGAAGACGGACACGCAGAAATTGATCCCCTCTTCGCACACCTTCTCGAGATCGGAGAATGGAATCACCTTGGCGCGCGTAGTTCCGATCAAGTCGGCGTAGTGGACGCGGACACGGTTCACGCCGGCGTCTCGCAACTCGGCTAGACGGGCGCCGTCGCCATCAGTCGGGGCGGCCATAGGCGCCTAGACTAACGGTCGTGCACGCCACTCTCCAAGGAAGGGTCGCTGTAGTAACCGGGGGAGCGAGCGGCATCGGCCGAGGCATCGCCGAACGGCTTGAAGCGGAGGGTGCGGCCGTTTCGATCTTCGACCTTGCCAGCGATCCGGCGGTCGACGTGACCGATGAATCGTCGGTACGCGAAGCGGTTCAAACCGTCCTCGCCGACTACGGACGCATCGACGTACTTGTCAATAACGCGGGCATCTACCCCCACACTCCGTTCGAAGAGCTCACCTTCGACGAGTGGCGACGTGTCATCTCGACGAATCTCGACAGCGTCTTTTTGTGTACACACGCGGTGTACCCAGCGATGAAAGAGAGCGGCTTCGGGCGCATCGTCAACATCTCGTCGGCTGCGTTTCACGTCAGCGAGCCCGGCCTGACTCATTACATCGCTTCGAAAGGCGGAGTGATCGGCTTTACCCGGGCGCTCGCAGCGGGAGGTGGCCCGCACGGCATCACCGTGAACGCCATTACGCCGGGATTCGTCGAAACTCCCGGAGTGCTCAGTTCGCCTGAGGAGGTCGCCCTGTTCGACGAGATCGTGGCCGAACAGGCAATTCGGCGCCGCGGTCAGCCGCAGGACATTGCGGAATGCGTTGCGTACCTTGTCTCACCGGCGGCGAGCTTCATCACGGGCCAGACGATCAACGTCGATGGCGGTCACCGGTTTCGATAGTCAGGAGCTCTGCCTCGCGACGGGCGCCTCTCCAAATTCGGCACGATCGGTGCGCCACTCGTGCGGAGATCCCCGTTAACCTCGTAACTGGGTGGAGGAGGTCAGGGGCTACCCCCAGTTCTCGTCGGCTTGGTGGTACCAACCGGAACGAGCCAGAACGAGGGGCGGGCCGATTAGGAGCCCCACACGCGATCCGCCACACTGACAACGAGCTCTAGCTTTCGCCACTGCGTTTCCTCGTCGATCTCGTTTCCCGTGAGGGTTGAGGCAAACCCGCACTGCGGTGAGATTGCCAGTTGCTCGACCGGCAGGAATTCGGCCGCCCTCTCGAGTCGCTGCAGGAGGTCATCCTCGGCCTCCAGTGCCGCAGTCTTGGTCGAGACGAGACCCATGACCATCGTCGCGTTCGCGCGCGTGTATCTGATGGGTGAGTAGTCACCCTCTCTGCGAACGTCATCCCACTCGACCAGGAAGACGTCGTAGGGGAGCTCGCCGAACAGCCGCTCCGCGACAGGCTCCAGCGAGCCCTCACACATCCAGCTCGATCGATGATTCCCGCGGCAGACGTGAAGAGCCGTGGTGACGTGCTTCGGAATGCCTTCGAGTACGGCCGCGTCGGCGGCGATCGATCGGTCGAGCAGCGCCCCAACGTCGTAGCCAGCACCCTCGAAGCGAGCCGCCCACGCCCCGTCGACGAGGTAGGGATACAGGGGAAAGTCGAGTTGCACGTACCGGCAGCCGGCCCTGATCGCGTCGGCGATGAGTTGACGCTCGATCTCGACCACGTGAGCGACGAACTCGTCGCCATCGCGGTATGCGTCTGTCTCGACCCCGAACGGATGCGCGAAGATCGAAGCCGCCGGGAAGGCGACTTTGAACGGGCGATCAGTGAAGGACGAGAGGAATGCCGCCTCTCGCGACGCGGGACTGTCGATCTTCTCGAGACGGTCGACGATCGAATGGACGCTGAGCGGCACGCGTTCTCCCTTTGCGTTCGTGAACTCGACTGTGTTCCGATCCGTCGCGACGCCGCTCACGGCATCGTAGAAGGAGTTCAAGAACATCCACCGGCGGAACTCGCCGTCGGTGACGACGTCGAGACCGATCTCGATCTGCCGCTGCACGGCGGCGCGGATAGCGTCATCCTCGATTGCGGTCAACTCGTCCCGGTTCTTCGCTTGCTCGGCCGCCGAAACCGCCGTGTGGCTCGCGTAGTAGTCCTCGACGGCGCGCCGCAAGGCGGGCGGCCGCAGCAGGCTTCCGACCACCTCAGCCCGGGCCGGCGTCCGAACCGGCCGATCGGAGTGTCGCGCGGCACTTTCCATCGCGTTACGCTCTCCTAACGCAGTAAGGGAGTTCAGCAGGCACGAGCATTCCTCCGCCGAATCCTGACACGGCGGAGGAATCGAGAAGGAGGATCCGTGTCCGAGCACAACGAGGACGGCCGGTCACAGGACGGGAAGGCCGTCGACGGCCAGCCCGACCAACTGAAATACGGGCGGCGTAAGGACGATCGCGCACCAATAGCTCCGTATCTCGCGGTCGGTCTCTCGACTGTCGTCTACGGCGTCGCCGAACGCAAGCACATCAAGTGGAACCTCGAGACGATCGAGGACGGCATCCACGCAACGATGGGAGTCATTTCGATCAACATGCCGGTGAAGGTGATTGCTCTTGCCGAGGGCGCGCTCACCGGCTTCACCGACGAGATCTTCGACGTGCCCCACGTCGTCGCCGCGCATGACCTCTTCATCGACATCCCCGGCGAGGAAACCGAGGTGCTCGGCAAGCTCGCGAAGCACTACGAGACGTACCTGATCGTCCAGTGCAAGGCGCGCTGGCCCGAGGTCATGGCCGATCGGTACTTCAACACGCTGTTCGTCATCTCCCCGCAGGGAGAGGTGGTTCACAAGGCAGCGAAGAACCATCTCTGGTGCCGGGAGCGCTCCTGCACCCCCCACGACGTGTACGACCGGTGGGTGGAACTCTTCGGCGACGGCATCGATGCCTTCTATCCCGTACTCCGCACAAAGGACATCGGCAACATCGGCGCGATCTGCTGCTCGGACGGCGAGTATCCGGAGGCTGTTCGGGCACTGGCGTTCAACGGAGCCGAAGTCGTGTACCGACCCAGCGAGGCCGTGCCGATGACGAACTGGGGCTCGGAGCCCGGCGGCACCTGGCTCATCCAGAATCGTGGCCATGCTCACTTCAACGCCGTCTACATGCTCTGCCCCAACGTTGGGCCCGTCTACGCGCACCCGAAGATGCGCCATCCGTTCGACATCGCCGGCGGGAGCTCACACATCGTCGACTACCTCGGCAACGTCATCTCGTACAGCGCCTCGAGTTACAACACCTTCGTCACGGGGATCATCGACATCGAGGCGCTCCGCCAGTTTCGCGTCATGAACCTCAACTCGAATTGGATGAAGGATCTCCGTACCGAGATCTTCCGCAAGATGTACGAGGAGCCGATCCACCCGGCCAACCTCTGGCTCGAGGATCATCCCAAGAGCCACGCTGTGGTCGACGATGTCTACCGCGCGAACATCCAGCGACTGATCGAGCGCGGCACGTTCACGCCGCCGACCTACCCATCACCCGGCGCGAAGTACATCCCGGCGGTCGATGCACCGCCGATGGGGGGCTGGCTCGGCGCCCGGACGCTCTGGGTCGGTGCCGAGCGCAAGCTGGAGGAGGAGGACTAGCGTGGCTGACGCCTACGACGTCGTCGTTATCGGAGCCGGGCACAACGGCCTCACCTGTGCGAGTTACCTGGCGAAGGCGGGAAAGAAAGTGCTCGTCCTCGAGGCCCGTGACATCGTCGGTGGCGGTTGTGCGACCGAAGAGGTGGCCGCTCTTGGCTACCGCCACAACTTCCACTCGAACTTCCACCTGATCATCCACATGGGGCCCGTGTATCGAGATCTCGAGCTCGAGCGCTACGGGGCGGAGTACGTGTGGCCGCAGAACCAGTTCACGCACGTGTTCCCAGACGGGAAAGCGCTCATCTGGTCGCGCGATCTGGACGAGACCGTGCAGCGCGTCGCCCGCTTTTCGAAACGGGATGCCGAGACCGTCCGCGAGCTCTCGAACTTCTACATGCGCCTACTCGACGACGCCTACATCCCACTGATGTTCTCGCCCCCGGATTCGGTCGGAGAGGACTACGTGGCCATGGAGGAGTACGGTGGGAACGAACTAGTCCGACATTTCCTGACGAGTCCGAATCACCTCGCGCGGAGCCTCTTCGAGTCTCCCGAGGTGCAGACCTGGATCGGCTTTTGGGTGGCACAGCTCGCCGGAACCGGCGACGTGTTCGGGCTCGGCGCGAACTACCCGGTGATGCTCGCAGGCTCGCTCGCCCCGTACGGATCAGGCATCTGCATCGGCGGATCGAACCAGCTCGCCCAGGCGATGGCGCGCTTTCTCGAGGATCACGGTGGCGAGGTCCGCGTAGACGTCCCGGTTCGCCAGATCGAGGTCTCGAACGGCCGCGCGAGCGGCGTCGTCCTCGACGACGGAACGCGGATTCCCGTCGACGGAATCCTCGTATCGAACCTCGATCCGAAGCACACCTTCCTCGACCTCGTCGGCGAGGGCGACCTTCCGACCGAGTTCGTCCCGGCCGTGGAGCGCTGGCGATACGACGTGATGTCGATGTTCTGCGTCTACCTCGCTCTCGACTCCCCAGTTCAGTGGAAGGCAGCGGCCTTCGATGCCGGCGTCCAGGAGAGCTTTGCCGTGTCCATGTGCGAGTCGCTCGACGTGCTCGACGACAACGCGTCCGATTGCCGCCTCGGAGTCCCCCCTCGACAGCCGGGGCTCTTCTCGGTGCACCCGTCGATCTTCGAGCCCAGCCTCTGCCCTCCGGGCAAGGAGGCCTGTTTCGTAGAGCAGATTGCTCCTTACGGGCTGCGCGAGGGTGGTCGCGAGGCATGGGCAGACATCAAGGCCGAGTACGCCGACTTCGTGCTCGATCGCTGGCGCCCGTACCTCGACAGCGGACTCGAGCCCGACCAGATCGTCGGTCGCTACATCTCGAGCCCGATCGACATCGAGACGAAGATGCCGAGCATGCGCCACGGCGACTGGAATCACGGTGAGATGACGCAGGATCAGCTGGGCGTCTTCCGCCCCTTCCACGAGTACCCGCCGTATCGCACGGCCTTCGAGAACGTCTACATGTGTGGATCGTCGACGCACCCTGGTGGCTCCATCGGCGGCGCCTGCGGGTACAACGCGGCCGGCGCGATCGCCGAAGACCTCGGGATCAAGGTCTGGTGGGAGCAGCCGTTCGCCGTCGCATCCGCCGGCTGAGTTGGCCGACGAGCTGAGCGAGACGCTCTCGACGCTCGCCGAGCAGGGCGTCGAGAGCGTCCGCGTCACGTACCCCGACCTGCACGGAATCTGCCGAGGAACGGACGTCCCGATCGAGGAGTTCACCAGCGTCGTCGACCACGGCCTTCATCTGACCGAAGCGATCATGACGGTCGATCTTCGGCACAACATCGTCGCGGGATTCGAGCACGGGTTCCACGACATCGTCGCCTACCCCGAGCTCGACTCCTTGATTTCGCTTCCCTGGGACTCGACTGTCGCCTGGTGCCTTGCGAATTACCGCTACATCGACCCCGACGAGCCGTTCGACCAGGATCCGCGACACGCGGTTCGGCGCGCCGTCGCCGCCTGCCAGGAGCTCGGCTTCTCGCCCGTTGCTGCGCCCGAACTCGAGTTCTACCTATGTGAGCCGCGTACCTTCGAGCCCTACGTGAACCACGACTCGTCCGTTTATGTCGTCGGCCATCGCAGCGACCCGAAGGGTGTCGTGCGCGAGATCGTCTCCGCATGTCGCGAGCTCGGTCTTGGGCCGCAAGCGTCGACGCCCGAATACGGTCGCGGTCAGTACGAGATCAACTTCAAACACTCGGACGCGCTCGACGCAGCAGACCGCGCGTTCCGTTTCAAGACCGCTGCGAAGGAGATCGCGGCCCGCCACGGCCTCCTGGCAACTTTCATGGGCAAGCTCCACGACGCCGACGAGAGCTCGGGTATGCATATTCACGTCTCGTTGGCGGACGCTTCGGGATCGAATGTATTCGAGGATCCGTCCGATCCGCGGGGACTCAGTGACACAGCCCGATGCTTCGCCGCCGGGGTAATGGAACATGCGGCGGCGATCACGGCGTTCCTGAGTCCGACCGTGAACGCCTACCGCAGGATGGAGCCTGAAAGCCTTGCTCCGACGCACGCGAACTGGGGCTACGACAACCGCCTCGCGATGGTGCGCTTCCCGGCAGACCGGGGCGGGAGAACGCGCGTCGAGATCCGGTCGGGGGACGGAGCCGCCAACGTCTACCTCGCCGCTGCAGCGGTGCTGTTCGCGGGACTTGATGGCATCCGGCACGAGTTAGCGCTCCCGGAGCCCGTGCGGGGAAACCCATACGAGCTCGCGGAGGAGGAGATCGGTGCTCCCCTCCCAACCTCACTGGAAGATGCGCTCGAGGCGCTCTCGGCCGACGAGGTCATCCGGGACTCGATGGGTGCAAAGCTCGTGGACGTCTTCCTGATGATCAAGCGCTACGAGCTCGGTCGCTGGCGCGCTGAGCAGGCGCGCGTCACCGACTGGGAACGAACCGAGTACGCCCACCACTTGTAGCTGTGGTGCTCGACGCGATCCCGCCGTTTCGAAACCACCTCCCGATCAGGATTCAATTCGGCGACGGGACACTTGCAGGGCTGGTCGACGTGCTTCGGACGGAGGGATCGTCGCGCCCATTCGTCTTCGTTGATCCCGGAGTCGCGAAGCTTCCGTCGATCGTTTCTCTCTGTCAGCACATTTCGACGGCCGTCGGCCCGACAACCGTTCGGACTGCGGATCGCGGCGAGCCGGGTTTCGAAACGGCGGAGGCGATTGCGGAGGAACTGGCGGATGTAGGTCCGGATGTGATCGTTGCTATCGGCGGCGGGTCGGTCATGGATACGGCGAAAGCGGCCCGACTGGCCTTGACTCAGGGAGCCCCTCTGCGGCGGTTTCTGGGAAGCGGGGTCGCGGTCGAACGCCCGGCGGTTCCGCTCGTCACGGTTCCTACGACAGCAGGGACCGGCTCAGAGGTCACCGGTGGGGCGGTTCTTCACGACACCGAGACCGGCTCAAAGATTGGAATCGCGGATCCCCTACTGCGGGCTCAGCACGCGATCGTTGATCCCGAGCTGACACATGGGCTTCCGGTCGAGCCGACGATGTACGGGGGGATGGACGCGCTGGCACAGGGGATTTCAGCCACCGTCACGACGACACATACGCCGATCGGAGATGCGGTTGGTCTGGAGGCGGCTCGTCTCGCGTTTCGGGCGCTTCCGGCGGTCGTGGGGGATGGCTCTGACCAGGCCGCGCGCACTCAGATGGCCTGTGCCAGCTTGATGGCAGGTCTGGCGATGAACATCTCGGAGTGCGGGTCCGAGCACTGGCTTGCCCACCCGCTTGGAGCCCGCTTTGGTCTTCCGCACGGCCTGACGGTCGGCCTCGTGCTAGCCGAGTCGATGGACGTCGATCGGGTGGCCGTCCCTGAGCGCTTCGAGCGCGTGGCGGACGCCCTTGGCGCACCCGACGATGGCGCACGAGACGGCACCCGCGCCGTTTCCGCAGTGCGCGCCCTTCTCGTCGAGGTCGGCTTCCCAACTCTTCGCTCCGCCGGGCTTGACGAAGCCGATCTGCCAGACCTGGCTGAGGAGGCGATCGCCGGATGGATCCCGGTATCCCCTCGAGAGTGGACACGCCAAGACGCCCTTGCCGTATACCAAGCGGCCTTGTCAACGGAACGTCGCCCGTCGGTCAGGCGCTAACGACCGGGCTTCATCCGCGTCTTACTCGTTGCACCCGGCTCATCCAGGGCTTAGGGTGGTCAGGAGGAGGAGACGAGACAGATGTGGAGGGAACGATGGTTAGACGTTTGATCCTCGGCCTTTTGTTGATCTTGACGCTGGCGCTCGTTGTCGCCGCCTGTGGCGGTGACGACGACTCGGCCGAGCCGGCACCTCCGGCTGAGCCGGCACCAGAGCCGGAACCGGCACCGGAACCCGAGCCGGCCCCAGAACCGGCACCCGAGCCGGCGCCGGAGCCGGCGCCGGAGCCCGCGGAGCCCGCGGCCGGCGCGATCGACCTTGAGGCCGTTCTCGCCGTCGACCTAACCAGCTGCGAAGAGCCCGCCGGCGAGCCCCTGCACATTGGCTATGCGGCAGATCTCTCCGAGGTCGGTGGGTTCGTCGACGTTCCCGGCAGCGAGGCCATGGTGTTCATGGCCGACCTCATCAACTGCGCAGGAGGCGTGAACGGGACTCCCATCATCACCACGATCGAGGACATTCAGGGTGATCCCGAGGTTACTCAGCGTGCTGCACAGGATCTGATCGACGCGGGAGTTCACACGATTCTCGGCCCACCGTTCGCAGACTTCGGCTCGCCGCTCCTCCAGGTGACTGCAGGCGAGGTCCCCGTTCAGTTCGTGGCATCGACCGAGCCAATCCTGCCCGACATCGAGAACCTGTCGTTCATGACGACCTTTGACGACACGACTCAGTCAACGGTCGCCGCCGAGTTCGCGCTCGATCAGGGTTGGACGACCGCGGTGACCTTCAGCCAGCCTGGGGTGCCCTATTTCGGCTACAACACCGAAGTCTTCGCCGAGGTCTTCGAGGCCAACGGAGGCGAGGTCCTCGCTGACTTCTCCTACGTGGCCTTCGAGGACACCGATTTCTCGACCCAGGTGAACGAGCTTGCCGGACTCGATCAGGTTCCAAACGTGCTCTTCACGGCCATGCCGGCGGAGCAAGTCGCGATTCTGATTGCCCAGATCGAGGGCGCGGGAATCCAGGTTCCCGAGGACATGGAAGTCGTCGGTACGGATGCATTTGACGCGACGCGTCTCTACGACTTCCCGGACGAGGCCGAGGGTGTCTACTACGTGACCCACGCCTTCCCGGGCGAGGGGACGCCGATGAAGGCGTTCCTCGATCTCTTCGAGGCAGAGATGGGCCGTCCGCTCGACACCGTCTCGTTCGGTGCCCTCGCAGCGGACGCCGTTCTCGTGGCCGCTGACGCCTTCGTGAGGGCCGGCGCCGCTGATCGGCTCGCGATCGGCGAGGCAATCAAAGAGACCGACGGCCTTCCGGTAGTGACCGGGACGATCGGCTATCTCGGCACGACCGGCGTACCGAACAAACCTCTGTACATCCACAAGATCGTTGGTGGTGAGATAACGCTCGCCGAGACCGTCGGCGGCTAAGAGTGGACATCAGGCCGTGCTCGGCGTCGAGAGCCTGACAACACGCTACGGCTCCATCACGGCCATCCGAGAGGTCTCGCTCCACGTCGGGGCCGGTGAGGTTGTCGGTCTCATCGGCCCCAACGGGGCTGGCAAAACGACGCTTCTAGGCACTGTCTCGGGCCTGCTGCATCCCGCGGGCGGCAACGTCCAGCTCGACGGGAAGAACGTAACCGGCACATCTCCCGATCGCATGCTTCGACTCGGCGTGGCTCTCGTTCCGGAGAGGAGGCGCCTCTTCGCCGATATGACGGTTCACGAGAACCTTCAGGTTGCAGGCATTACTGCCTCGGCCTCTGACAGGCGGGCGCGCCTCGAAGAAGTCTCGGAGTTGTTTCCAGTGCTCCGTGACAAGTGGACGACCTCGGCCGGCTACCTCTCAGGCGGTGAGGCTCAGCAGCTCGCCATCGCACGTGCGCTCATGTCCAAGCCGCGACTCATCCTCATGGATGAGCCGACGCTCGGGCTCGCGCCCGTGGTAGTCGACGTCGTCTTTGACCTCATCGTCCGCCTTCGCGAACAGGGTCACACGTTGCTGGTCGTCGAGCAGAACGCAAAGCGCATGTGCCAGTTGTCGGATCGCGTTTACGTGCTTCGGACAGGGATCGTCATCGCTGAGGGAACGGGCGCCGAGATGCTCGCACGTCCTGATCTGTTCGAGACCTACCTCGGTCTGGAGAGCGCGCCGGACGCTTCCGGCGAAGGCAGCGAGACGTGACGGAGTTCATTCAGGCGACCGTTGACGGACTGGGTCAGGGCGGGATCATCGCGCTGCTGGCGCTCGGTATCGCCCTCATCTTCGGCGTCATGCACCTCGTCAACTTCGCGCACGGCGAGACCATCACGATCTCGTCTTACGTTGCGTATGGCATCTTCCTGATGATCGGAGCCGAGTGGTGGATCATCACCCCGGCCATCATCATCACGTCGATTCTGGTCTCGATCGGCGTCGAATTCCTCGCGTTTCGCTGGGTTCGAGGAGCGAGCGACTTTGCCATGGTGCTCACGTCGTTCGGTGTCCACTTCGTTGTGGTGGCGCTGATCGTCATATTCATCGATCCGGTACCCAAGAACTTCGAGAAGCCAAGCTGGATCTTCAACACCATCGAGGTCGGCGGGATTCTGTTCGAGGTCGTCGATCTGGTGACGATCGGGGTGGTGATCCTGACACTCGTCGGCACCGCCGCGATCCTCAAGAAGACGATGTTCGGTCTCTCGATTCGGTCCGCTGCCGAGGACTTCGACGCCGCTCGCCTCATGGGCGTGAAGTCAAACCGAGTTATTCGCGGCGCCTTCGCCCTGGCCGGTCTGTTGGCTGGCATAGCCGCCGTCTTCTGGCTGATGCGCCTCGGTCAGGCCGATCCGGAGGCGGGACTCCTGCCGCTGATCAAAGGCGTGATCGCGGCCATCATCGGCGGTCTCGGAAGCCTCACCGGCGCTGTCCTGGGCGGCTTCGCGATCGGACTCGTTGAGGTCTATCTCCGAGCCTGGCTGCCTGAGACGGTTGTCGGTCTCACTGAGGGAATTGTCTTTCTGCTGATCGCGATTCTCTTCATCGTCCGACCTCAGGGCTTCGTGACCGTTCGCCGCGCGGAGCGCGTATGATCTCTCGCTTCCCTGGACACCCGCCGCTCCCGCCGGGCGAAGCCCGGCTCCGCGGCGAGCCTAGCGACGCTCGCTGCGAGACCCTGCGGCCTCGACGCCTCGCCGTACCGAAAACGTACTGTCTCGGCGTCGCGGCCTTGCCTCGCTTGCGAGCCTCGCTCCAGAAAACCGAGGGCCCCATCCGCGGCGCGTTCGGTTGTGGAGGACTCGCCGATGCTTAGGAACCCGCTCGATCGGCTGGTCTTTCCCAGCGCTGGAGCGGTCGTCCTCTTCGGACTCCTCGTCGGCGGTGGACTTCTGTACGCGTCTGGCGGGGGTGGATCGCGCGACATCCTCGTCACGCAGATGCTCGTCAACGCGATTCTCGTTCTCGGGCTCCAGATCTACGTTGGCAACACGGGCATCCTGTCGTTCGGCCATATGGGCTTCGGAGCGGTCGCCGGCTACACGGTCGCGCTACTCGCAATTGATCCGAGGTTCAAGGAACGTCTGGTGCCGGACGCCCCGTTCGGACTCGTGGACGTGCATCTCGATCCAGTCGCGGCGACGGCCGTCGCGGTCGGGGTGACGCTCGTTCTAGCTTTCATCGTGGGCCTTGGGCTCACGCGTTCGGGTGCTAAGTCCGGAGCCGTTGCCGCGACGATGATCACGCTCATGCTTCTGTTCGCGGTGCACGAGGTCGGTTTGAATCTTCCCGACCTCACTGCCGGGTTCGCGGGGCTGACTTTCGGGCCTGGCAACGCCCTCGAGGATCGCACGCCGATCATCATCGTGCTCTTGGTCGTCGTTCTCATTGCTCGTCTGTTTCGCGAGACGTCGCTCGGCCGGCAGGCTCAGGCGGCCCGAGAGGACGATCTCGCAGCGCGGGCGATGGGAATCAATCCGGCGGTCACCCAGATGGTGGGGCTGATGCTGAGCGTGGCAGTCGTTGCCGTCGGCGCTTCGTTACGGGTTCAGGTGCTTGGCTCGATGTCGCCGCGGTTCTTCTTCTTCAGCATCACGTTGCTCACGCTCACGATGCTCATTGTTGGCGGTCGCAACGGCGTGACGGGCGCGCTACTCGGGGTCGCAATCATCACGGTCGGTAACGAATTCACTCGCCACCTGGGCGGCCCTGACGTTTCGGTTCCTGGGCTCAACTGGATCTTGCAGGAGGGACTGTCCGATCTCTTCCTCGGCCTCGCGATGCTTGGCTTCATGATTCTTCGGCCCGAGGGGCTCTTGCGCGACTGGGAGGTCGACTATCCGCTGAGACGGTGGCGGCAGAGGCGCGAGGAAGAGCCGACCGAGCCACCGGCGATCGAGGCTCCGAGCCCGAGCGCGCTGAACGCCGACAACGTGACGGTCTACTTCGGCGGTTTCCGTGCTCTCGAGGACGCGTACGTCAACGCCGATCCTGACGAAGTCGTCGGCCTCATCGGGCCGAACGGGGCGGGAAAGACCACCCTCCTCAACGTGATCACCGGAGTGGTGGAGCCGACCGCGGGGAGGTTCGGCCTCAACGGCCACGATCTCTCAGGCGAGCAGACCTACAAGATCGCCCGGGCGGGTCTGGTCCGGACCTTCCAGAACTTCCGACTTTTCCCCTCGCTCTCGGTGCGCGAGAACATCGCGGTGGCTGCCCTTGCCGCCAAGAAGCGCCGCGATGGCCGAGAAGCGCCGGACGTCGACCGGCTCGTCGCGGCCGCGGGCCTCTGGGATGTTCGGGAGCGACGGGCTCGCGAGCTCGACTACGGATCTGCCCGCAAGCTCGAGCTGGCACGGGCGGCTGCAGCGCTACCAGACTTCCTACTGCTCGACGAGCCAACGTCGGGGATGGGGGAGCGCGAATCGCTCGTGATGATCGACCACGTTCGACAAACGGCGAAGTCCATTGGTGCCGGTGTGGTCGTCATCGACCACGATCTTCACTTCATCACCAACATCTGCGATCGGATTTATGTCCTCGACCAGGGTGCCGTCATCGCCGAAGGAACTCCGGCTCAGATTCAGGCGGACGCCGCAGTCCAGGCGGCGTACCTTGGAACTGGTTGAGAATGGGGTCAGGTCTCCGATGTTGCATCTCGATGGACGCCGCAGTCCAGGCGGCCTACCTTGGGACGGGGTCAGGTCTCTGATGTTGCACTACGCAGCAGCTGCAACATCGGAGACCTGACCCCATCTCAGATGCAGCGCCTGTGGCCCGCGAAACTCCCAGCCGCTGAAGACGACTTCGTGCCCGGGGTCGAGGCGTAGGTTCGGCAGGCGCTCGAGGAGCAACTGGACTGCAACGCGGGTCGTTGCCCGTCCGAGCCACGCACCAAGGCAGTAGTGGGCTCCGGTCGAGAACGCTAGGTGCGCTCCCTCTTTCCGGTGAATGTCGAAACGGTCGGGGTCGGTCCAGCGTCGCTCATCTCGATTGGCAGAAGACAAGACTGCCGCAACGAGAGCGCCCTGCTCGAGGTCGACGCCGCGGAACGTGGTCGCCCGGGTCGTCTGGCGAGTCGAGGTTCCGACCGGTGAGTAGCAGCGCATCGCCTCCTCAACCGCCGGCCGAATAAGAGCGAAGTCGCCGAGTACGTCGGCGAGTTGATCGGGGTGCGACAGAAGCGCCCACGTTGTGATTGCCACTGTTTCCTGCGGCTCCTGGAGACCCCCGCTCATCATCAGCTTGACGTTGGCGAGGACCTCTTCGCGCGTCATTCCGTCACCGTTCGACTTCTCGTGGAGCATCCACGAGATCGCCGACTCGTCGGGGTCGCGCTCGAGCCGCTCGATGATCGGCATGATCCCCGCGGTCGCCGCCGCGGTAGCGGCTTGGCCGACCTTCTCCTTCGCCGGATCCCCTTCGAAGTTCGAGAGTCCGACCATGAAACCCATGAACCACTCGCTAATGGTTTCGACCGGGATCTCGTCGAGCCCGAGGACGCTGCGGAGCGTAAGGACCGACATCGGTCGGGCAAACTCGGCAACGAGTTCGACCTCGCCTCGATCCTCGAATGTGCTGATCAGTTCGTCAGCGATCGTGGGGATGAGCGTCTCGGTATGAGCTTCGACCGCCTTTGGGCGGAACGGCGGCTCCGAGATCGCTCGGATACGTTGGTGGCCGGGCCCTTCCGAGCCGAGCATGCAGATCCCGAGCGTTCGGTTCAGCGTCGACGGGTCGGTCGCTGCAGTGAAGATTTCCGGATCGAGATCAACGGCTTTAACATCGTCCCACCGCGTCACGAGCCAGAGCTGCACCGATGGAGCGAAACTCACCGGCTCGCGGTCACGCAGCCGCTTGTAGATCGGATACGGATCGGCCTCGAGCTCTTCGAGCGTGAAGCTCTCGCCGATGGTCATTCGATCATCGTATTCCGTTCAGACTCACGACGGGATAGGGTTGCCAGCCGATGAGGCTTGCGAACGTGAATGGTCGAGCGGCGGTGCTTCGCGACTGCAGGCTTATTGACGTCGAGCAGGCCAGTTTGGGCCAGCTGCCAGCGGATCCAATGGCCCTGATTCCGCGTCTCGCGGAGCTCGAAGGTCTCGGAGACCTTGACGATGCGCCCGGTGTCGACGAGGTCGAACTCGGCCCTCCCGTCCCACGGCCGCAGAAGATCTTCGCGATCGGTCTCAACTACCGTGCTCATGCGGAGGAGGCCGGGCTCACGCTGCCGGAGGAGCCGGTGGTCTTCGCCCGCCTGCCGAGCGCACTCTCCGGCCCGACGAGTGACATCGTCGTGCCTACTGGCCGGCTCCGGATTGATTGGGAGGCCGAGCTCGTCGTTGTTCTAGGACGGCGTGGGCGCGCGATTCCCGAGGATGGGGCCTGGTCGTACGTGGCTGGCTTCACCTGCGGCCAAGACATCTCAGACCGGGAGGAGCAATTCCGCGCAATGCGGCAGTTCACCGTGTCGAAGTCGTACGACACCTTCGCACCCATCGGGCCCACGCTGGTGAGTGTCGACGAAGTGGCGTTGCCGCCGGATCTTGCCCTTCGTTGTCGAGTCGACGGGGAGGAGGTCCAGAGTGCGCAGACAAGCGACCTCGTCTTCACGATCCCCGAGCTCCTGGCGTGGCTCTCGCGGCATATCACGCTCGAGGCCGGCGATTTGATCTTCACCGGGACGCCAGGGGGAACCGGCGACGAATGGAATCCGCCACGCTACCTGGCTGCGGGGAACGTTCTCGAGACCGAGATCGAGGGCCTGGGCACGATGCGTAATCGCTGTGTCCTCCCTCGCCGTCCTGTTCGCGGGCCCGCACGACGCCGCGTACTCGACGAGCAAGGCAGCTCTTCTCAGCTTGGTTCGGTCGATGGTCTATGACCTACGAAATCGCGGCAACGATCGAGTTCCTCGCCTCCGACGATTCCTCATTCGTGACCGGCGCAGTACTCGTGGCCGACGGCGGAAGTGAGGTTGTCGATGTCGGCACACTCGCCTTCCGCTCGTAGAACTCGTGCCGGCTCCGAAGCTGATTCTCATCCTCAGTGAAAACTGGACGCTCGCGCCTCCGCACGATCTACGGGCGCTTGTGCGTTTCGCCGTCGAGGCGGAGGACGCCGGCGTGGACGCCGTGATGGTGAGCGAGCACATCGTGCTTGGGCCGAGTTCGGACTCGGAGGGTGTGCCGCCGAACCCTCGTGAGTACGCGCTTCCGGGCAACCAGGATCCAGCCACGCCGTGGCCGAACTCCCTGATGCTGCTGAGTGCGATTGCCGTGGCGACGAGTCGAATCAGACTCATCGCAGGGGCGGTGATCGCGCCCCTTCGCCACCCGCTTCTGCTCGCCAAGGAGCTGGCCACGCTCGATCTTCTCTCCCAGGGCCGGCTCGTCGTGCAGCCGACGGTGAGCTGGCACCGGGACGAGTACCAAGCGCTGGGCATTCCGTTCGAGCGCCGGGGCGAGCTGCTCGACGAGCATCTGGCCGCGTGGGATGTGCTGTGGCGCGAGACCCCCGCCTCGTACAAAGGTCGGCACTACCAGTTCTCGGACGTGTACTTCGAGCCCAAGGCATATCGGGCGGGAGGCCCCGTGCTGTGGTTCGGTGGCAGCAGGCTCCACGACCGGCTCGTCAGGCGAATCGTCACGTACGGCCACGGCTTTCATCCGCTCGGTGTGCCAAGCCCGGAGGAGCTCGAGTGGCTGTCGGTTGCGATGCGCGCGGCTGGCCGAGACATCAGTGAACTCGAGCTGGTCGGCGGGGCGCGCGCGGTGTTCCCGGACACCGAGAGCGTCGCCGATCTCGATCAGGCCCTCGAGTCGGTTCCCCTTCAGCTCGAGGCGGGGTTCACGTCATTCTGCTTCAAGCCGTCGCAGTTCACGAACGATCCCGCCGAGGTTGGAGCGCTCTCGCGGCGGATCGTCGAACGAGTGACCGAGCTCGCGTCGTCGTGCTAGACCACTGCGCCCCCGAGCGCCTGGAGCTGCTGACGCTCTGCCTCGATCGCTTCGTCGTCGAAGCGGAAGTACGTCCGCGGCGGCAGTGATCCCCAGACGTTCGAGGAGTGCGGGCTGTCTTCCCACTGTCGTGGCTGATGATTGGGACGAAGCTGCTCCATGTCTGCATAGAGTTCGACGATCATGTCCTCCTCGGGAATGCGAATGTAGGCGAACACGCTTGCAGCGACACCGTGTCGGCCCGGTCCC
The DNA here is from genome assembly GCA_964436315.1 of uncultured Gaiellales bacterium. Taxonomy (GTDB): domain Bacteria; phylum Actinomycetota; class Thermoleophilia; order Gaiellales; family Gaiellaceae; genus CAYTCZ01. The sequence continues at coordinate 10,709 of CAYTCZ010000025.1, read as the reverse complement.
CAGATCGACCAACGGCCGTGTTGTGCGAGGTGGTCGAGAGCGACGCGCATCTCACCCCAATCGACGAGCTCGAGCGCGATGTGATGGAAGTGGGCCGGCGTCTTCTGGAGCATGGCGTGCACGTGGTGGTCGGCGTTCAGGTGGAGCCAGATTCCCTCGTCGCCCAGGAAGTCGGTCAGGCGAAAACCGAGCTCGTCGACGTAGAAGGACGAGAGTGCCTTCACGTCTTCGGAGAGGACGTTGATGTGCCCCAGCTTGCGCGGATGGAATCCTGGGAGTTCGCCCCCAACCTGGGCGACGTCGGGAAACGGATCGCGTGAGAAGGACTCGACGATCTCAACGCCGTAGCCGTCGGGGTCGGAAAGCACGAGTGACGACGACCGATCCGGTCGCTCGACGACCTCGCCCTTGAGGTCGAGATCCTCGATGAAACTCCCTGGAGCAAGCTCCCAGCCGGCGTGATCGAATCCCGGTTCGTCGGACGGAATCAGCTCGATCGCGTAGTCGTCGTAGGCACAGCGTAGGTAGACGCGGTCGTCGTACCGGTCGCGCACCGTCAGACCGAACTGCCGTGACCAACGCTCGGTTGCCTCGTCCAGATCGCGAACACGAATACCGGCGTGGTGGATGCCCACGAGTTTTGTCATGTCGACCCCTTTCTCTCCGGCCTCCGTCTTTCGGCCAAGATGTTCATCCAAGCCTGCCCATGCCAGGAAGACGCCGATAGCCGCCCAGGTGGAAGACGAGCGGATTGCCCGTGTTTCCATGTTCCTCGGCGTACTCGACCTCGGCGATGACGACGTCGTGATCGCCGGCCGGGACGATCTCCTTGACCCGGCAGATCAGGTACGCGAGGCAGTTGGGAAGGAGCGGTAGTTGGTTCGGGCCCTCTTCGATTTCAATGCCCGTGAAGCGATCCTCGCCGGGCGTTGCAAAACGGCGTGAGACGTCCTCCTGGTCCTCTCGCAGCATGTTGACGGCGAAACGTCCTGCTTGCTGAATCGCGACGGCTGTTCGCGCTTCCTTCATCAGGCAGACGAGGATGAGCACGGGATCGAGTGAGACTGACGTAATCGAGTTCGCCGTCATGCCGTGGAGCTCATCGCCGTCGCGGGTTGTCAGCACCGTGACGCCGGTCGGGAAGTGCCCCATGACCCGACGAAACTCGTGAGCGTCGACGGCGCTGCTCATGTCAGTCCTCGAGGAACTGACGAACCAGTTTGGTTGGGTAGTCCTTGTCGGCGAGTAGATAGGCGAGCGCGGTCATGCGGAATGAGTCCTGCAGGTAGAAGCGCTCGTAGAGCTCGCCGCGGCCGCCGAGTGCGGAGCCGACGAAGTCCCACGCCAGCCGGAATGCGCGAATCTTCGTTTCTGCCCCTGCGTTCCTCGCCTGGTAGTAGCGCTCGATTTCGGCTCGGAGGGGGCCGTCCCAATCTGCCTCCGAGGGTGTCGCCATGAAGCCTCCGCCTCCGATCAGCTGAATCAGCTCGATGGTGCGTGGGATCCACTTCGGCATGAGTCCGCGCAGCGCTACGAGGGAGCGCTCGTCGGGTATCCAGTCGTCTGCGTTCTCGGCCTGCGAAGAGCCCGCTTCCGCCGCGATCACTCCGGCTCGCGTCATCTCGAGCATCGACCAGATCTCACCAAGCTTCTCCTGGACGTGGTCGAACGCATTGACACCGGTCATGTCAGCGATCGTGTGGGCGAGACCGAACGCGAACTCGAGCTTCGCCCAGGCCCGGGTCATCGCCTGGTGAATGATGTGCGCGCGCCAGTGGGAGTCGGTGATGACCTCGGAGTGGAGGAGCGGATCCCCGTCGAGGAATACGCGATCTCGCGGCACCTCGACGTCGTCGAAGATGACGACCGCATCCATCTCGTCGAAGCGGCTCGAGAGGGGATAGTCCCATTCCGATCTCTGTACTGAGTACGAGTCACGGCAGATGAATTTGAGACCGGGGGTCGTCATCGGGATCGAGAAACAGATCGCGTACTTCGCGTCTTGCGGGCGGAGGTCGCTTCCGGGGTAGACGGCGAGTTCGTCAGCAAACGGAGCCAGAGTCGCGAGCATGCGCGCACCTCGGACCAGGATTCCGCCGTCCGTGTCATCGACCTTGTGGAGCGAAACCTCTCCGGCGGCCTGCTCGGCCTCGGCGACCGAACGATCGACCTGCGGATTGATGAGCGTATGTGTCAGCGAGAGGTCGTTGTCACGAATGAACTTCTGATACTCGGCGATGTTTCGTGCGCCGTCGTCGTTGCCATACCGACCCCAGACGTCGGCGCGGGCGGCGAAACAGGCGAACGTGTAATTGAGGTAGTCCGGAGTCCGACCCATCATCCCGGCCGTGACGTCGGCGATCCGTTTTGATGCACGCCGCCGGCGTTCGAGGTCGTCTCTGTTTTTCGGATGAATGTGTGTGACGTTGACCTGTTGGCCTGAATCGGGCGAATCCATCAGGAAGAGGTCCGGCTCGGCGAACTGGAGATCGAAGAGCCCGGCCAGTGATTGAGCGGCGCCCTGCAGCTTGGGATGAGCCGACGGGTCGCTGATCCGCTCACCTTCGAGCCAGATGTTGCGGTCCTCGCTGCGGAGTCCCGCGAGGAACTGCTCACCGGTCCGTGCGCCTGTGGTTGCCTTGGCTTCAGTCGCCATCAGAGTCTCCTTGTCGCCACCGTCTTGACGTCGCTGTAGAAGTCGAAGCTCCAGTCGCCTCCCTCACGGCCGATCCCCGAGTGTTTCGCGCCTCCGAACGGCGCCGACAGATCGCGGACGTAGAAGCAGTTCACCCAGGTCGTCCCGGCCACGAGTTGTTCGCCCATTCGGTCGGCGCGGTCCTCGGCGCTCGTGAACACGGTTGCGGCCAGTCCGTACTCGGTGTCGTTTGCGAGTTCGACCGCCTCGGCCTCGGTCGCAAAGCGTTGGAGCGTCAGAACCGGCCCAAAGACTTCCTTCTGCACGATCTCCATGTCGTTGCGCACGTCCGTGAAGAGCGTCGGCTGGTAGTAGAGACCGCCGAGGTCCGGGTCGACGCGGCCGCCGATCACGAGCCGAGCACCGTCGCTTTTGGCCCGTTCGACGAACCCGTGCACTCGCTCGAGGTGTTCGGTCGTGATCAATGGGCCGATGTCCGTGTCGGGGTCGCGCGGGTCACCGAGCTTTCGTTGCTCCACGCCGGCGAGGAAGCGTTCGAGGAATTCGTCGTAGATCCCGTCTTCAACGAGGAGTCGTGTGCCCGCGAGGCAGATCTGCCCTGCGTGGTCGTACTGGTACGTCGCGGTCTGGACAGCCGTATCGAGATCGGCGTCGGCGAAAACGAGAAACGGCGATTTTCCGCCCAGCTCGAATGAGACCGGCACGATGTTCTTTGCCGCCGCCTGGCCGATCCGCTTTGCAGTTTCCACGGAGCCGGTAAAGGAGATGCGAGCGATCCCGGGATGGTTGACCAGCGCCCAACCGGCTTCCTCACCGATACCTTGGACAACGTTCAGAGCCCCGGGCGGCAGTCCGGCGTCCTCGGCGAAGTCGGCGAGTAGGGAGCATGTGAGTGGTGACCATTCGGGCGGTTTGATCACCACGGTGTTGCCGGCCGCGAGCGCGGGGCCGGCTTTCCAGGTCGTGAGCATGAAGGGCGCGTTCCAGGGCGTGATCAGAGCCGCAACCCCGGCGGGATCGTGTCGTACGCGGTTCACGACGTCGTGAGATGCCCACGCTCGCTCCCGGCGCTCGATCGCCCATTCGGCGAAGGCGCGAATGTTCAGAGCGCCGCGCTTCATGACGCGAAGGCGCGAAGCTTCGAGAAGCGAGCCGTTATCGCTGGTCTCGACGTGAGCTAATTGGTCGACGCGTTCTTCGACAAGGTCGGCGAGTCGGAACAGCAGCTCGCCGCGCCCCTCGGGTCTCAGCGCGGCCCAGTCCGGGAAAGCCTCCCGGGCCGCCCGAACTGCGGCGTTGACTTCCTCCTCACCGCCGCGGGAGACGTCTGCCAGGTGGCTGAGATCGATGGGCGAGAGGTCCTCGAAGCTCGTGGACGACCCGACCCGTTTGCCGCCGATGTAGTGGTCGGGGGAGACCGCGATTCCTGCGACGGCGGTCGTGGTCACGGACGGCTCCCATCAACCAACGGCCAGACGGGCCTGGGGCCGCCGCTGACCTCCCTCCACTTCCAGCCTATCGCCGAGGTGCGCGCGCATGTGTGACGCGTGGTGTCTGGACAGGAACTTCTCGATCCTGGGCTCGTCGGCCGGACCGCTCCGAGCCGCGAGCTCACGCGACCTCCTCGGGAACTGCGAGCGCCACGTGTCTGGCGTTCGCGGAATCCTCTGGCATCACGCCGACCGCCCCGAGCTCCCCCTCGGCTTCCACGATCGGATTCGAGAGCCTTCCGATACCCTCGACCTCTACGTCGACGACGTCTCCCGGCTCCACGGGTCTCGAGTTCGCCGGCGTGCCGGTAAGGAGTATGTCGCCGGGCTCGAGCGTGATCAGTCGGCTCAGATCCGCAAGCATGTACGCGAATGGGAAGAGCAACTCACTCGTGTTGCCCTCCTGCACGATCTCCGCGTTCACGAAGGTCCGCAGTGTCAGATTTGTCGGATCGACGTCTTCGGCACCCACCATGTCGGGACCGATTGGGCAGAACCCGTCCTGCCCTTTGACTCTGAGCATCGAGCCCCGATCAGCATGCCGGAAGTCGTGAACTCCAAAGTCGTTCGCGACCGAGTATGCGGCGACATGGTCGAGCGCGTCTGCCTCGGACACCGCTCTTGCCCTCCGACCGAGAATGAGCGCGACCTCTCCCTCGTAGTTCAGATAGTGGCAGCCACGCGGTCGGACGATCGGCGAGCCGTGGCCCGACAGCGAGGAGGGCGGTTTCAGGAAGTAGGACGGAGCGTCCGGAGCGCGCGCGTCATATTCCTCGACCCTGCTCGGGTAGTTGAGGTGAACACCGATGATCTTCGTCGGCGAGAGCTCGACCGGTCGCCTCATTGTCCTCGCTGCTCCCCTCTCACGTGGATTGCGTTCATCGAAGTCGCTCTCCGCCGTCTACTGTGTATCCGAACGAGAACCAGAAGCCCCGATTGATCTCGATCGGAGCGAGGTCCGTTAGTTCGTCTGTGGGCGACTCGAAGAACCGTAGGGTTGCATTGCCTTCCCAGATTGGCGATATCTCTCGGTCGCGACCGCCCGCGTAGACGTGTTCTTCAAACGCTGAGTCCTGAGGGTCCCACGGGGGCATGAACCTGGTGTTCACGAGCGGAGGCGTGTTCACGGTCGGCCCAGATTCTGAGATGCCGGTCAGTGTGAGCGTGGCCTCAACGAGTCGGCGCTCGTTCGCCGCGAGCGTCGCGCCGAACTCCCCACCGGGCTCGAGCCGAGGTCCAGCCTTGCCGACGGTGACCGGACGGGTCATCCAGACAGACCCGGGCTTCTTCGGGAATCCCTGGAGCCACCCGCGCGCGAGCGAGAAACCCTTGTCGACCCACATCAGGGGGCAGCGAGTGACGGCCTCGCCGCGATACTGCGCTGACAGGACGACGAAGAACTCGCGGTACTGAGCCCGCACGGGATCGAGGAGCTCTTGGCCTGATTCAGAGCACGACTGCCAGTCGGCGAAGATCGCGGCGGCTGCGCCCGCATCTGAGCCAGGCTCGAGTTCCGCCGGCAGAAATCTCGCTGCCGCTTGCGGGTGCGTGCGGTACTCAATGATGAGAAAGTCGCCTGAGTAGTGCCACGGTGGTGGCGGCACGAGCGCCGATCGACCGGTGGCCGTCCGAGGGTTGGAGAAACCGACGAGCTCGTTCCGCGCATCTGTCACCCCTCTGACTCCCTCGCCATGCAATTGGATACGATATCCGAAATGACCTCCGCTGGACGGATGGAGCGCTCGGATGCATCAGGTCGCGCCTCTTCGGAGGTTCGGATCAGTGACGCCGGCACCGCGCGGGAAGCGTGACTGGCCGGCTCTCACCGGTCAAGGCGGCGAGCCTCGTCGATCAGGTCTACGGGCAGCTGCGGCGCTCGATCCTCTCCGGTGAATTCGCGCCGGGCGAGGAGCTGCGACAAGAGGTACTCGCTCACGATCTCGGGATTTCCCGTACACCGCTCCGTGAAGCGCTGAACCGCCTTGCCGCGGCCGGCTTGATCGAGTTTCGCCCGCATCGGAGTGCCATCGTGGCCGAGTTCAGCGAGCACGACATCGAGATGGATTATCAGGCACGCAGAGTCCTCGAGTCTGCAGCGGCGAGGCTGGCGGCGACGCGGCGAGACCCCGAGAACCTCGCCGCACTCGTCGCAGCGCTCGAGGCAGCCGAGGCAGCGGGCGACGATGTCGAACGGCAATTCGAAGCGAGCAAGGAATTCCATCGCGCGCTGGTTGATGGCTCTGGCAACCCGCAGCTCGTTCGGTTTAGCGACGAACTCTGGAATGGGCCCATGGCCCCCTTCATCTACGCGCAGCAGGCACGGCAGGTCGATCGTCGCGATCGCGATCGCGACGACCACGAGCGGATCCTCCGACACGTCGCGAACGGTGAAGCCGACGCGGCCGCCCAGGCAGCGGACGAACACCTCGCCGCGGCCTTTGAGAGTCTTCGCAACGACGCGAGCACATAGCTCTCGAGCTCCGGACTCTCGAGACTGCGACGGGAGACGTCGTTGCTACTGTCGGGCGCATGGCGACGCCCACCTCAACACCACAGCTGAAGGCGTTTGTCCGTCCGTTGACGGCCCGGATCGGCGAGGACGGTCATCGACAGGCGACGTGGCTCGAGCTCTTCTTCGATCTTTGCTTCGTTGTCGCGGTCGCCGCGCTCGCGAGAGCGTTGCTCGCCGACCCGACGTGGACGGGGGCGCTCATCTATCTCGGACTCTTCGTTCCGGTGTGGTGGGCCTGGATGGGCTACGC
>CAYTCZ010000025.1:2298-3701 GCA_964436315.1 uncultured Gaiellales bacterium | reverse complement strand
GCTGCAGCTTCGAGCGCTTCGGAATGTCGGCGTTCATCCTGTGGAAGCAACGCACGACCACGTTCGCGGCTTTCTCCAGCGCTACATCGTGTGGAACATTGTCGGTCTCGTTCCGTGGATCGTCTCGCTCGCGTTTGATGATGCGTTCCAGTATGTGCTGTGGGGGGTCGGGCTCGCGATCGAGCTCTACGCCCCCTACGCGGCTAATCGTCCGCGAGGCGGGGTCGGCGAGTTCGTTCAGCTCTTCCACCTCGATCACATTCGAGAGCGTTACGGTCTCTTCACCATCATCGTGCTCGGCGAGTCGGTTCTCGCCGTCAGCGTGGGGGTTGCGCAGGTCGGATGGGACGCGACCTCGATGCTCGTTGCATCGTGTGCGTTCGTGATTGCGGCCTCAATCTGGTGGATGTATTTCGACCGCTCGGGACGCGACGCGTTGGCGCGGCGGCTCGCGATTGCGTTCACGTGGGGCTATGCGCACCTCGTGATCTTCGCCGGTATCGCGGCCGTTGGCGTCGGGGGCCGAGTTGCTCATCGAGACTGCCGCCGAAGGTGGCGTCGAACATGCCGTATCAGAGGGCGAGGAGATCGCCGTGGGCGAAGGAGCACTCCCCGGCACCGCGGTTCTTGCTGGCGGGCTCGTCGGATTCCTCGTGGCGATGACGCTCGTAAACCTCTCGAATCTCGGTTTTCGGATCACATCAGCGGGCCGCTTCATCCTGCCTCTCCGCGCGGGTGCCGCCGTGCTCATCGTCGTAGTTGCCGCGGCGACCAATATCGAACCCGCCCCGTTCGTGGCCATCGCCGCGGCCGTGACGGTCCTCCTAAACGTGCTCGAGTTGAGACTCGTGAGGAATCTCCAGCGAAACCGGGGGACTCACATCCGCGGCTGATCACAGTGATCGGCCAGGGGCAACCACACATAGCGTCGGCGACGCGGCTGACTGGTCAGCCCTGGTCTTGCGATGGCAGGTCGAGCCAGAATGTTCGTCGGACTATGCCTCCGCGAGAACTACGAGAGTGTCACGGCGCACGCCGTCGAACTTCATTGCCTCGGCCGTGGCCTCGGACTCCATCGCTGCTTGGAACGCAGCCAGGTCCGGGACCTCCAGGAGCACGCCGGTGAGGTTCGAATCCTGCGTGTCGCGAAAAGTCCTCACCTTCACTCCCATTGGGCCGAAGATCTCTTCGCGCTTCGGTGAACTGAGCCAGTGATCGACGTCGTCAACTTCGTGGAATGCAAGCAGCGTTGTCATGGTCTCCCTCAACCTTTCTCCGGACAACAGCGATAGCGCATTATCAGCCGCGAGCATCGGCGATGCCAGCAGCACAGCTTTGGCCACCGCACCATCCTGTCGGCGTTCTGCACTCTCACTCCTCCCCACCCATGAGGGTGGGGAGGA
>CAYTCZ010000025.1:0-2198 GCA_964436315.1 uncultured Gaiellales bacterium | reverse complement strand
AGTGTATGGGCAGTACGAGCCGTACTTGGCCGCACGCGAAATCAGCACAGGCCCCGATGTCGTGCCGCAGCCCACTGGGAGAATTGAGGGGGAATGAGATTGGTTGCTCTCGCTCTGTGTGCTGTCCTTGTCGGGCTGCTTGCTGCCCAATGCTCAACGACGGACACCCGCATTGAGGGCTCGGGCGTCGAGGCAACCGAGACTAGAGAGGTCGCGAGCTTCACTCGTGTCGAGGCAGCAAGGGCCATGACAGTCGTGATCGAAGTCGGGCCGGAGCAGTCCGTTGTCGTTCGCGCGGACGACAACCTGCTCGACGAGGTCAGGACGAGGGTGAGTGGCGAAACTCTCGAAGTTTCAAGCTCGCGTGATCTCGACCCGGACGTTGGACTCGTTGTCGAAATCACCGTGCCGGAACTCGAGAGCATCGAGGCGAGCGGGGCCTCGCGGATCGAGGCAATGGACGCCGAGGCCGGTGAGTTCTCGGCCGAGGCGAGTGGTGCTTCCACGGTCGACCTGAAGGAGTTGTCAGCCTCCGATGTGTCGGTCGACGCGAGCGGCGCGAGTACGGTGACGGTCTCGGGCGAGGCAACGCAGCTCGACGCCCAGGCCTCGGGCGCGAGCACGCTCGACCTCGCTGAGCTGGTCGTCGAAGAAGCCAGCGCCGACGCCTCGGGTGCAAGCGAGATCTCATTGAATGTGACCGGCTCGCTCTCAGCCGATGCAAGTGGCGCGAGCCGGATTCGGTACGAAGGCGATCCGCGGGAGGTCAGCGAGGACACGAGCGGGGCCAGCAACATCGGACCGACGTAAATGCCTCCAGGAAGGAGGAGGGCAACATGTCCGAGTCAAGAACAGCCGTCGATGTCTCTGTGACGCGTGCGATCGACACGCGGCCGAAGACGGTAACCACAGCCATCGCGTACGAAGCCCATCGGGCGCTCGAGGACATGGCTGAGGGCGAGCTCCTTGAAGTGACGACCGAGTCTCATGAGGCGATCGAGCATGACTTGCGAGCCTGGTGTCGGATGACGGGCCAATGGCTTGCTGGTGTCGAGCACGAGCCCGATCTTCACCGCTACTTCATCGCCAAGCGCGAAGTGGCCGAGCCCGCCCCTCGCAAGCTCGCGCTCGTGATCTCGAATCCGGGGCTAGAGGAGCTGCTCTCGCCGCTTGCGTTTGCACTTGCTGGTGCGCTCGAGGGGATGGACGTGTCGATCTACTTCCAAGGGCCCGCCGTCAAGACGCTTACAAAGGGTTTCAAGGCCAAGCTCCACGGCACGAACCGACCGTTCTCGACGTTCGCCCGCCAGGGGCTCGCCGAGATCGGGCATGCGCCGGCGCACGAGAAGCTTCGCCAGCTCGCAGAACTCGGTGCAACGTTCTACGTGTGCGGTCCCTCGATGGATCATTTCGACGTCGCCAAGGACGACTTTCTCTTCGAGGGTGTCGTTATTGCAGCGTACCTCTCCTTCATGGAGGTGATGGATCAGGCGGACATCCGTTTCTTCCTCCAGTAGATGCAAGCTGGCCTGGAGCGCGCCTGACCAACGCGGCTCGTGTGCGGCTTAGTCCTTAGTCGGTTTCCGCGTCGGACCGGAGGCTTGCGACAGCCATCGGTTGGAGACTGGAATCACGAAACCGAGGAAGGAGGTGAGAAGATGAGATCGGTGATTGTTTGTGAGTCCTGGTTCGGGAACACAATGAAGCTCGCTGAAGCAATCAGAGACGAGCTCGCGAACTATGGAGAAGCAGAGCTGGTCGGGGTTGACCACGACATCGAAACGCTCGAAGGAATCGATCTGCTCGTCGTCGGGGCGCCGACACACGTCCACGGAATGTCGTCGTCGATGTCTCGAAAAGCGGCGGTCGAGGAAGCCGGCGGTGAGGAAACGGACGCCGGACCGGGGGTTCGTGATTGGCTCAAGGATCTTCCCACGGTGAAGGGAACGCCGGCTGCGGCTTTCGATACGCGAATCGAGAAGTCTGCTTTGCTCGTGGGCTCGGCTGCGAAAGGAATCGCGAAGCGACTCCGCCGACACGGCTTCAAGCTGGCCCTTCCAGCCGAGAGCTTCTTCGTTCTCGACACGGATGGACCGCTAAAGGAGGGTGACCTCGAGCGGGCTGTCGAATGGGCACGCTCCCTAGCCGCCGAGCTCGGCGAGAGCGTTCGGAGACCGGAGGAGGTCAAGGCGACCTAG
>CAYTCZ010000024.1:5015-36750 GCA_964436315.1 uncultured Gaiellales bacterium | reverse complement strand
TAGACAGTGGGAGAGGGCAGCGCACCACATCTCAGGAAATGAGGGGTCGATGTCGGTGGTTTGCGGGTAGGGATCCACTTCAACTTCATGGCCGAAGTTGATCGGCGACGCTCCGCCCTGCACGCCGTTCTGATCTTTCTTGAAGTAGATGCCCCAGAATTCGTCGGTTACGAGCTCGCCGTCGTCCGTCCGTAGCGGGGCATCGGAATCGACGTGGATGACCGGGGGCATCGAACCATCCCCGAGTGTGAACAGCGACGAGTCGACCACGATCTCGCCTTCCTGCAGGTTCCAGTACGTCCACATCGGCTGATCGCGCAGTACCTCTCCGCCCGGCGTGTGGACATCGATGGCCATCGGCAAATCCAGCATCGCCCAGAAACGCTTCGCCCAAGGCCCCGGTGCGATGACCACCTGTTCGGCTTCGATCCGGCCCACGTTCGTGACGAGCGCCTTGACGGAGTCATCGGAGGCAGATTCGAACTCCAGCACCTCGACGCCCGAGAGCACACGGACCCAGTTCTGCTCGCACTTTGCCTGAAGACCGAGCACCGAGTCGACGTTTCGGCCGAACCCACCCTGGTATTCGTGAAGACAGACGGTGACGCCCTTCGCCCGCCAGTCCGGGAACAGCGAGCGCATATGTGCCTCGACGTCCTTTGCCCCGACGATCAGTTCGGAGGGGTAGCCGATCTGCTGATGGCGCTCGAAGGTCGCTGCAAGATCGGCTTCCTGGATCGCGGCCCCGGCGATGACGTAGCCGACCGGGTTGTATCGATAGGCGGCGGGATCCGATTCCCAGACTTCCACGCACGCCTGCATGAGCTCCGCCATGGCGGGTTGGAAGTAGTTGTTCCGAACAACCCCACACGCGATTCCAGACGCCCCGGCCCCCGGGCTGTGCTTGTCGAGAACGACGATGTCTGAGCCGGCACCGAGTTCGCGCGTTTCAAGCTCCCGGGCGAGGTGGTACGCGGTCGAGAGACCGTGAATGCCCGCGCCGATCACGACGTAGGGCGAAGCAGCAGGCAGGTCGCTCAAAATTGCCTCCTGGGCAATAGCGTGTCAAACTCGGAAACGAGCGTAGCATGCCGCGAACGGGCCAGCCAGCCGTCAGACACGTCGCCTCAGTCCAGCGTGCCCTGGCTGTTCTGGACGCCCTCGGTGAAGCCGAAGACGACCTCGGTACCAACGAGATTTCGCGTCGGACGGGAATCAACGCCAGCACCGTTTCCCGGCTGCTCGCGACCCTGACGCAGGCGAGCTTTGTCGAGCACCTCGAGGAGACCGGCCGATACAGACTTGGGATCCGGCTCCTCGAGCTGGGCAACGCGGTCGTTGCCCGTCTCGATGTCCGCGAGATCGCCCGACCGCATCTTGTTTCCCTCGCGGATCTGAGCGGAGAAACGGCCACGCTCTCGGCACCGGCCCATCACAGCGCGGTGACGGTGGATTTCGTTCAGAGCCCGTCCTCTGTTCAGAGCGTCGCGAGGCTCGGACGTCGAAGCGTGGGGCACGCGACAGCCACCGGGAAGGTCGTCCTCGCGTACGGGGAGGCCCGGGTCGGCGCTCCCCTGGAGCGGTACACCGAGCACACGATTCTCGACTCCGATGAGCTTGTCGCCGAACTTGCCTCCGTCAGAGAGCGCGGCTACGCGACCGCGATTCGCGAGCGTGAAAGCGACCTTAACGGCGTCGCCGCGCCTGTGTGGTCGGCTAGCGGTGAACTCTCGGCGACGATCGGCGTCCAGGGGCCATCCTCGCGGTTCGACGCGCGGGCCATCAACGCTGTCGTCCCGGAGTTGATCGCATCTGGCTCGGCGATCTCACGAGCGCTGGGCTGGCGACCCGAGTAGAGTCTCGCTGCCCGAGTCTGTCGCAGGTCGGGCCGACCACAACGGAGGATGCGATGACGACGGAACAGGACATCGTTCGGACCGCGTTCGACGGAGTACAGCGCGCACTCGGCGCAGAGTTCATGGATTGGGAGGGCTGGTACTGGCCCAACCACTTCGGCGATCCGATTGCCGAGCACCACGCCGTCCGCACGGATGTAGGGATCTGGGACGAGTCGCCGCTCCGGAAGTGGGACTTCATCGGCCCAGACGCGCTCAAAGCCGCTGACCACATCTTCACGAACGACATGCTCGGGCTGGAGATCGGCCAGATCCGGTACGCGCCCTTCTGCAACGAGCGAGGCAAGATGGTCGGCGACGGCACGGTCTTCAAGTTCGGCGACGACCGCTGCTGGGTCATTACCGCGCTCGACTCAGACCTCGATCACTTCACAAGCGTCGCCTCGGAACTCGACGTCAGGATCGAGCCGATAACCGAGTCGCTTCCTCACGTTCAGTTGCAGGGGCCCCGATCGCGCGAGGTGCTCGCCGGCGTCTGCGACGGAGACATCGCCGGTCTCGAGTACTTCCGGTTCTTCCCTGAGCCGGTTCAGGTTGGAGGCGTAGAGGCGTGGGTTTCGCGTACCGGGTACTCAGGTGAACTCGGGTACGAGATCTTCTGTACGCCGGACCGGGCCGATGGTCTCTGGAACGTCCTAACCGACGCTGGCGCGCGGCCATACGGGCTCGCGGCCGTCGAGACACTCCGGATCGAATCGGGGCTGATCTTCATCGGCTACGACTACTTCCAGCACGAGACAGATCCGTTCGACATGTCGCTCGACAAGGTGATCGTTCTCGACACCAGGGATTTTCACGGAAAGCGAGCGCTCACCGAAACGGCTAAGAGCCCGCCTCGGCGGCTTGTCAACGTCGCTGTCGAGAGCGATGAGACGCCCGAGTACGGGGCCGAGATCACGACCCTGGACGGTGAATCAGTCGGAACCCTCACGAGTCCATGCGAGAGCCCGACGCTCGAGCGCGTGATCGGTATGGCTGTGCTCGACGCCGCGCACGCGGCGCGTGGCAGCAAGCTACAGGTCGCCGTGGGTGGCGGAATGGCTCCGGCGACCGTAGAAGCCTTCCCGATCTACGACACGGAGAAGCGGAATCCGCGGAGCTAGGTTGGAGTAGACGTCATCGCCCGGCCGCGCGTCCCGACGGCGTCGGCTCGATGGGCCAAGGGCCGGGCCGCACGTGGCCGGATGCCAACCCTGCGTTGCAGCCTGAATCGGCACGAACGCATACCCAACCGGCACACCTCGAGTCCTACGCACGCGAATTCGCCTCGTACGAGCCGCGGGTGGCGGGTGGATATCGAAACCCCCTCCCCACCCTGGGTGGGGAGTTGGAGTTGGGTCGGAGTGAGTCTCGGACTGAGGGGTTAAATGCTGGGAGGGGCCGGGGAGTGCTCAGACGATTGCCAGCTTCCTAGCGCAGGTAGCGAGAGAACGCGACGAAGTTCACGACAACCAAGACGGCTAACGCTGCAACGATCGAGCCACTCAATCTGAGCACGATGACCGCAGCGAGAAAGCTCAACGCCAAGGCGACGATCGCCCAAGTTGCGGTCAGTCGCCTCGGAGCGGACGCTCCTCCATCTGCGGACTCCAATTGCCCCGCGGGCAGAGGGCGTTCGAAGACCGATTGCTGAGGATTCGGGTCGTCCTCGAAACGCTCTCCATAGAGCAGCCAGCCGCGCGTGGTGTTCGTGAGGCGAGCGATATCACCGAGAAACTCCCAGGGAACGCGGGAGCGCTCGAATCGCCTCATATCTCTCCGAGTCACCGTGACGCCGGCGGTCATCGTCAGCGTGTTGGCGAGTTCCTGCTGGGTGAGTCCCGCGGACGTCCGAGCCTCCGCAATCCGATGACAGATCGCGCCTTCGTCGTGCCGCATCGGGCTACGAAGTCAGGGTAGCTGCGGAGGCCTCCTTCGCGAAGTGCTCGAAGATGCGCAGGAACCGCGCGTCGACGCGCCACTCTTCCTGAAGCTCCCACTGGACGGCGAGACCAAACGCGTCTCCGCGCAGCTCGACCGCTTCAACGACTCCGTCCGGGGCCGTTGCGACAACCTCGAGATCGGCGGCGACCTCGTCCAGCGCCTGATGGTGAAAGCTGTTCACCTCGATCTCGTCGACCCCGAGGGCCTCGTGGAGAGCGCTTGGTTCGCGCACAGAGATGGAGTGCCTCGGATGGACTGGAACCTCAGACTCCTCCTCGAGCGAGGCCCGCTCGACCTCCTTCCATGCGGCCCAGCCTGGATCGGACGGGTGATTTTCCCAGTCGGGCACGAGGCTGAGATCCTGAGCAAGCGTCCCGCCGAGGGCCACGTTCAAGATCTGTATGCCTCGGCACATTCCGAGCAACGGCTTTCCGAGATCCAGAGCACGGTTGATCAGTTCGAGCTCGAAGACATCGCGACGCGGTTCCGTGCGACCGAGAGTCTCGTGCGATTCCTGGCCGTAGAGGGCCGGGTCGATATCGCGGCCGCCGCACAGTGCAATCCCGTCACAAACCTCGAGGACGTCGGTCAGTCCCTCCATCGTACGCGGGAGGGTGAGGGGCAGCCCGCCGGCGAGTGCGATCGGCCGTTGGAAACCAACCCCCTGGTAGTCCCGGAAGTCGAAGAAGCTCACCGAGAGTCCGATGATCGGCTTCTCGCTACGGCGCGCCATCTGGACACTTATATCCAAGGGCACTAGAGTCGCGTCACTGTCTTCGGACTTCGACGGGAGGAGTGCCGAAATGGCGGATCAGACCGCGCCGACAAAGCGGGAGAACGGCGGGCTCCCACCCGAGTTCCTCGACGAGTGGCGAAACGCCGCGTTCAACTGCTACAGCTCGGGGCACAAGTTCTGCCGAGAGGTGTGTCCGGTCATGCAGGTCACCCGCGACGAGGCGCACACGCCGACCGCCTTCCACGCGAACGTCGTCGCGATGGAACGCGGGCACATGTCGATCGAGGACGTTGCGGCTGACTACGTCAACTGCACGATGTGCGGAGCGTGCGATCTGCGCTGCCCGAACACGTTGTTTACCGGTGACTTCTATCGCTTCCGAACTCGCACCATCGACGTGGTGAAAGCCATGCGAACCCTGGCAGTCGAGAGCGGTATCGAGCAGCCCAATTGGAAGCGCTGGAACGACCTCACCGATCGCTGGGGAAACGAGCCGGTGCTGGGTTGGAACATCGAGGTCTCGCAAAACAAGGTGCGGTCGTGGGCACAAGGTCTCGATCTCCCAACCGGCGGCGAGACAATCCTCTTCTGCGACTGCGAAGCGGCCTTCTATCGGACGTCCGTCCCCAGGGCGGTCGCTCAGGTACTGAGCAAGGCGGGCGTCGAGTTCGGGCTCATGAAGGAGCAGTGGTGTTGTGGCGCGCCCGCCGCTGAGATGGGCTATGCGGAGCTCTTCGAGTCAATGGCCGAGCACAACGTCGCCGACTGGCGCGCGGCCGGAGCGCAAAGAATCCTCTGCCTCGACCCGCACGATTACATCGCGTTCACGGAACTCTACCCGGAGCTGTTCGGCGACGACTTCGAGTTCGAGATCGTGCTGGTCGTCGAACTCGTCGCCGAGCTGATTCGCGAGGGCAAGCTCGAGCTGACGGTCCCGGTCGAGTGCGTCGCGACCTACCACGACGCCTGCCGTCTGAACAAACGGAAGGGGATCCACGAGGCGCCGAGGGAGATCATGCGGGCGATCCCAGGGCTGACGTTCAAGGACGTCGACCACGTCACACAATGGTCGTACTGCTCGGGCGCCGGCGCGGGTTTCTTCCTCGAGCGGCCTGACATCGCGGCCGAGATCTCCCGTAGACGCGTCGAGAAGGCGGCCGAGCTGGGGGTCGATACGCTCGTCTCAGCCTGCCCCTGGTCGGAGCGGCCACTCGACGAACAGGGGAAAGAGCAATCCATCGAGGTCTGGGACCTCATGGAACTGGTCGCCGAATCGGCGGGATTCGAGGTCTGACATGGCAACCGTCGCCCTCTCAGACGAAGTCGTTTCCGAGCTGATCGCGATCTGCGGTGAGGAGCATGTCTTCACCAATCTCTCGGCTCGCTACAACCGCGCCCGGGTGCCAGCACCGTTTCCGTTGCACGAATGGGAGCAGTACGTGCCCGACGCCGTCGTCCTTCCAACGACCGCCGAGCAGATCAGCGAGGTTGTGAAGCTCGCCAATCGGCTCAGGGTCCCGGTTGTCCCTCGCGCCGGCGGTACGGGCCTCACCGACGGGGCAGTGCCGCTTCGACACGGAATCCTCATCGACGTCAAGCTGATGGACAAGATCCTCGACATCGACCTCGAGGACCGAACGGTCACCGTGCAGCCGGGCATCAACATGCTGAAGTTGAACGAGGAACTGCGAAAGCACGACGTCATCTACCCGGACAACCCGGCCTCGTATCCCTGCTCGCTCGTCGGCGGCCGCATCGGGACGAGCGGCTGGTCGCTGATCGGCGGCCGGTACGGACACACGCGCGACCTGGTCATCAGCTTCGAGCTGGTGCTGCCGACGGGCGAGATCATCGAGATCGGCGACGGTGGCGGCCGCAAGGTCAGGAAGTCATCGACCGGTTTCCAACTCAAGCACTTGTTCATGGGACATCAGGGAACGCTCGGCATCGTCACCGAGGCGACGCTCGAGCTCGTCCCGCGCCCGGAAGCAGAGTTCTCGGCCTTCTTCAGTTACCCCGACTACATGGCCGCCTGGCGCTCGACAGGCGAACTCGCGCGATCGGGTCTGGCCACACTCGCCGGCGTCGTCCTCTTTGACGAGCGAAAGCTCGCGTACCTCCGCCGGGATGACGAAGCCTACATCCCACAACCAGACGAAGTGCAAGGCGTCGTTGCCACGGCCATGTATGGCACGACTGACGAGGTGAGACCGGCAGCTAAGCGGCTGCTCAAGATCGGCACGGAGACGGGCGGAACATATCTCGGTGACGACATCTCACAGGGCGACTGGGCCTCGCGGCACGACCGCTATGCGACACCGCTTCACGGTCGGCTCAGCAGCGGCCAGGTCGTTCCGATGAGCTGGCATTGCGAGGACGCGTCGATCCCGTACAGCGCCCTTCCGCATGTCCGCGAGGAGTGGCATGCGATTGCCGACCGGCTCATCGAGCGCTTCGACATGTTCGACGACTGGGGCACGTTCGCCTACACGAACGGCGCGCATAAGCCGTGGGCCGACTACCTCACCGAGATCGATATCGGCATCTGGGAGATGCAATGGGACGAGGAGAGCTGGGCTGCCTGGGTCGAGGTGAAGCGCGACATCGCAGAGGTCGCGATTCGCTATGGCGGGTCGATAAGCGCGTGTCACGGCGCCTGCCGCGAGGGAGAGGTCGATCTCGTTCCGGCCGAGCTCGGCGGTGGCTTTGAGGTCATGAAGAAGATCAAACGCACCCTCGACCCGTACAACGTGATGAACCCTGGGAAGTACCTGCTCGACCAGGCCTACGAGGACGGTGATGACGCATGATCAGCTTTCGACTCGCGAAGGAGAGGCCCCCGGAGGCCCGGCGCATCAACGACGCGGTCGTCCAGCGCTTCGACCATATCTTCGAGGTTGACCCCGCGCTCATGACTGAGCACATCCGCCAACAGGAGATCCCGGCGTGGGATACCAAACGGATCGTCGACGGACGATGGGACCACCTCGACTGGATGCACGACCATTTCGCCGACACCGTCATCTCGGGCGAGGAACTCCTCGAGGAACTTGAGGCAGAAGAGGAATGAGGTTCAGCTACGCCCTGCTCCCCGACTACCCAATCCACGACTCGATTGCGACGATCCAGCTCGCCGACCGGCTCGACTTCTACGGCGTGTACGGCGCCGACGAAACGTGGCACAAAGATATGTACTGCCTCTTTGCTGCCGCCGCCGATAAGACCCATCGCATCCGTTTCGGCCCCAGTCTGGCTCCAATTCAGCTACGCGAGCCGACGCTCGTTGCCCAGGCGATCGCGACCCTCGACGAGCTCACGAATGGTCGGGTTGACTGCGTCATTTCGAACGGGAACTTCAGTCTCCTGGCCCAGTACGGCATCGACTGGTCGAAGCAGAAACCGTTGTCGAGGACCAGGGAAGCGCACACGGTTATTCGCACGCTTCTCGATGAGGGCCACTTGGACTACGAGGGCGACTTCTTCAACTACGCCGGTCTTTTTACGTTCGCCAGACCGGTGCAAGAGCGCATCCCGGTCCTCATCGGGGCGATGCGAGGCCCAAAATCGTACGAGGCTGCCGGTGAGCTCTCTGACGGGACGCACTGCTTTGGCAATTACTCGCGCGAGGCCTGCGACTACATGGTTGAGCATCTGAGAATCGGCGCCGAGCGTGCCGGCAAGGACTGGGGCGCGCTCGACATCGGTGCCTGGCTCGTCGTGGTCATCGGACCGGACTCTGCCGAGGCAAGGCGCGCCGCGCAGACGATCGGCGCCTTCTACATCCCCGCGATGCACCTCGAGCAACTCGCACGACACGGGATCGGCCAAGCGGAGGTTCAGCCGATCCTCGACTCGTTCGCTTCGGGCGACATCCAGGAGGCGATCGACCAGATGACGCCCGAGCTCGCAGAGAAACTCACGATCGCCGGCACCGCATCCGAGGTCGTCGAGCGAATCAAGACCGACATCGAGCCATCGGGCGTAAATCACCTGATCTTCGCGGTCACCGACGGGTTCCTCGTGCGAGCGTTCACCGGACGCGATGTCGACGTGCCCTACGTCGACGACCAGCTTCAGATGATCCACGACGATGTCATGCCAGCGTTTGACTGATCCTAAGAGGAGGTGGTGTCCGCTTGAAACCAGCCCCATTCAAGTACCTCGCCGTCGAGAGCACCGACGAGGCGGTCGCAGCGCTCGCCGAGCACGGCGACGAGGCGAAGATCCTCGCCGGAGGCCAGAGCCTGATCCCACTCATGAACCTGCGCCTGGCGTTTCCCAGCGTTCTCGTCGACATCAATCGCGTCGACGAACTCAGCGGGGTGACGCCGAACGGGAAGATCGAGATCGGCGCAACGACGCGCCAAGCTGAGGTCGAGAGATCGAGCGACGTTGTGGCCAGCGCTCCGATCGTCACCGAGGCTCTGGGGTCAATCGCCCACGCGGCCGTTCGGTCGCGCGGAACGGTCGGCGGAAGTTTGGCTCACGCCGATCCAGCGGCGGAACTCCCTGCCGTGTTGCTCGCCACCGGCGGCGAAGTGGTGGCACGCGGACCGAAGGGCGAACGCACCATCGCGGCGGACGACCTCTTCGTCTCCTACTTCACGACCGCGCTCGCAGAGGACGAGATCCTGACGAAGGTCACAATCCCGACGTTGACGGGGGACACCCGCTGGGGCTTTCTCGAAGTGTCACGCAGGCACGGCGACTACGCACTCGTCGGAGTGGCGCTCACTGTCAGTCTCAACGGAGACGTTTGTGAATCGGCCCGGATTGCGCTGTTCGGTACCGGCGAGGCGCCCGTGCGAGCCGGGGAGGCCGAGGAGTCGCTGTCCGGCCTCAGCCTCGCCGACGACGACGCGATTGCGGAGGCTGGGCAACTGACGCAGGAGAACGTCGAGGCGAAGAACGACGTGCACGCCACGAGCGAGTACCGAAAACGGGTGGCAGGCGTGCTGGTGCGTCGGGCTCTCACCCAAGCCGCGACACGGAACGGGGGCGCGAAATGACTGCGACCGCGATCGCAACCGGACAGCTGATCGACGGCGAGACAGTCGTTCGCGCCACTGTGAATGGTGTCGCAATGCGCGGTATCGCCGAACCGCGAACGCTTCTCGCCGACTTCATCAGGCAGGAGCTCGGGCTGACGGGAACGCACGTGGGTTGCGAGCAGGGCGTCTGTGGCGCCTGCACCGTACGACTGGATGGTGCAACCGTCCGCTCCTGCCTCATGCTGGCGGTCCAGGCAGACGGGTCCTCGATCGAAACCGTCGAAGGGATGGCCGTCGGCGAGGGGCTGCATCCCATTCAGCAGGCGTTTCAGGAGACCCACGGGCTCCAGTGTGGTTTCTGTACTCCGGGCCTCCTCGTAGCGACGAGCGCGCTCCTCGAAGAAAACCCAAACCCGACCGAGGCGGAGATTCGCGAGGCGCTGAGCGGGAACATTTGCCGATGCACCGGGTACTCGGGAATCGTGGCCGCCGTCGAGGAAGCGGCAAACAAACTCCGGAAGGGAGGCTGAGATGGCGACCGAAGAAGCGGAAGCTCGTCCAGCTCAGTACGTGGGGGCAAGCCTCCCCCGCGTTGAGGATCCCCGCTTCCTTAAGGGACGGGCCAAGTTCGTCGACGACATCCAGCTTCCCGGGATGCTTCACGCGGCGCTCCTGCGAAGCTCCCACGCGCACGCGCGCATCGTCAGCATCGATACAACGAAGGCGAAACAACTCGACGGCGTCGCCGAGGTTCTGATCGGAGCCGACGTCGAGGAGTTTCCGGCGTTCGTCGCACAGCTTCCGAGAGAGGAAGTTCAGGCGAACTCCCGCCGGATTCTGCCGATCGACAAGGTGCGCTTCGTCGGCGAACCGGTCGCAATCGTGGCCGCGACTTCGCGGTACATCGCCGAGGACGCCGCGGCGCTCATCGACGTCGAGTACGAACCGCTGCCGGCGATTCTCGATCCCCAGGAGTCGCTGAAGCCCGACGCGCCGATCCTCCATGAGGACTCGGAGAGCAACAACTTCGCGCACATCGAGTACGAGAAGGGCGACGTCGAGAAGGCATTCGCAGAGGCCGATCGCGTGTTCTCGAAGCGCTTCCACCACGGACGCTTCCACGCCGCACCGCTCGAAACCCGCGGGATCGTCGCCGATTACGAGCCCGGTTCCGGCTCGTTCACGATGTGGACGTCGAGCTCGGTTCCTCACCTCACCCGAAGCCTCCTCGCCCACTCGCTCGGGCTTCATCACGAGAACCAGCTGCGGGTGGTGGCCCCGGATGTCGGCGGGAGTTTCGGGCTCAAGATCCACCTCTTCCCGGAGGACGCCCTCGTCCCCTACCTCGCCCGCCAAACCGGACGTCCGGTGAAATGGATCGAGGATCGGTACGAGAACCTCGCCGCGAGCACGCACGCGAAGGAGGTCATCATCGACCTCGAGGTCGCGACCACGAACGATGGGAAATTCCTGGCAATCCGCGGCCGCTTCCTCGGCGACGCGGGAGCCTTCGCGGCTTACCCGTGGACCCCGCTCGTCGATCCGATGTGCGCCGGCGTGATGATGCCGAGCCTCTACGACATCCCGGTAGCCCGCTTCGAGGCCGACGCCGCGTATACGAACAAGTCGCCGACCGGCGCCTATCGAGGAGTCGGCTGGACGAGCGGGCAGACGGCGCGAGAGGTTCTGATCGACGAGATCGCGCGGGAGCTGGACATCGACCCGGTCGATCTCCGCCTGAAGAACACCATTCCGAACGATCCGTACGAGTCGGCCACGGGCTGCAAATACGACGGTGGGAGCTACGCGGAAGCCCAGAAGCGAGCGGCAGCGGCCGTCGACTACGAAGCCTTCCGCAAGCGTCAGGAGGAGCTCCGCAAGGAGGGGCGGTACATCGGAGTGGGCTTCAGTCCGTTTCTCGAACCGGGCGGCTGGTCCGGGGACATGGCCAAACGGATGGGCTTTCCCTTCGACTACATGGATGCCGCGACGGTCACCATGGAGCCGGACGGCTCGGTGACCGTCACTCTCGGCCTCCATTCTCACGGCCAGGCTCACGAGACGACGTTTGCTCAGCTCGTCGCCGACCGGCTTGGCGTGAAAGTCGAAAGCGTCAAGATCGTCGAGGGAGACACCGCCGCCACCGCCTACGGGCTCGGAACCTGGGGCAGCCGCAGCGCCGTCATCGGAGGTGGCTCGATCACGCGCGCGGCCGAGGAGGTCCGCGAGAAGATCATCGCCATCGCGGCGCACGCGATGGAGGCAAGTCCCGCCGACATTGAGCTGTACGACGGCAACGCGACCGTGAAAGGCTCGCCAGACAAGTCGATGCCGATGTTGATGATCGGCTTCACGGCCTACTTCGGCGCGTTCGTCGGCGGAACGCGTCCACCAGGTATCGATCCGGCGCTGACGGCAACACGATCCTACGAACCGCCGGAGAGCTACGGCAACGGCTGCATCGCCATGGTCGTCGAGGTTGACGCCGAGACCGGAGAGGTTGAGATCGAGAAAGTCGCCGCGATCGGCGACTGCGGCGTCATGCTGAATCCCATGGTGGTCGACGGCCAACTCGCCGGGGCGACTGCTCAAGGGATCGGAGGCGCGCTCTACGAGGACCTCCCCTACGACGAGAACGGTCAGTTCCTGGCCGGCACCCTGCTCGACTACCTGTATCCATCGACGATGGAGATCCCCCCGATCGAGATCGACCACATCGAGACCCCGTCGACCGTGACGGAAGGTGGGATAAAGGGGGCCGGCGAGGGCGGCACAATCGCCGCGCCTGCGGCAGTCGCGGCGGCGGTCGCCGACGCGCTGAGTCCCCTCGGAGTCTCGGTCGATCGGACGCCGCTCGGTCCGAGCCGGGTCGTGACGCTGATCGACGAAGCGACGGAGTAGGAATCCCGGCTGGAGAACGCGGGCCCAGATGGGCCCGCGTTCCCGCGGCCCGTGTCAGAGGCCGGAGATTAGCCCGAGCTTGCGTCCAGACGCCTCGACGATCTCGAGAGCCCGATCAAGTTGTGCGTCTGTGTGTGTTGCCATGAGCGAGAACCGAACGCGTGCGGCTCCACGTGGAACCGTTGGCGGTCGAATCCCGACGGCCAGGACACCACGATCCCGGAGCTCGTGTGCGAACTCGAGAGCCAGTTCGCCGTCACCGACGATCGCAGGGACGATCTGCGTCTCGGACAGGCCCGTGTCGAAGCCCAGCTCCAGGAGATGCCCACGGAAATCTGCTGCCCGCGCATGCAATCGACGTCGGAGCTCGTCCGCACCGCGGACGAGGTCGATCGAGGCGTCCACCGCGCCGACGACAGCTGGTGGTAACGCGGTCGAATAGATGAACGTGCGCGCAGTCGAAACGAGGTGGTTCGCCCAATCCTTCGACACTGCGACGTACGCCCCGTATGCACCAAAGGCCTTGCTGAACGTCCCCATGTTGATCTCGACCCGGTCCCCGAGGCCAAGGTGATGAGCGACGCCCTCACCGCGAGGCCCGAAGACGCCGGCCCCGTGCGCGTCGTCGATCATGAGCGCTGCGCCGTGTCGCTCCTTGAGCTCGACGATGTCTTGGAGGGGCGCAACGTCGCCGTCCATGCTGAAGACCGAGTCGGTCACGATGAGCAACCGCCTCGCTCCGTTGCGCCGCGCCTCCACGAGCGAATTCTCGAGTTCTTCGACGTCGCCGTGGGCGTACCGATGGATGGACGCGCGGCTCAGGCGAACGCCGTCGATGATACTCGCGTGATTCAACTGGTCGCTGACGACGGCACTGTCCCGGTCCAGCACGGAGGCGAGCGTTCCGACGTTGGCGAGGTACCCACTTCCGAATACGAGTGCCGACTCTGTCGACTTGAACGCCGCGATCTTCTCTTCGAGCGCAGCAAGTGATGCATCTCGACCCGCAATCAGCGGTGATGAACCAGAGCCTCCACCCCGTTTCGCCGCCCGCTCGACAGCGGCCACGAGCGTCGGATGGCCGGCGAGTCCGAGGTAGTTATTGGAGGAGAGGTTGATCAGCTCGCGGCCGTCGCGACGAACGACCGGAGCCGACGACGGATCCGTCACCCCGAGTGACCGCTCGAGCGCCTCGTCGCGGCGGAGTTTCGCCGCCCGCGTGAGGAACTGCTCCCACGCCTCGGTAGGGCTCTCATCCGTCATGCGGACTCCAGCAGCCGGTCGACGTCCAGACAGTTGCGCACCGCCTCCTCGAGGTTCTGGGCTCTCAGCGGATCGACCGAGGGTAGCCGGCCGATGACGGGGACGCCTCCGAGGTCTTCGATCTGGGCTGCGTTCGTCGCCCAACTCGGGTCGGGAGCTTGGCCGTGCTCGTTCAAGACCACCGCCTTCGCTTTGAGACCGACCTGTTCCGCAACGCGAATCGTGAGCACTGTGTGATTGATGGTGCCGAGTCCGGCGCGAGCAACGATCACGAGCGGGAGGTTCAGCGCCACGGCGAGATCCGCGATGGTCCAGTCCTCCCCGACCGGAACCATGAGCCCGCCCAAGCCTTCGACCAGGAGTGGGCGGTACCGACGCGAGAGTTCTGATGCGCGGTGGACGATCTCATCGAGAGCGAGCGAGGCGCCCGTCTCCCGAGCCGCAACGAGTGGAGCGACGGGTGGCTCGAACGAGTAGACGTTGATCGAGTTCCCAGCCTCGGGAACCTTCGACAGTCGTATGAGCTCCGCAACGTCACTTCCTGGGTCGCTTGCCAGGTCCCCGGTCTGAACCGGCTTCATGACGCCCGGGTTGAGATCGCGATCTCGAAAAGCGAGCGCAAGCCCGGCCGTCACAACCGTCTTGCCGACCTCGGTATCCGTGGCCGTAACGAAGAACCCGGGACCGAAGGGCACTACGCGGATTCGGCGTCGGCGCGTACCTGCGTGACGCTCCCGCCGTTCTCGATCGGGCCGATCGGGCCGATCGGGGTCCCGAGGGGCTCGATCTCGAAGCCGAGCTCCTCGATCATCTTCCAGTCCTCTTGCGCCGGCTGGCCGGGCTCGGTCAAGTAGTCGGACGCAAACAAGGCATTCGCTGGATAAAGACCGAGGGGCTGAAGCGATCCAAGGTGGACTTCGCGCCCCGCCGAGATACGAATCTCGCGGTCGGGACAGGCAAGCCTGTAGAGGCATAGGACCTTGAGACAGAACCGTGGGTCGAGTCGTTCTCGGCGATCTTCGAGCGGTGTCCCCGGGATGGCGATCAAGAAGTTCACCGGGATTGACTCGGCGCCGATGTCGCGGAGTTCGAAGCACGTATCGATCAGCTGATCGCGCGTCTCGCCGATACCGACGATCACTCCGGAGCACGGCGATATTCCCGCTCGGCCGACCGCTTTCACGGTCGCGACTCGGTCGTCGTACGTGTGTGTCGAGCAGATCTGGTCGTAGTGATCCGAGGCGGTGTTGAGGTTGTGGTTGTAGCGCTCGACCCCGGCGTCTTTGAGCCGAGCGGCCTCGTCTTCGTCGAGCAGGCCCATACAGGCACAGATCTTGAGGCCGGGGTAACGGTCTTTGATCGCCATGACGCCCTGCGAGACATCTTCGAGCTCGCGTTGTGACGGACGTCGACCGGACAGGACAATGCAGCACGTACTCGCTCGCAGCTGCACCGCTCGGTCGGCCCGGGCGAGCAGCTCCTGCTCGTCCAGCAGCTGGTACTTAGGGATGTCCGCCGTCGAGATACGCGACTGTGAGCAGTAATGGCAGTCCTCAGGGCAAACCCCGCTCTTCGCGTTGACGAGGAAATTCAGCTTGACGAAGTTCCCGAAGTACTGATGGCGGACCCGATACGCCGCTGCAAGCAGCTCGAGAAGTTCGGAATCGGGCGCCTCGAGAATCGCCAGAGCTTCGCGCCGCTCGAGGGCTTCGCCCGACAGGGCCTGGTCGGCCAGGCTGCTCCAGGCACCACGAGAGTTCGCATCCTTCCCAGGCCTCGGAAGTCCCGAGGTGATCATCCGACAACGACCTCGCGCTCGACCGACGGCATCACCTCGATGATCGAAGCGGCCAGCACATCCACGATGCGAGCGAGCTCGGCGTGCGAAATCGTGAGGGGCGGGACGATGATGGCGACGTCGCCAATCGGCCGGAGCAGAACCCCCCTGGATGCGGCCTCGCGACAGACACGCCGTCCCCTCCTCTCGTCCGGCGCCCCTGACAGCAACTCGATGCCGCAGAGCAGTCCACGCAGTCGGGTCTCGGCCACGCCCGCGAGCGGAGCGATTCGCTCAGCCAGAAGTTGCTCGAGCTCGCGGGAGCGCTCGCCGACGTTTTCGAGCACGTTCCACTCGTGCAGTAATTCGAGATGACGAAGTGCAACCGCCGCGGCAAGGGCGTTCCCGCCGTAGGAATGACCGTGGTAGAAGGCCTGGTGGCCGAGATCCTCGCCGAGAAACGCTTCGAAGACACGATCGCTCGCGACCGTTGCCGACATCGGGAGATACCCGCCGGTCAAGGCCTTCCCGAGACAGAGCAGGTCGGGCTCGAGCCCGCACTGCTCGGAGGCGAAGAGAGTGCCCGTACGCCCGAAACCGGTCGCCACCTCATCGCAGATGAGGAGAACGTCTCGCCGCGCGCAGGCCTCTCGAAGGGCCGCGAAGTCCTCTGGCCGCGCGACGGTCATGCCGGCGGCTCCCTGGACAAGCGGTTCGATCACGACCGCCGCGAGCTCTTCGCCGCGAGCGTCGACTAGCTCGGCCGCTCGGACTGCCCAATCGGGATCTCGGTACCCCGGCGCCCTGACTACCGGAAAACGCAGCGGATCGAAGATGCTCGCGCCGAAGCCGTCCGCACCCAGCGAGAGCGCGCCAATCGTGTCGCCGTGATAGGCCTCGCCCAGTGCGAGAAAGGTGGTCCGGCCCGAGACGCCGCGGTTGATCCAGTACTGGAACGCGATCTTGAGCGCTTGTTCGACCGCAGCTGCACCATCGGAGGCATAGAGAACGTGAGGGTCCCTGACCGGAACCACCCGTGAGAGAGCCTCGGAGAGCTCGATCACGGTGCGGCTGCCGTTGCCGAGGAGAGTCGCGTGCGCGACTCGATCGATCTGGGCTTTCAGCGCTGCGTCGAGCTCTTCGACGCGATGGCCGAGCGTGGTCACCCACAGCGATGAGATCGCATCCAGATACCGGCGACCGTCAACGTCGATGAGGTCGTGTCCTTCCGCCCGCTCGACGATGACGGGCATGTTGTTCGCATAGGTTGCCATCTGGGTGAACCCATGCCAGACACGCGCCTGGTCGCGCTCAATCCATCCTCCAGCAGTCATCAGGCGACCCTAGCGGTCGCGACCGATGACGGCAAGAAGATCCAGCCGCCAACCGGATCACCGTTCTCGCTCGTCGTGTCTACCGAGCCGCCGAGACGCGAACGTGCTCTGCCACGTCCTCACTCTCGAGCAGTTGGTCGAGTCCCTCACGAACGCCTTGGCCGATAAGACCGATCTCGTCTTCGGTGATGGTGAGCGGAGGCGAGATGGCAAATCCGCGTGTGAGCGGCCGGACGAGTACCTCGTGTTCCCGAATGGCGCGATAGGCGGCGAACGGCGCTCCCGGCTGGCTCTCGAGTAACGAGCCGTCAAGCTCAATAGCGGCCATGAGACCTGTTCCTCCGCGGACCTCCCCGACCAGTGGATGGTCCGAGACGGTCAATAGCTCGTCGTAGAGCACCTGCTCGAGTGCGGCACCACGCTCGATCAGGCCTTCGTTCTCGAGGATGTCGAGGTTGGCGATCGCCGCCGCACAGCATGCCGCGTGGCCCGCGTACGTCTGGCCGTGGCGGAACATCCTGCCGGGCTTCGTCCAAAACGGCTCGGCAATCTGGTCCGAGACGATCACGCCGCCGAGCGGTAGGTAACCACTCGTCACTCCTTTGGCGAACACGATCATGTCGGGCTCGATGTCCCATCGCTCGGCTGCGAACCACGTACCGAGGCGGCCAAACCCGCAGATCGTCGCGTCGATGACCAGGAGAACGCCGGTCTCAGCGCAGATCTCGGCAACTTCCTCCATGTAGTCATCAGGTGGCGGATAGACACCGCCGGCTCCTATGACCGGCTCGACGAAGAACGCCGCGACCTTTTCGCTTCCGAGACGCTCGATCTCCTCGCGCAATGCCGCTGCGGAGTCGTACGGCACGATCGAGGCACCGGTCATGAGGGGACCGAAGCCGAGACGGTTCGCCTCGATACCGCCGATGCTCGTCCCTGCAGCATGGCTGCCGTGATAGCCGAAGGAGCGGCCGATGATCCCGACCCGGTCGCGTGCGCCCGTCGCGTCCCAGTAGAGGCGGGCAAGTTTGACGGCGGTCTCAACGCCGTCTGCCCCACCACTGCCGAGGAAGACGCGTCCACCGTCCATCGGAGCACGCTCCGAGAGCCGATCGGCGACGGCGAGCGCTGGCTCGCTGGCCAGATCTCCAAAGATCGAGTAGGCCTCGATCTTCGCGAGTTGCGCGGCGATAGCGTCCGCGATCTCCTTCCGGCCGTGACCTACGTTCGTGTACCAGAGGCTGGCGGTGGCGTCGAGATATCGACGTCCATCCGTGTCCCAGACCCAGATCCCCTCACCGCGATCGATGACCAGTTCGCTCTCGCGTACAACGGCCATATCCGCAAAGGGGTGCCACAGATGTGTCTCATTCCTGGATTGCCTCGCGCTGTCAGTCATAGCCGAAAGGCTTACAGGTCGTAACGGCCTTGACAAGCGGTGTCGCGAACCTCATCCTCGCCGCCGAGGGCGCCCGCCGGTGCCTAGGATCGGCGGACGTCCTGAGCAGAACGAAACGAAGCGGAAATCAGTCGAACGAGGCGGGAAGAAAATGGCCAATCACGTAGTTCGGGTTGCCGCAGTCCAAGCGGCGCCGCGTTTCCTCGATCGCGACGCCACAATTGAGAAGGCCGTGTCCCTCGTGGCAGAGGCGAAGCAGAACGACGCAGATCTCGTAGTGTTTCCCGAGAGCTGGATTCCGGGCTACCCCGCGTGGATCTTCGGCGCGGCGGGCTGGGATGACCCGAACGCGAAGAAGGTCTTCCGCCGGTACCAGGAGAACGCCGTCGAGATCCCGAGCCAGGCGTGCGACGCGCTCGCACGCGCCGCGAAGACGTTCGGGGTCTTCCTGGTCGTCGGAATGACCGAGCGGGATTCGACGAGTTCGCGCGGATCGCTCTACAACTCGCTCCTTTACGTCTCGGCCGACGGTGACGTCCTTGGTGTTCACCGCAAGATCATGCCCACACACGCCGAGCGCATCGTCTGGGGCCAGGGAGACGGGAGCACGCTCCATGTCTTCGATACGGGGATCGGGCGTATCGGTGGATTGATCTGCTGGGAGCACTGGATGCCACTGACGCGATTCGCGATGCACGCAAAGGCCGAGCAGATCCACATCGCAGCTTGGCCCGAAGTCGGCAACGCCGAGCTCCATCGTTTTGCCTCACGCCACTACGCCTTCGAGGGCAGGTGTTTCTCGATCTGCGTCATGGGCGCGAGTCTCACCGCCGACGCCGCTCCCCCTGATTTCGAGCTGCCCGAAGCTCTCGGCGCCGCCGACGACTTCGTCGATGCGGCCGGTGAGTCTCTTCCGGGCACGGGCATCTTTGGCCCAGACGGCTCGATCGTCGCCGAGGCGCCGGCCGGGCAGGAGACGATCGTGTACGGAGACCTCGATCTGTCACTGATCGCCGAAGAGCAACAGGCGCTCGACGTCGCTGGCCACTACAACCGCCCGGACATCTTCGAGCTGCGCGTGGACGAGACTCCGCGACAGCAGGTGATCTGGCACGGCGCTACAGCTGATGCCCGACGCGCCTCCGAGCAGGTGTACGCTGCCGTCTCGGAAAACGACGCCTAATTCCGACTGCAAGACGAAGCCAGCAGGAGAACCCACACCCGACGCCATGAACGCTGACGAGCAAGTACAAGACGATCTGAAGGAGCTCGAGAGCCTTTACCGGCGGATGGTTCTGATCCGTTCGTTCGAAGACACCGTCCAGCGTCTCTTCATGCAGAACGAGATTCAGGGGACGACGCATCTCTATCAGGGGCAAGAGGCCGTTTCGGTCGGCGTGTGTTGCGAGCTCGATCCGGGCGATACCGTTGCTGCGACCTACCGCGGCCACGGGGCGTGCCTCGCGATGGGTACGGATCCCACTGCTCTCATGGCCGAGCTGCTCGGACGCGAGACCGGAGTCTGCGGCGGACGCGCCGGGTCGATGAACGTCATCGACCTCAAGCACGGCATCATCGGCTGCTTCGGAATCGTCGGCGGCTCGATTGCCGCAGCGACGGGAGCAGCCCTCGCCGCGCAGATCAATGAGGACGACACGGTCGCAGTGGCGTTCTTCGGGGACGGCGCCGCGAACCAGGCGTACTTCCACGAGAGTCTCAACTTCGCAGCCGTCTACGACCTTCCGGTCGTCTACATCTGCGAGAACAACCTCTACGGCGAGTGGACTGCGATGGAGACGGTCACGGCCGGCAAGAATATTGCGGGCCGCGCGGCGGCGTACGGTATGCCCGGTCCCCAGGTGGACGGGAACGATCTCTGGGCGGTGCGAGCAGTTGCCCGAGAGAGCATCGATCGTGCCCGAGCCGGCGAAGGGCCGACGCTCGTCGAGGCGCTCACGTACCGACACAAGGGCCACTCGCGCCTGGATACGGGCAGCAAGTACAGACCACAGGAGGAGGTCGACGCCTGGCTTGCGCGCGATCCCATTCCGCGGGTAGCAGAGCGACTTCCGACCGAGACCACCGAGCGGATCCAGGCCGAGGTCGAGGAGGAGGTAGCACGGGTCCTCGCGGCTGCCCAAGCCGCCCCCAGCCCGGATCTCGAACGCGAAGCAGCCGCCTCGCCAACGAAGGAGCCAGCATGAGCGAGCTGACCTATCGGGAGGCGGTGTGCCACGCACTCGCAGCCGAACTCGAGGCCGATCCCTCTGTCGTACTGATGGGCGAAGACCTCGCGCTCGGTGGCGTCTTCGCCGTCACTCCCGGGCTCCACGAACGTTTCGGGGCCCGGGTTATCGACACGCCGATCTCGGAGATGGGTTTCACGGCGGCCGCGTTCGGCGCCGCGGTTCGCGGGGTGCGTCCGGTCGTCGAGATCATGTTCGCCGACTTCATCGGCCTCGTGATGGACACGCTCGTCAACCAAGCCTCCAAGTACTGGTATCTCTCGAACGGACAGGCGAGCGTGCCGCTGACCGTTCGAACTGCCGTCGGTGCCGGCGGCAGGTTCGGCGCCTGCCATTCACAGACGCCAACGGCCTTCTTCCTCGGCGAGCCCGGCCTGAAGTTGGTCGCAGCGGGCACGGTTCACGACGCGTATGCGCTGACCAGGGCAGCGATCCAAGACGACAACCCGGTCGTGGTCTTCGAGCACAAGTTCCTGTACGGGCGGGAGGGCGAGGTCGACCTGAACGCGCCCATCGAGCGAATAGGCCGCGCGTCGGTGCTCCGGTCGGGAACCGACGCGACGCTCGTCGCGGCAATGGCGGGCGTCGAGAAGGCGCTCGCCGCCGCGGAGGAGCTTGCCGGTCACGGGATCGACGCCGAGGTCATCGACCTGCGATCACTCCGGCCGCTCGACGTCGACGGCGTGGCCGCCTCGACGGCCCGCACCGGAAGGCTCATCGTGATCGAGGATGGACCGCCGCTTGGCGGCTATGCGGCCGAGGTCGTCGCGGCCGCAGTTGAGGCTGGCCCGGTGCACGCCCGGCGGGTGGTCATGCCTGATCTCCCCATTCCGGCCAGTCCTCCGGTGGAGGATGAGGCGCTGGTCTCGGTCGAGCAGATCGTCCAAGCGACGCGGGAACTCGCGGGCGAAGCACTCGCCGCCGGCTGATGGGCTTCCGCATATCCGTCGATACCGGCGGGACCTTCACCGACGTCGTCGTCGCGGACACGGACGGCGGTGTGCAAATCGCCAAAGCGCTCACGAGCGCGGAGAGGGCATTCCAGGGAATCCGGGAAGGGCTCGAGCAGCTCGCACCTGGCATCGGGCTCTCTGTCGAGCAGCTCCTCGCAGACACGGACGTTTTGACCTACGGGACAACGCGAGCGACCAACGCCATCGTCGAAGGAAAGACAGCGCGAACAGCGTTCTTCACGACCGAGGGGTTCCCGGACATCCTGTTGTTGCGGGAGGGCGGGAAGCTCGATCCCTTCAAGCAGATCCCGTACCCGCCGGCGTACATCCCGCGGTTTCTTACCTTCGAGATCCGCGAACGCATGGACTCGGAGGGGACGGCGTTTGTCCCGCTCGACGAGGAGACCGTTCTCCGAGCGATCGAGGAGGCACAGGCTCTTGGGGCAGAAGCGGTCGCCGTTTGCTTCATCTGGGCGATCGTCAATGGCGAGCATGAACTCCGCGTCGGGGAACTCCTCGCCGAGCACTGGTCGGAGGTGCCGTACACGCTCTCGCACCAACTGAATCCGATCATCCGCGAGTACCGACGCGCTTCGTCCACCGCCATCGATGCCTCACTGAAGCCACTCATGCAGGAGTACCTCGGGACAATGGAACGGGATCTTCGCGACGCAGGATTCGGCGGGCACCTGTTCGTCGCTACGTCATTCGGAGGGGCGTGGCGTCCGAACGAAATGGTGGAACGGCCGATCTACTCGATCGGGTCCGGGCCCTCGATGGCGCCGGTGGCGGCGGTTACCTACGGGCGCGCCGAACTCCCCGACGAGTCAGACGAGCTGATCGTGTGTGACACGGGCGGAACGACGTTCGACGTCGGACTGGTCTCGGGAGGCGAAATCACCTACTCGGCCGAGACGTGGATCGGTGGCAGGTGGATCGGTCACATCACAGGAATCCGAGCGGTCGACGTCAAGTCAATCGGAGCAGGAGGCGGCTCGATCGTATGGATCGACCCAGGTGGCCTGCTCAGAGTTGGGCCGCAGAGCGCCGGTGCTGATCCAGGACCCGCCTGTTACGCGCAGGGGGGGACGAGACCAACAGTTACCGACGCGGCCGTCGCGCTTGGCTGGATCGATCCAAGCTTCTTCCTCGGAGGACGCCTCCAGCTCGACCGTCATGCGGCGTGGAGCGCAATCGAGCGCGAGGTCGCCGAGCCCCTCGGCATGAGTGTCGAGGAAGCAGCATTCGCTGCGATCACGATCGAAACCGAGAACATCGTCGGTGCGATTCGGGAGATCACGATCGCGCAGGGAATCGACCCGCGCGAGGTCATGATGGTCGCGGGAGGCGGGGCGTCAGGACTCAACGTCGTACCGATCGCCAGAGAGCTGGGCTGTCGCAGAGTTCTCCTCCCCTCGACCGCGGGTGCCCTCTCGGCCTGCGGAGCCCTCTATTCGGACGTCCTCGCGGAGTTCTCCCGCTCTCACTATGCCGAGACACGCTCTCTTGATCGCGAGGCCGTCAATCAGACGCTCGCGCAGGTCGAGGCGGCCGCCGACGAGTTCCTCGAAAGCCTTGGCGACCTCTCGCCGAAGACGACGCGAAAGGACTACTTCGTCGAGGCTCGGTACCGAGCACAGGTTTGGGAGCTCGAGGTGCCCATCCCCAGCAGGTTGGTCTCAAGCGATGACGTCAACGCACTCGAGGAAGCGTTCCACGCAACGCATGAGCGCGTCTTCGCGGTCCGAGAGCCGGGACAGTACCTCGAGTGCCTCCTGTGGAAGAGTCGGGCAACGGCCGAGCTCGAGAAGCCTGATATCGGCCCGAAGCAGCTGCCCCGCCGCCGTGGCGTCGAGCCCGAGACCGTGGAGGTCTATTTCAGGGAAACCGGCACGACCTCGGTGCTGCGCTACGACGGCCAGCTTCTGGGTGACGGCGACCGCATCGAAGGGCCCGCAATCATCCGTGAACCGACGACGACCGTCGTCGTCTACCCGGGCTCGACCGCAATCGTGACGGCGCTCGGAAACTACCTCCTCGAGGTGGCAGACGGAGCGGAGCCGTCGGCGCTCGCAACGGAAGAGGTGCAGGCGGTATGAACTCGTTCGATCCGGTCCTCCTCTCCGTGCTGGCGAACCGCCTCGATTCGATCGTTCGTGAGATGGAGAACACGCTCTTGCGAACGGGACGGTCCGCCGTTCTCAACATGGCGCGCGACTTCTCGTGCGCCCTGATCACCGCCGACAATCGGCTGCTCGCGTCGGCAGAGGGGCTGCCGGTACACGTGATCGGCATGGAGTTTCTGGCCGAGGCCGTCACCGATCTTCACGACGACGTCCAAAAAGGCGACGCGTTCCTCCACAACGATCCTTACCTTGGGAATACCCATCCTGCCGACCATGTGATTCTCGTTCCCGTCTTCTGGGAGGGTCGCCACGTCCTCACGGCCGCCGCAAAGGCCCATCAGGCCGACTGCGGGAATGCCCAACCGACCACCTACATGCCCTACGCCCGTGACGTCTACGAGGAGGGCAGCGTGATCTTCCCGGCGGTCCGGGTTCAACGGGAATACGAGGAGATCGACGACGTGATTCGCATGTGCCGACGCCGAATCCGTGTGCCCGACCAGTGGTACGGGGACTACCTCGCCATGCTCGGGGCCGCGCGAATCGGCGAGGCTCGGCTCAAGGAGCTGTTCGAGAAGTACGGGAGCGACGTTCTCGAGAACTTCGTCGAGGAGTGGTTCGACTACTCCGAACGACGGATGGAACACGTGATCAGGGGAATGCCGAAAGGGTCATTCGTCGGCCACGGTCACCACGATCCCTTCGGCCCGGCCCCCGACGGCATTCCGATCAACGTCAAGATCACCGTCGATCCAGACGCCGGGATGATCGAGCTCGACCTCACGGACAACATCGACTGTCTGCCGGCTGGCGTCAACGAGTCGCGCACGTGTGCGATGAACAACTGCATGACCGGGATGTTCAACTCGATCGATCCCGACATCCCCCACAACGCGGGCACCTTCAGGCGGGTTGTCGTGAGGCTCCGCGAGAACTGCGTCGTCGGCATTCCACGGTTTCCGCACTCTTGTTCGGTCGCGACGACCAACGTCGGAGAGCGGCTCGTCGTCACCACCCAAAAGGCGTTCGCCGACGCTCTGGAGGGTTATGGCCTTGCCGAGGGCGCGTGCGGCATCGGACCCGGGTTCGCGGTCGTCTCGGGCACCGATTGGCGCAAGGGGGACGATGCCTACGTGAACCAGAAGTTCCTCGGTTCCCAAGGAGGGCCGGCAGGCCCGGAGCACGACGGGTGGGTCACGTACGGAAATGCCGTCACGAACGGGCTCATGTTTCGCGACAGCATCGAGATCGACGAGCTCAAGTACCCGATCCGCGTCCACGAGCTGCGCGTCCGCCAGGATTCGGAAGGGGCAGGTCGACGGCGCGGGGCGCCCGGAACGCGAGTGACCTATGGTCCGAAACGGGATCCGATGACCGCCGCGTACGTGACGG
Source organism: uncultured Gaiellales bacterium (assembly GCA_964436315.1). Lineage (GTDB taxonomy): Bacteria > Actinomycetota > Thermoleophilia > Gaiellales > Gaiellaceae > CAYTCZ01. The sequence continues at coordinate 11,793 of CAYTCZ010000024.1, read as the reverse complement.
ACGGCCATCACTTCCCGCCTCGCGGCGCTCGTGGCGGAGGAGACGCCGCCCCCTCGATCGCCTTCAAGGTCGAGACTGACACGAGCGAGACCCCTCTGGAGCCGATCTCGCAGGAGGTCTTCGACGCGGGCGAACTGCTGGGCCACAGCCTCAGCGGCGGCGGCGGCTACGGGGATCCGTTCGAGCGTGAACCCGAGTTGGTTCGTGAGGACGTACTCGCCCGCTTCATCAGTTTCGAGCGCGCGCGAACGGTCTACGGCGTCGCCTTCGAGGCGGACGTTCTTGACGACAGTCTCAAAGTGGACGAGGAGGAGACGGCGAAACTCAGGAGGGCGCGATGAGCCGCTTCCCAACTGCAAGGCTTGACGACAAAGTTGCGGTGGTCACCGGTGCGAGCTCCGGCATCGGAGCGGGAATCGCACAGGCAATGTCCGACGCGGGCGCAAAGGTGGTTCTCGTCGGTCGCAATGAAGAGCGCCTCAGGCGGTGCGCCGAGGCGGTTGGCGATCACCGAATCGTGGTTACCGATCTCACGGCCGACCAGGCGCCCCAAGCGATTGCCAACGCAGCGCTGAACTCGTTCGGCTCAATCGACGTGCTCGTTCACTCGGCAGGCATCTGGGAGCCGATCGGCTTCCTCGACGGGGGCGTCGACGTCCTCGACCGCCAGTGGGCCGTCAACGTCCGCGCGCCATACGCAGTCTCCCGTGCCGCGGTTCCCCATATGTCCGGAGGCGACTCGATCATCTTCATTTCCTCCATTGCAGGTCATAGCGGCTTTCCGAATTCGGTTGCCTACTGTGCGACGAAAGGGGCGGTGGAGCTTCTCACGAAGGCGCTCGCGATGGAGCTCTCTCCGAAGGGCATCAGGGTGAACTGCGTCGCGCCGGGGAACATCCGCACGGCCATGAACGCCGAGCAACTCGCCTCGCCTGAATACGAGGCCGTTATGATCGAGAGCACGCCCCTTCGGCGTATCGGCGAGGTCGAAGAGATTGCTCCGGCCGTCGTGTTCTTGGCCTCGGATGCAGCCACGTTCGTCCAGGGTGCGACGCTCTTGGTCGACGGGGGTTGGGCCGCGCAGTAGATCGACCTGTCAACGCTCAATCCGTCGCAGCGCGGAGCTTGTCGCGATGGAGACTTAAGCGCAGGTCTCCGTGAACCCCTTGTACTTCGGTAGCGCAACGGTCATATTGCCCGTTACCTGCACCAACCATTTCAAGGCGCCTGCGTCTCAACGGACGAGGACGAACGTCTCGAACTTGGGAGATGAGGAGGGAAATATGGGAAGACGGAAGTTCGGGCTCGTACTGCTGCTCTTGCTCGTCACGCTCGGTCTGCTCGCAGCGGCAGGCTGCGGTGGTGACGACGACAGCGCCGAGCCAGCTGCACCGGCCGAGCCGGCTGAGCCGGCCGCGCCCGCCGAGCCGGCCGCACCTGCCGAGGAGCCGGCCGAGGAGCCTGCAGCGCCCGCCGAGGAGCCTGCAGCGCCCGCCGAGGAGCCTTCCGGTGAGCCGATCCTGATCGGGATCTCGGCCGCGGAGACCGGCATTCTCGCGCCGTACGACCTTCAGTCGGCGCAGCTCTTCATGATGCGGGTCGACGAGATCAACGCCGAAGGCGGCGTGCTTGGCAGACCGATCGAGGTCGAGTGGATCGACACCAAGTCGGACCTCGAGCTGGCCGCGACCAACGCCAATGAGCTCATCGACAAGGGCGCGGTATTCATCATCGCCACGTGTGACTTCGACTTCTCGTTCCCGGCCATCCAGGCGGCAACCGCACGGGACGTACCGGCAATGGCGCTCTGCGCCTCGTCCCCGAAGGTCGCGACACCCGACATCGTCGGCCCGCTCGCCGGATCGATGGGGCTCGGCTCCGATGCCGAGGGCGTCGCAGGCGCCGAGTGGTGGTCCGCGAACAAGCCCGATCTCACACGTGCCTACATCTTCAAGGACACGTCACTCGAGTACTCGAAGGCGACGGCCGACTACTTCCAGGCCCGCTGGCTCGAACTCGGCGGTGAGGTCTGTGGCGAGGACACCTTTGTCGGTGGCCCCGACCTCGACCTCTCCTCGCAGGTGACGCGTCTGCGTGGCGCCGTCGAGAACTGCGACTTCATCTACGACGGGTCGTGGAACCCGTTCGGGGCCCAGTTGATTCGGGCGATTCGCGATGCCGGGATCGACATGCCGATCCTGACGAACGCCTCGGTCAACGGGACGCCCATCAACGAGGTCGCGGGCAACGTCTCCGACTTCTGGGCTCTGGGCTTCGCCTGCCTCCCGACGTACTGCGAGGGGACGCAGACGGAGGAGGTCGTGACCATCGCCGAGAACTTCGAGGCGACCTACGGCCAGCCAATCGGAAACCACTACGCGCTTCCCGGCTACCGCCTCGCGTCGGTGGTAACTGAGGCCATGGAAAGAGCGGGTACGACCGATGGCCCGGCGGTCGCAGCGGAGCTGTTCGGCTCGGGCGAGTCGTTCGACTACTTCGGCACCGAGATGGTGTTCACCGAGACCTGTCACCGGCCACAGCCGGGGGCATATTCGGTCGAGGAGTACCAGAACGGAGTCAATACGCAGATCGACACGATCGCGATCGAGTCGATTCCGGACATCGGTGACGGAAGCCCGTGCTTCGGGAACCCGCCGTCGTAGGCTAGGAGGAAGCGTCAGAGAACCAAGCTGATGGCAAACGGCGACGGCTCGGGCCCCTCGAAGCTCACCGCGGAGGACGTCCGCGTGTGGTTCGAGGGCGTCCGGGCCGTCGACGGCATCGACCTGACCCTCGAGCCGGGTCAGATCATGGGCCTGATCGGTCCCAACGGCGCCGGCAAGACCACGTTCATGAACGCCGTGAGCGGCTTCCAGGAACTCACCGGTGGCAAGGTCGTGCTAGACGGCGTCAACGTCACGGGCTGGCCGCCTCACCGGCTCGTCGAGTCCGGGCTCGTCCGTACCTTCCAGGAGGTCGCGACGTTTCCGGAGCTCACCGTGTTCGAGAACGTCGAGCTCGGCGCGCTGGGAGCAGGGCTGGGCAGACGTGCGGCCCGCAAGCGAGCCTCAGCCCTGATCGAGCGAATGGGGCTCGAAGAGCTGATGCACATGCCGGCGTCGGCGTTGCCGCATGGCGACGAGCGCCGCGTGGGTATCGCCCGGGCCGCCGCCGTCCAACCGAACTACCTGTTGCTGGATGAGCCGGCAGCGGGCCTCGACGACGACGAGAGCCTCGCGCTCACCGAGACAATCGTCGAGGTTCGGGACGAGCTCGGCTCCGGGATTCTGCTCGTCGAGCACGACATGCGCGTGATCTTCCGCGTGTGCGAGCGCATTCAGGTGCTCGATTACGGGAAGTCCATCGCGGTTGGCCCTCCCGAGGAAATTCGAAAGAACAAGGCAGTCATCGCCGCCTACTTAGGTGAGAAGGGAGCGGAGATTGCTGCAAGTCACTGACCTCTCCGTCCATTACGGACGGGTCGCGGCGGTCCAGAGCCTCTCGCTCGAGGTGAACGAGGGCGAACTGGTGGGGGTGGTCGGCCACAACGGCGCCGGCAAGTCGACCACGCTCTGGGCAATCACCGGCGTACTCAAGCCGACGTCGGGCACCATCGAGTTCGAGGGAGAGTCAATCGTCGGGGCCTCACCCGACAAGATCCTGCGTCGTGGCATCTCGCTCGTGCCGGAGAACAGACGCATTTTTGGGAGTCTCACCGTCGGCGAAAACCTTCGGATCGGCACGTCCGGCCGAAGCGACCGACGTCAAGCAGAGGACGACGTCAAGAGGATGTGTGAGCGCTTCGAGGTACTCGGCGGGTTCTTCAACCGCGGAGCCTCGAAGCTCTCCGGGGGCGAGCAACAGCAACTCGCAATCGCCCGCGCACTCCTGGCGCGACCAAAGCTCCTTCTCCTGGACGAGCCGACACTCGGTCTCGCCCCGCTGATCGTCGATCAGGTGTTCGAAATCTTGACTGAGCTCAGGGACGAGGAGGGAGCGACGATCCTGCTCGTCGAGCAGAACGCGGCGCGTACGATCAAGGTTGCGAATCGCACCTACGTGATGCGAAGCGGCGGCCAAATCGCCTTCGAAGGGACCGCCGAAGAACTTGCCAAGGTCGGCGACTTCGAATCTGCCTACATCGGGATGTCCTAAGGAAACACGTGGCAACCGCAATCCAGTACACCATCGACGCGATCGCCTTCGGGGCGCTGTTCGCCGTGATGGCACTCGGGCTGGCATTGCTCTTCAACGTCATGGGGCTCATGAACTTCGCCTATGGCGAGTTGATCATGGCCGGTGCCTTCACGATGTTCTACACCCGGGGTCTAGGTTGGGTCGCGATGATCTTGATCACGCTGGTCGTCGTCGTGATCCTGTCCCTGGTTCTCGACCAGGTGGCGTTTCGTCCGTTACGCGGGGCATCTCCCGTGACGCTCCTGATTACGTCGTTCGCCGTGAGCTACGGCCTGCAACAACTCGGCTGGATGACGGTTGGCCGTGGACCGCAGAAGGGCGTCGAACCCTACCCGTGGTTAACGCGACAGATGGACATCGGCGGCGTGCTCATCTCGCGGCTCGCGATCGTGACCATGGTGATCACGGTCGTCGTCCTGGTCGGGATGACGCTTCTGCTCAAACGGACGATGCTCGGCATTCGCTTGCGCGCATCGTCAGAAGACTTTCGTATGGCTCAGCTCGTCGGTGTAAGGGGCAACTGGGTCATCGCGGCGGCGTTCGGGATCACGGGCTTCCTCGCGGGAGTCGTTGCCATCCTGTACGTCCTCCGCGTCGGTGCTGTCGACCCCGAGATCGGTCGTGGGCCACTGCTCATCGCTTTCGTCGGCGGAGTGATCGGCGGCCTCGGCAGCCTTGCCGGGGCGGCGCTCGGCGGCTTCGTCCTCGGCGTGATCATCAACATCTTGCAGGCATCTCTGCCGGTCACGCTCGCAAGCCACTCGCTGATGTTCGCGTACCTGTTCGTGATCGCGATTCTCGTCCTGCAACCCAACGGGCTGATCGCCGTTCGGCTCGGCATGTACGGGCGACTCCGAGAGCGTCTGAAGAGACAGGAGCTTGCGGAGGCCGCGCCGTGAACCGCATTCGCACTCTCGAGGGACCGGCGCGACGGATCTGGCCTCCCTTCTTCCTCTGCGCGGTGATAGCGGCGAGCTACGGACTCGTAAACGCGCTCGACAACACCACGTACATGCGCCAGGCAGTGCTGATGATGCTGCTACTCATCATCGTCCTCGGCCTGCAGATCTTCAGCGGGAACTCCGGCGTTCTGTCCTTCGGTCACATCTCGTTCATGGCGATCGGCGCGTATACATCCGCACTCTTGACGATCCCCGAGGAAACGAAGGAGACGACCTTCTTGACGATGCCGGGGTGGCTGAAGTCCTGGGTGTTCCCGGCCGAGTTGGGAACAATCGAAGCAACCCTGGCTGGCGGGGGTTTTGCGGCCTTTTTCGCCCTGCTGTTCGTTGCGCCGATCGTCAGACTCTCGGGCGTCCAGGCAGGTATCGCCACGCTGGCACTCCTCGTGATCGTGAACGTCTTCCTCGTTCAGACGACGTCCATCACGCGTGGCACGAGCACCATGATCGGTGTCCCGACGACAACGACGTTCCTCTCGGTGACGATCTGGGCACTCATTTTCATCGTCATCGCCTTCGTGTTCCAGCAGTCGCGCGTCGGCTTACGTTTGCGCGGATCGCGCGAGAACCTGCCGGCAGCCAAGTCGGTCGGAGTCCGCGTACCGATCCAGCGAGGAATCGCCTTCGTTCTCTCCGCCTTCGTCGTGGGCGTTGCCGGAGCCCTCTACGGCCATTTCTTCGTTACCTTCAGCCCGGCCGCATTCTTCTTCGACATCACGTTCATCACGATCGCGATGCTCATCGTCGGAGGGATGACGAGCGTCACCGGAGCGGTCGTCGGCGTCTTCCTGATCATGTTCGTGAGCGAACTCTTCCGTCGCTGGGAGATTGACGGATTCGCGAGTGTCACACCCCCGTCGGGGACGGCAAACCTCGTTCTCGCTGCCATCCTCCTCGTCGCTCTTATCCTTCGGCCGAGGGGGCTGACGGGCGGGAAGGAAATCAACTGGCCGGGTGACTGGGAACGTCCCAACTGGCTGCGCAAGCCACGTCCGGCGTCCGCCAAGGCCGCACCAACGCCGGGTGCGGTGTCCACCGACTGAAAGAGAGGCTCGCATGGCGAAGAAGCTCGTGCTCCTGACGTACACCCCGCGTGAGCTCGACGAGACGGAATACGAGAAGTTCATTCGCGAGATCGATTACCCGAATTTCCGGCAGAACCCTGACATCCTCGATTACTCCTGCTGGCGTGTGAGCGAGAGCATCCAGGGCAGGGAGAACTTCACCCACTTCGACCTGATGGAAGTGGCGGACTTCGACAAATGGCAGGCAATCGTCGGCGATCCGGTCGTCCAGGGGAATGTCGAGCAGTGGACCAGGGACTGGTCGAAGCACGGGTCCGATCACCCCGACCAGTCGGAGAATCTCAAGATCACGTTCTGCGAGCGCTACTGGGGTTAGCGGTCACCGAATCGACCAGGATCTGGAGTGAATAGCGCTCCCGAGATCGGGATCCTGCTCTCGGGGGAAGGCATGTCCCTCGAGGGTGATCGGGTTCGGTGTCGCTGCTGAGGACGCCGGACTCGACAGCGTCTGGCACGTCGAGATCCACCGTGAGCCAAGACGACGAGATCGCGGCGAACCACCGGACGATCCTCGAGACTTGCTCCCGCCGAGCG
>CAYTCZ010000024.1:0-4915 GCA_964436315.1 uncultured Gaiellales bacterium | reverse complement strand
AGCGGGAGCCGTTCTCTGAGCTGACGCCGACCGCCCTAGGCGAAAGGCCGAGCCTGGATCTCGCGCGCCGCAGGAATGACCTCGGTCGCGAAACGCTCCGCGATCTCGATGAGTTCCTCGATCGTCCCTGACCGGACATGGAAATGCATCGTGAGGTGCGAGTAGCCGTGGTGCGCGAACCGCTCGAGGTCTGAGATCACTTGGTCGGTCGTTCCCGTGAGCGTTGGGCGTGGATCGCGGGCGGATAGCTCGTCGGTTGCGTCCGTCACGAGCCCGGAGGCGAACCCGTACAGACGGAAGTGAGAGACGTCTCGGCCGACACTCTCGGCCTCGCGAAGGACCACCTCGCGGAGCCCGTCGAACCGTCCGGGATCAGCGAAGGTGTCGAGGAACATCGGATAGAGACCGTCCGATGTTCGTCCCGCGCGCCTCGCACCTGCAGCGGTCACGGCGCCGTAGACGATCGGCGGATGAGGCTTTTGGATCGGCTTCGGATCCATCGAGACGTTGTCGATCTGGAAGAACTCTCCGTCGTACGAGAGCCACGGCTCCGTCCACGCGAGTTTGTAGATCTCGATGGACTCCTCGGTCACTGCTCCCCGATCCTCGTAGCTCGCGCCGAGCGCCGCGAACTCTTCTCGTTCCCAGCCGCTACCGACGCCCATGATCAGGCGTCCGTTTGAGAGAACGTCGACCGTCGCGAACTGATGCGCGACGTTGAGGGGATGTCGGTACGGTGAGATCAGCACCGACGGCGCCATCCGGATCGTGTCCGTCGCCGAGGCGATCGCTCCCATCGTTGCCACGATGTCCAGCATGTTCGGACGCTCCGGATAGGCGCGGGTACCGGAGGTATTGGCAGTGTGCTCGGTCTCCGGATCACGGCCCATCACCACGTGATCCGAGAACCACACAGAATGGTAGCCGAGCCGTTCAGCGAGAACGGCGAGTTCGACCGGGCGCATGTCGCTCGGGTCAAGCCGCTGGAGAAAGAAGTCCCGGTCGTCCCGCGTCAGGAGTCCGTGCGTGCTCATCGTGAGGCCGATGTCCACGTCGGCAATGAAATCGCCGCCCGTGCCCGGCGTCAAGCCTGCGCTCGCGCACGCGTTAACGTGCGTGTGCGCACGCGTCAACCTGCATGCATATGCGGGCCTCGACCCGCGCGTACGCAGGCGTCAGCTGCGCTTATGCTTCTCGCACTCGTGAGCGAGTATCTGCACGAGGCGGTCGAAACGATGCCGCGCGAGGAGCTGCGTTCGCTCCAAGAGGAGCGGCTGCGCTGGCAGGTTCAGCGTTGTCACACGGCTTCTGCCCTCTATCGGGCGAAGTTCGCCGAGGTGGGAGCCGAGCCTGGCGACGTCCGGACGCTCGCGGATCTGGAGCGCATCCCCGTCGTCACCAAGGAGGAACTGCGCGCGGACCAGGAGCGCCACCCGCCGTTTGGCACCTTCTCGGTGGCGGATCAACGTGACTTCCGAGAGGTTCATCCTTCCACCGGCACAACCGGCGTCCCGGTCGTCACGATCTGGTCGGCGAACGACGTCGCCACGATCACGACCATCACGGCCAGGACGCTCTGGCAGTTCGGCGTGCGTCCCGACGATGTCGTCCAGAACGCCTTCGCGTATGGACTCTGGGTCGCGGGTCTGAGCTGCCACTACGCAGCAGCGCAGCTCGGCTGCCTCCTTATCCCGGCCGGAACTGGGATCTCGACGAAGCGACAGACCGAGTTCCTTCAAAGTGTGGAGTCCACGGTCCTCCTGGCAACGCCGAGCTACGGTCTTCACATCGCTGAGGCGCTCCGCGACGAGGGAATCGAGGCGAAGGAGCTTGCCCTCCGAGTCGGCTGCTTCGGAGGCGAGGCTGGCGCCGAGAATCCGGCGACCCGTAGCAAGCTCGAGGCCGGTCTCTCGATCGACGCCTTCGACTACTACGGTCTCGCCGAGGTGGGACCGACCTTTGCGAGTGAGTGCGAAATGAAGACCGGGATCCATTTCGCGGAGGATTACGTCGTGGTCGAGTGTCTCGATGCCGAGACCGGCAACGCCGTTGGCGACGGCGAGCTTGGCGTCCTCGTCTTCACTCACCTGACGCGCGAGGCGACTCCGGTGCTGCGCTACTGGTCGAACGACTACGCGCGGCTAACCCGAGAGCCGTGTGCCTGTGGGCGAACACACGCCAGAGCCGAGGGTGGCATCGTGGGCCGTCACGACGATCTGATCGTGTTCAAGGGAGCGAAGTTCTATCCGAGTCAGGTCGAATTGATCGTCCGCAGTTTCACCGAGCTCTCCGACGAGTTTCGGATCGAGATCCATCGAGCGCCTGGGACGGGAGGACATGTGGAGTCGTGCACGGTCGTCGTGGAACTCGCGGCCACGAACTCGAATGACACCGAGGAGCGCCTGGTTCAGGCGTTACGACGGGAGCTCGGGGTGACGCCCGGTGCTCGCCTCGACCCCGTGGGCTCGTTGGAGCGGTCCGCATTCAAAGCCAGGCGCATCGTTGAAGTCTGAAAAGGGAGGAGCGTATGGGTATGGCCGAGGCCATTTCGCCCGTTACGGGCCGTTACATCACGATCGAGGTCGATGAGATCCGCTACCGGGTCTTCTACCTCGAGCGTGGCACGGGGAGGCCGATTGTCTGCCAGCACACAGCCGGCTGCCACAACCACCAGTGGATGGGGCTGCTCGAGGACGACGAATTCACGGATCGCTACCGGGTCATCGCCTACGACCTCCCTCGACACGGGAAGTCAGATCCACCGGAGAACAGAGAATGGTGGAAGGAGGAATACCGGCTCACCAGCGAGTTCACGACCGCCTTCATCGTCACCCTCTGTGACGCGCTCGAGCTCGACGACCCGATCTTCATGGGCTCGTCGACGGGAGGAAACATTGCCCTTCAGATCGCCCATCGGCGCCCCGACCGCTTTGGCGGCGTCATTGCGCTCGAGGCCTGCGACTACACGCCCGGTTTCTTCGTCGACTGGTGGCGTCATCCTGAGGTCAACGTCGGATCGACGTTCGCGAGCATCTGCTGGGATCTCGCCTCTCCCCTCTCGCCCGAGTCCGAGCGCCGGCGCATCTGGTTTCACACGACTCAGGGCAGCGAGGTGTGCCGGGGAGACCTTCATCTCTACTCCGTCGACCATGACCTCCGTGGTCGACTCGGCGAGATCGATACAACGGACTGTCCGCTCGTGATGATGACGGGGAACTACGACTGGGCTACGACCCCGGAGGACAGCGAACGTGCCGCGCGGCAGATTCCGGGCGCGGAGTTCATTGAGATGACGGGCCTCGGTCATTTCCCGATGGCCGAGAACTACCCGCTCTTTCGAACGTATCTCGCCCGGGCATTCGAGCTCATCGAGCAAAAGAGCGCCGGCGCCGCCCCAGTGGCAGCCCACTCCGAACCAGCCGGAGACGCGTGATGGGTGCGGAACTCGAGCAACGGGTAGGCCGGCTGGAAGCAATCGAGGCGATTCGAGCCCTCAAGGCGCGCTATGCCGACATGTGCGATACCGGATACGACCCAGAGCGTATGAAGCCGATGTTCACGGCAGACGCGGTGTGGGACGGCGGAGACCGCTTTGGGCGTTACGAGGGAATCGACGAGATCTACGGATTCTTCGCCGGGGTCTCGAGCCAGATCGTCTGGGCACTCCACTACATGGTCGCTCCGCTCATCGAGGTCGCTCCTGATCTCGAGAGTGCCACCGGAAGCTGGTACCTCTGGCAACCGTGCACCCTCGTCACCGACTCCGGACAGCAGGCGGTCTGGCTCACTGGGCGATACGCGGACCGCTACCGACTCGAGACGGACGGCTGGAAGTTCTCCGAAGTTCGCCTCGACGTTCAGACCGTCAGCCCGATCGAAGCCGGCTGGGTGAAACAACCGTTCTTGGGAGAGTGAGCATGATGACCCAGATCGACTCGTGGATCGAGCGCTTCTCCGAGGTGTGTGACAACGACCCCGAGCTGCAGGTTCACGGCACGCTCTACTCGTGCACGTATCTGCTCGAGATCGGCGACCGCCAGATCGTCGTCACGATGCGCAATGGGTCCGTTGAGACCGTCGAGGTCGACCCCGGCCCGCTCGCGCACTACGCATTCGCACTCCGTGCGCCGAGAGAGACGTGGGAGCGACTCACAGAAGAGACGCCAGAGCCGATGTTCCACGGGATCTGGTCCGCGGCCGCGAGAAGCGGACTCCAGGTCGAGGGAGATCTCCTCGTACTGATGCAGCATCTCCGCTCGTTCACTCGGCAGTTCGAGCTCCTCCGCACGACTGGTCTCCCCAACGCGACCGAAGCACCGCTGACGGCCTGACGGCTCATGGTCGGGTACAAGCGAGAACTCCAACCGGACGCACCCGGCACGCAATCGCGTCGTGCGTCTTCCTCGAGGCATGAAGGAGAGTAAAGCCATGGCAAGCTGGGTTCCGCCGACGCTGGGGTACGTAGTCTTCCTCGGCACGGCTGGCGTCACAACGGCACTCGCGCTCCGAACGATCAGCTGGCAGCAGATGGTTCTCTGGGTCCCGCTCGCGTACGGCGCCATTGCGATCTTCTTGGTTCTGTTTCGCGGCACGAGCTTCCCGCTCGGCGTCGGAGGTGGTTGGGCCGCCGCTACCGCCATCTGTGCTTCGACTGCACTCGTCCTCTTCTTCGTCGCCATTTCTCGCGGGGAGGCGAGCAAAGTCGTTCCCGTGAGTTCGGCCTATCCGGCCGTGACCCTCATCGGCGCGGCGTTATTCCTCGCGGAAGCGGTGACAGCGATCAGGATCATCGGAACGGGACTCGTGATCGCAGGCGTCGTCCTGATCAGTCGCTGAGATTCTCGGCTGAAGCCGAGAATCTCTAAGAACTTCCCACGTCAGGCACCTTTGGCCGGTCGTCCGGAGGCTCGAACGG
>CAYTCZ010000023.1:17234-38484 GCA_964436315.1 uncultured Gaiellales bacterium | reverse complement strand
GCGAAGCTCGCGGAAAACCCCGAGCTTAGGCTCTCGCGCAGGACGCGGGTGAAGAAACGGCGGCGGCGAAGCCGCCGGCTCTCGGCAATCGCGCCCGCAAGATTCCCGTTTCGCGCCTCGGCCAGGAGGCGCCGATGGCGTGCCCGCTGCGGGTCAGAGTGGTTCTTGTCGTGCCTCTGTTGCATGACTACATGACGCGCGAGGGGGTGGGGATCTTCCCTTTGCAGGGAATTTGCGCCAACATAGGCGTTGCGTCATGGCGTTAACGACGCAGGATGCGGAACTCGTTGCCCGCTGCCAGCAGGACGACGACGTGGCTTGGGCCGAACTCGTCGATCGTTTCCAGCGGTACGTCTATGCGATCGCGACGCAGGTCTTTCGACTGTCGCAACACGATGCCGAGGACGTCTTCCAGACCGTCTTCGAAGCCGTGTACGTGGGTATCAAGAGGGGAGCGTGGACTGGGCCCGAGCTCCGACCCTGGATCGGCCAGATCACGCGCACGAAGTGCATCGACAGCCTGAGGAAGACATCACGCGTGGACCCGACTGACGAAGATCTATCGCCGGCCGGAGAGGCCGAGACAATGGAGGAAATCGACCGGGCGCTCGACCTGCACGACGCACTCGCCGCACTCGACGAAACGTGCCGCGAGATGCTCGATCGTTTCTTCACGCGGGACGAGAGCTATCGGACCATCGGCGAGCAGCTCGAAATCCCCTCGGGTACGGTCGCGAGCCGGATCTCGCGGTGCCTCGACAAACTTCGGGCGGAGTTCATGGAAGAAAGTGGGAATCCGGAACGTCTTGAGAGTGGCTGACTCATGACCAACGATAAGAAACGACAGCTGGACGACACACAAGAGGTGGCGCGTCTGCTGGGATCCCTGCCGCCCGCTCCCGACGCCTGGGTCGAGGCCGCCAAGGAGATCCCTAAGACCAACCGGGACCTCGACGACGTCGAACGTCAGATAGAAGAGATCGTCGCCCTCACAACTGCGAAAGCGAGCTTCAGGGAGGCGTGCATTGCCGACCTGGAGGAGGCGCTTCTCTCAGAAGGCTACGAGCCCGACCCGGCGCTCGTGGAAGAGTTGCGGCGCCGGCTCGACGTCTGACCGAGTCTGATTCCGAAGCCGCCGGGGCCGATGAGCCTCGACGCTCGCGTTCGCGGTCTTGACGACTCCACGGCGAAGCGAACGCGTCCGGCATCGAGATTCGATTCATAGAAGGGTCGTTTGAAGAGCGATGGAAGAAGTCCTCCTTCTCGGGCGTCCGGTGAGCAACAGGAGCAGGCGACGACGAGAGGAGGCAACTCAAAATGACGCATAAACGTCGCAACATCCTGATTCGGTTCCTCGTTTCAATGCTGGCCCTGCTGGCAATCGCCGTGCCGGTGGCACAGGCGGAGCCCGGCGGGCTCTTCGATGGAACCAAGCAGAGCTCTGACGCCGCAGCGGAGCTCCGCAAGCACGAGGTAAGTGACCTGGGATTCCTGGTCGGAGTCGATCCGACTGCCGAGGCGTTGAAGGGATACTCGGACGCGCTGGAGCGGATCTACACGGCGACGCCGACACCGACACCTGACGCGGTCGATCGGTACGTTGGCAACGTCGCCATCCCGAACGTCGTGCCCGGGTACCCGGCGATTCTCCCCGAGGTTCCCGCGCCGACGTTCACGATCGATCAGCTGCCCGCGGTTCCCGGCCACGGCCCGGTATCCGGGCCCAGCACTGACCTGGCGCCCTTCAGCACCGACGGTCCTGGGGTTGGAGTCGGCCCGGCGATTGCGCCCGAGACCGGTCTTCAGCCATTCAGCACCGACGGTCCTCGCGTCGGAATCGCTCCAGACGCGACGCCCGTCACGCCAGTAGTGGTCGAGCCCACCGCCGGCGGATTCGATTGGCGCGATGCCGCTATCGGCTTCAGTGTCGCCGCCGTGCTCGCGCTCCTCGCAGCCGGTGCGGTCATGATCCTTCGCAACCGCGACAGGGTCGCCACCGGCATGAGCTAAGCCGAGTACACCTGCTCGACAAACGGGCCCCTTTCCGGGGCCCGTTTGTTTTGGTCCGACGACGCCGACGCAGGCTGGAAGAAACCGGGTCCTGGACACGTCAAGTGGGCATAGACGTCGCTAACGAGTAGGGGAGGAAGACAATGACGAGCGAGCGGCGGCGATATGGAGTCAGGAAATCTTTGGCAATCGGCCTTGCCGCAGCGAGCCTGGCGGCCCCGTCAGCCCTTGCTGTCCCCGGCGAGTTCACGTCGATCGACGAGCGTGAACAGGTCACCCTTCAGCTCCGAAGGGGCGGCCCGGGTGGAGTCGCCGAGCATACGGTTCGCGCACACGAAGTGCCCGCCCGAGCGAATCAGATGAGTAACGACAACCAGGTGGTTTCGGAAGATGCGATGAGGGCTTACACGGCCGCATTCCAGGCGTACAAGGACAGCAAGAAACTCGAAGCCATGCGTGATTACAACGTGGCCATCCAGTCAGAGGGGCCCGACACGTTCGCCACCAAGGTGAGGGCGCTCGAGGCCGCTTCAGAACGGTTCCCGGCGAACACGGCCGCTGCCCCACAGACCCCCGTTGTCTTCCAGTCGGACGACGGGGTCTCCTGGCGAGATGCATCGATCGGCGCCGCGATCGCAGCGATCGTTGTTCTTGCCGGAGTTGCAATAGCGCTGTTTCTCCGGTCGAGGCCTCCCGTGGCTCCGAGCCACTAGCGAAGTCTCACGAGTCGCTTTCCGAGCGGGCCCCAGGGCCCGCTCACTCGTTCGGGCAGGACGCGCTAAGCGATCCCGGCCAGGCGGAAGGCTCGGCTCTCCTTCAACATCTCACGCGCGATCACGACCCGCTGGATCTGGTTCGTCCCCTCGTAGATCTGGGTGATCTTTGCATCGCGCATCATTCGTTCGACTGGGTACTCCTTGATGTAGCCGTAACCACCGAGGATCTGCACCGCATCGGTCGTCACTTCCATTGCCACGTCGGAGCAAAAGAGCTTGCTCATCGCGGAGAACTTCGTGAGCTCCTCTGACGATGGCTCCTGATCGATCAGGAGCCCCACCTGATAGAGAAGCCCGCGGGCCGCTTCGCACTTCGTCTCCATGTCGGCGAGCATGGCCGAAATCATCTGGTGTTCGGCAATTGGACGCCCGAACGTCTCACGGTTCCGCGCATACTCGAGCGCGTAGTCAGTGGCGCCCTGGGCGAGACCCACCGCCTGTGCGGCGACGCCGGGTCGAGAACGATCCAACACCCGCATCGCGATTGAGAATCCCTCGCCTTCTTGGCCGAGGAGATTCTCCGCCGGAACTCGACAGTCCTCGAAAACGAGTTCTCCCGTCGTCGACCCCTTGATACCCATCTTCGGCTCGACGCGAGCGACCTCAAATCCAGGCGTATCGGCCTCGACGAGAAACGCCGAGACGCCGGCGTGCCCGGCTTCTGGATCGGTCTTCGCGAAGACGGTGTAGAGCTGCGCTACGGCCGCGTTCGTTATGAAGCGCTTCGAGCCGTTCAAGACGTACTCGTCACCGTCTCGCCGAGCGGTGGACAGCATCGCGGCGGCGTCTGAGCCCGACCCAGCTTCGCTCAGTGCGTAGGCGGCCAACCACTCGCCACTGGCTAGCTTGGGCGTGTAGCGGTTGAGCTGCTCGTCGGTACCGACGAGTTTGAGGGCAAGCGACCCAAGCTCCTGCACAGCGAGTATCAGCGCGGTCGTCGCGCAGACCTTCGAAATCTCCTCCACTGCAGCCAAAACCATGAGGGCGCCGGTGCCCGTGCCGCCATGGCGCTCCTCGAAGCAGAGCCCGAAAATGTCCGCCTCACGAAACAGTTCGACCATGTCCCACGGAAACTCCGCCGACTCGTCGATCTCGGCAGCGCGCGGCGCGATCCGATCGCGGGCGAGGTCGCGAACGAGAGATCGGATCTCCCGTTGCTCCTCGGTCAAGGGATCCCAGCTCACCGGCACGGAGTTTAGTCTCGCGGCCGCTCGGACCTACTGGCACGCGTCGTCCCGCGGTGACCGGAACGAGCTGCACGAGCTCACGGCCAGTGAACATAGGCTTGAGCCGTGATTCTCGAGAGCGGCGTGATCCGGACGATGGACCCGTTTCTCCCTCAGGTTCGCGCCCTGGCGATCGCTGGGGATCGGGTTGCGGGCGGGGTGGGAACGCACGAGGTAGCGCTCCCCAGTCCCGAGCGGGTCGACCTCGGAGGTCGCTGCGTCGTTCCCGGTTTCACCGACTCTCACGTGCATTTCGCAAGCTGGGCGCTGGCGGCTCGTGAGGTGAGCCTCGAGGGCACCCGCTCGCTGGCCGAAGCGCTCGATCGCGTTGCAGCCAGCGTGGCGCGAGGAACGGAGCAGGCTTGGATTCGAGGACACGGCTGGCGCGAGGGGGACTGGCCGACCGGAGACGAGCCGACCCGACAGGCGCTCGACGAGGTCACGGGCGACGTCCCGACGGCGCTGGTCGCACGAGACCGGCATTCCCTCTGGCTCAACTCCGCGGCACTTTCGAAGGCCGAACCGGACTTTTCGGAGGCCGAGGCTGTCGTCGAGCGTGACCGGCAAGGGCGCCCGACAGGCATCCTCCGCGAGCAAGCCGCATGGCGATTTCGACAGGGGCATCTGAGCCCGACCGAAGACGAGATGCTCGACGCAACACGCGAAGGGATCCGTGTTGCCAACTCGCGAGGGATCACTGCGATCCACGACAAGGACGGTGGGCTCGGTGTGCTTCGGGTTTGGCAGCGTCTGCGCGAGCAAGGGAACCTGACGATCCGCGTGTGGCAATCCCTGCCCCACGAGCGTCTCGACGAACTCGAAGCACTCGGCATTGCTTCGGGGTTCGGGGATTCGTTCGTCCGCATCGGCTACATCAAGGCATTTCTCGACGGCACATTGGCGTCAGGAACGGCACGACTTCTCGACGGAACCGGAGTCGCAATCTCCAGCCGAGCCGAGCTCGAACAGATAATCCGACGTGCCGCCTCGGCGGGATTCCCAGTCGCCGTCCATGCGATCGGTGACCGCGCCAACCGGGATGCGCTCGATGCTTTCGAGGCGACCCGGGACGCCTGGGCGACAGTCGGCGCGCCGCGCATCGAGCACGCGCAGCTGATCTCGCCCGAGGACATCGCACGGTTTGAAGCGCTCGGAGTCGCGGCCTCGGTGCAGTTCAGCCACGCGCCATCGGATCGAGATCTCGCCGAGCGACACTGGTCGACGCGACTCGACGGCGCCTATGCCTACCGTTCGCTGTTCGAGTCCGGGGCTCTTGTGGTCAACGGCTCGGACGCTCCGATCGAGAAACTCGATCCACTCGAGGGAGTTCGCGCCGCCGTGTTGAGGACCCTCGATGATCGTCCCGCGTGGAGACCGGAACAGGCGTTGACGATCGAGCAGGCTCTCGCCGCGTCGACAGCGAATCCGCCGCGACTCGAAGCGAATCCGGGTGCGCGGGGCACCCTTGTGCCCGGCAAGCTAGCGGATCTGGTCGTTCTCAACCGCGATCCGTTCGAGGTCGGGGACCTCCGAGAAGTTCAGCCGGTCGCAACCATGGTTGGCGGTCGCTGGGTCTTCAACCCACCTCCCTGGGAGTAGACACGCGGGTTTGCAGCACGATACGCCGAGGGTGGGCGCTTCGGACGAGCCCCAGGAGCTTAGGAGCTAGCCGGCCGCTCACGGAGGGATTCGAGGTCCCTCGCGGCCGGTGTTTCCAGAACCGAGGGAGCAGAGTCGGCGGTCACTCGAGACGAGAGATCCGCCGCGCGCTCGAACGCATCGAGCGCTTCGACTTCTTGACCGACGCCGCGGAGGAACTTCCCGTAGCTGCGGTATGTCTCGGCGAGTTCCCCGGGCGGCCCGTTCGTCGTTAGCACTTGGATCGCCGTCTCGTAACACCGATGAACCAGGTCGGGTTCGCCGAGCTCGACGAAGACTCTGGCGAGCGTCCGCCAGGTGCGCCCGACGCTTGCAGGCTCGCTGTTCTCGAGCAAATCCAACGCCTCGAGCGCATGTTCTCGCGCCACAGCCACGTCGCCCCCCTGGAGTGAGAGACGAGCCCATTCCGTATGAACGGACCCGATTTCACCCGGCTCGGAGAGTTCCTGAAAGAGCCGTTCTGCGACTTCGAGGTGCTCCTGGGCGGAATCGGGAGACGCCTGATCGAGCAGCAACGTCGCGACCGCCTCGTGCGCGCGGGCCAGGAAGAAACGATCTTCAGTCGTCTCGAGCAGCGCGATTGCCTTCCGGAAGTAGTCGAGCGCAAGCCCAGCCGGCCCCTCGCTCGCGTAATACCGACCGAGCGACCAGTACAGGCGGGTCAAGGTCCCTGGATCCTCAATGCCTGGAGCCCGCCGGAGCGCCTCGGAGAGACTGTCGTGCGCCCGAGCCGTATCGCCGATGTCCATGAGCGCGTAACTCAAATAGCTCGCGAATCGAATGAACAGGATGTCGTCGGTTCGCTCCGACGCTCGAATCCGCTCGAGGCATGATTCGAGGAGTGCCACAGCCTTCGGCGTCTCGCCGAGCTCGGCGTATGAGCGGGCGAGTGCACCGTAGAGGTCCGGTCGTTCGATGACACCGGGACGACCGTCGCGGCTCACGCCTTCGAGGAGTTCTACCGCTTCCTCATCTCGATTCTGATGGGCCGCGGCGATGCCGAGGCAGATCCGCGCCCGGTCGGCGAGTTCGCCCTCTCCTGCAGCGAGCGCGTCGTCGATTATCGTCCGAAGCTTCTGCTCGGCGCCGGCAACGTCGTCGAGACGGAGCTCGAGTTCGGCATCGCGCAGCCGGAGTTCGAGCTCACTCCGAGGGTCGAGCTCCTGACCAGTCTCCAGGTACTCGGGGCTGACGCTGAGTTTCGCGGCGAGAACTCGGAGCGCCTTGACAGATGGCTCGCGGGCGCCGGATTCGATCCTCGAGATGTACGAGAAGGAAACACCCGGGCCTTCGAGCTCACGCTGGGACAGACCGCGCCCCAGGCGAAGTCGCCGCAGTCGTGTCCCGATGGACTCGGTCCTGATGGACTCGATCTGACTCTCTTGACTCACACGCAGGCTCCGAACTCGGGAGCCTAACAAGCACACGAGTCAACGCCTTCTTGATTGCCGCGGCCCAAGGTGAGACCGTAGGCCCCTCAGTTCCCAAAAGTCAACGAAAGGAGGCTCCTGGTGCTACGGCTACGCCTGACCTTGGCGCTGATCGCCGCGCTCACGCTCGCCGCATCCGGCGGCGCAGTCAAGTGGGGTCCGTGAACGACGGCCTCGATCGAAGGTCTCGCCCGGGGGGACATGCCATGGGTGTCCTCCCGGGCCATGGCCCCGTTCATCCTGTCCACTACAATGCGGAGTGATTATGCGAACGATGCAAGCTGTTCACGATCACACGTGCTCGGTCGCGTGTACCGCCGACATCATCGGCGCCAAGTGGACTGCAGTCATCGTCCACGATCTTTCGGAAGGCCCGCGTCGGTTCTCGGAGCTCGAACGTTCCTGTCCGGGGATCAGCCCGCGAACGTTGTCTGAACGACTTCGAGTCCTCGAGCAAGAGGGATTTCTCGTTCGCCACAGCTACGCCGAGTCACCTCCACGCGTCGAGTACGAGCTGACCGAGAAAGGTGAGGCGTTGCTGCCTATCATCGATGCCATGCGTCGGTTCGGAAAAGTCTGGCTCGTCGAGGAGCACGGTCACACACACGACGGGCCGGCGGCGGAATCAGAGACCGTCGGCGTCTAACGTTTTCTACGGGCGCACCTTCGGGGCACCGTGAGGCGCCGGTCTCAGTTTCTCAGCTGCGCGAATCCGGAGAGCATTTCCTTTGCCGTCGCGACGCCGAGATCGACGTAGCGGAGGAGAAGTCGCTCGTTTGGTGAGTGGATGTTCCCCTCTGGAACATCGAAGCCCGTAACAATCGTCGGGATCCCGCGCGAAGCGAGCGCTGGGACAATCGGGAGTGTCCCGCCCGAACGCAAGAGCAGCGGTCGAACGCCGAGCGTTCTTTCGAACGCGTCCTGGGCAAGGCGGATGGCCTCGGTGTCTGGAGGCACGAGCGCCGCCGGACTCGTGGCCCAGCGATCAATCTCGAGCTCTGCTCCGGCCGGCGCGGCTGCGCGAAGTAACCGCTCGAGCTCGGCGGCAATCGGCTCGACTTCCTGCCCCGGGGCAAGCCGTAGCGATACGTTTGCGTGAGCGCTACTGGGGATGACTGTCTTCTGAAGTTCCGGCTCTCCGCCGACGACGCCGTTCACGTCGAAAGCGGGCGACGCGAGCGTCCGCTCGTAGAACTCGTCGGCGGCGTCGAGATCCGCTGGCACAGCTCCCTGGTCGTCGAGCACGACGTCGCCGCGATCGACTTTCCCCCAGGCGTCCAGTTCAGCCGTCGTGGGCGGAATCACGCCGGCTCTCAGCGAGTCCGGAAGGTCGACTGCTGGCTGAAGCGTCGTCATGAGGGCGTGCACCGCGTTCATCGCGGCCCCTCCGAAGAGACCGGAGTGAAGGTCGCGCTGCGCAGACCGCAGAGTCACGCGTAGGAACACGAGGCCACGAGTACCGACGTAGAACGCCGGCAAATCGACCCGTGGCATGTGGCCATCGAAGATGACGCAAGCGTCGGCATCCCGGTCATCCGACTCCAGGAAGTCGACGATCGAATGACCTCCCGTCTCCTCTTCGCCGTCGAAGGCGACGCGAACGTTCACGGGCAGCTCCCCTCGATCCGCGAGCAGCTGAGCTGCCTTCAAGAGGAGGTAGTTGTTTCCCTTATCGTCCGCGGCGCCGCGGGCGTAGATCCAGCCATCACGCTGAACCGGCTCGAAGGGCGGTGACTCCCAAGCCTCCTCCGGTGCTACTGGCTGCACGTCGAAGTGCCCGTAGAGCAGGATCGTCGGTGCGGTCTCCGCTCCCCGGCTCGCTGGAATCTCACCCACAACCAGCGGATGTGCTCCAGTCTCGACGAACTCCGCGGTTCCACCGGCGTCCTGAACGAAACCTCGTACCCAGTCACCGGCCGCGCGCACCTCGTCGGCATAGTCCGGGTCGGCTGAGATGCTCGGGATCCGGAGATATTCGAAGAGCTCGTCGAGCCAGGCCTGCGGGAACTGCACGGTCGCCGAGTGTATCGGCCCTTCTGTAGCAGGTTCGTTTCGGGTTGGTCAGGGTTGTCCACGTCCGTACGCCCTAACGCCCCCTCGTGGCAGGCACGCCCGACCCCGCTCGTGTCGCAGCTGCTGAAGATGGTCTCGTCTCGACCGCTGCGCCTGAAACTTCAGTTCGACGGCCACCGAGGGTGGCGACTGATCAGCAGGCCGAGGGTGGCCAGCAGAGTCGGCACGCCGATGATGGCTTTCGTTCGATAGCCCCCGAGGACGCCCTCAGGTGAACGGCCACTGGATGCCTCGACTTATCGCCGGATGGCCTCGGCGTAGGCCGCATATGGCCTCGGCGGTAAGGGCCGCAAGATGTCCTGGCTACGGCCGTCCCCTCGGCTTCGAAATTGGCGACCAGTCGCTTCACATCCGACACAAGCTGGCATAGAGCTGAGCGGCAGCGGCGCCTACGCTCTACACGGGTGGCGGGTGGACGCCAATTCCCCACCCGGGTGGGGAATTGGGAGCATGGAGCCGGGAGTTCGGGCGTTAGGAGTATGGAGAGTCCGGAGATCGGGAGTTTGGGAGTGAGAGTTTGGGAGTGAGAGTTTGGGGCCGGCTTTGGCGCAAGCTATTGCGAAGTCTGGGAGGTCGATTACCGGTTCGTACTTGGGAATGACAACCACCGCGAGGAGCAAGTTTCCTCCCGGCCAGGGTCGCAGCGGCGCGCGCTAGCGTTGGGGTTGCTCCGGACTGGACGTGTGATCGGCGCAGTGCGACGAACTTCGGCGGGGTGCCTGCAGTACAGGTGTCTAGTGGGACCGCTACGCGACGTCGCGCAGGTGCTGAGCTTCCGCCAGCGCCTGGAGCTTCTTCAGGCTCTGGTTTTCGATCTGCCGCACGCGCTCGCGGGTGACGTTGAACGTGCGTCCGACCTCGTCGAGCGTGCAGGGCTGCTCACCGTTCAAGCCGTAGCGCATCTCGAGAACTCGGCGCTCGCGGTGCGAGAGCGTTGAGAGAATCCGCATCAGCGTTTCGTTCCGAAGCGTGACCGCGACCGCGTCGTCGGGCGCCTCCGAATTCTCGTCGGCGATGAAGTGACCGAACTCCGACTCCTCTTCGTCTCCGACCGGTTTTTCGAGCGAGACGGGCGCCTGGGCGCTCCGGCGGATCTGTTCGACCTCGGCAACCTCGAGACCGAGTTCCTCGGCAATCTCCCCGTTCGAGGGCTCGCGGCCAAATTCCGAGAGCAGTCGACGCTCAGCGCGCCCGATTCGGTTGAGCTTTTCGACGACGTGCACGGGCATTCGCACCGTCCGCGCCTTATCGGCGAGCGCTCGTGCGACGGCCTGCCGAATCCACCACGTTGCGTAAGTCGAGAACTTGAATCCGCGTCGATGGTCGAACTTCTCGGCGGCACGAACGAGCCCGATCGTCCCTTCCTGAATCAGATCGAGGAACGGAAGCCCCTGGTTTCGATAGTTCTTGGCGATCGATACGACGAGGCGCAGGTTCGACTCCACCATCTTCTGCTTCGCGCCGTGGTCGCCGCGCTCAATGCGCTTCGAGAGCTCGACCTCCTGGGCCGCGGTGAGGAGCGGCACCTTGCCGATGTCACGCAGGAACAGTTGGAGGGAGTCGGTGGAGATCTCGCGGGTCTCGGCGGCTTCGCGCGATGCGGCGTCGGGGGTCTCCACGATTTCGATCTGCAACTCTTCGAGCTGTCGGTAGAACTCATCGAGCTCAGCCGCCTCGAGATCCTGTTCGCCGACCGCGAGCGTGACCTCTTCTTGGGTCACGTAGCCCGTGGCAATTCCCTGCTGAATAAGCGCTCTGGCGTCGTCCTGCTCGAGCACTAGCTGCGTCCTCCCCCTTCTGGAGCGTCTGGGCTCTCGGGCATCGCTACGGGCTTCTTCGACTGGGACCGTAGACCTGCGCGGCACGCACGTCTTCGGGCTTCAGTGCCGATTGTGAATCAGGCGTGGCGCAACTGTTGCACGTTAAGAGGATGGTCCGCATAGGCCGAAAGACCCATTTTTACCGTCAAGAAGTCCTAACCTCCTCGAGTCGAGCGAGTAGTCGCCCTGCTTCTCGACCATACGTTGTATTTGGACCTTCGTCTTGCGCAATAGTTAGTTGCCGTCGCGATTCCTCGACGTCGCCGATCCAGAGGAGCAGCAGTCCGAGGTGAAAACGGACGACCGGCGAGGTTGGATTTGCTTCCGCAAGCGGCCCAAGTCGCCCGAATGCTTCCGCAGGGGCATCCTTGTCGAAACGGACGACGGCGGCGGCTGTCTGCGCCTCGACGCTCGACGAGTCGACCTCGACCGCGCGGTCATAAGCCTTCAAGGCCGATATCGGCAGCCCGAGGCGTTGTAGCACCGCCCCGTAGAGGAGCCAGTCGCGCTCACCTCCCTCCTCGGCGCGTCGCTCGAGTTCCGCGAGCTGCGATGGAGCGTCCGAGTCCGTCAGCCCTTCGGGGGTCGCGCCGGAGGAAGGAATGAAGAACGGCCGGCCTGGCGGCATCTCAGGATGAAGGAGATCTTCCGCGAGGATCGCCGCTGGCGAGTCAGGATCAGTCGCTTCGGCCTCCCGCCACTGCTCTTCGGCCTCCTGTTCGCGGCCGACGAAGAAGAGGGCAAGGCCGAAGTGGAGTCGCGCGAGCGCGCTGTCCGGATTCTGATCGACGAGATCCTCAAGTTGTCCGAGGGTTTCGCGAGGCCACGAGGACATCGCCAAACCAACTCGTGCCTCGATCGACTGAGGCTGCTGATCGGCGAGCAGCGCGAACTCTTGCCGCGCTGTGACCCGATCTCCACTGTCGTAGGCACGCTCGGCCTCGGCGAGTGCATCAGCCGTCTCACGGTCAGTGAGCACGAATCCGAGCTCGAGTGGAGGAGCCTGAGTCTCGGTCTCGTCGTCTCCGCGCGAAGCTACGACCACAACTGCCACGGCGATTCCGGCGGCTGCGACAGCGAGCACGCCGACCACCAGACGAATGCGCATTCGCGCCGACATGGTGCGAGGGTAGCGACGTCGCAGACCGCGTGACTCCGTAATGCTTTACCTGCTAAAGCACCCGCTATACTCGTTGAAGCAATGAGTTCCTACCGAGACCTGCTCAAGCAGGCGAAGGCCGAAATCCAGGAAATTGACCCGACTCGGGCTGCTGAGCTCTCCGAGAACGGCGTGGTGTTCGTCGACGTTCGTGAGCGAGATGAATGGGAAGAGGGTCACATCCCTGGCGCAGTTCACATTCCACGTGGCCATCTCGAGTCGCGCATCGAAGGTGCCGTGCCCGATCATGCAAATCCCGTCGTCGTCTACTGCGCCGGCGGCAGCCGCTCGGCCTTCGCCGCCAAGACGCTGAACGAACTCGGTTACACCGATGTCGTTTCGCTCGCCGGCGGGTTCACCGACTGGAAGCAAAACGGCCACCCCTTCGATTTCCCACGCGCGCTCGACGACAGCCAGCGTAAGCGCTATAGCCGGCATCTCCTGATTCCAGAAGTCGGCGAAGCAGGCCAACTCAAGCTGCTCGACTCAAGGATGCTGATGATCGGAGCCGGAGGCCTCGGGTCCCCCGCTGCTCTCTACCTCGCAGCGGCCGGTGTGGGAACGCTTGGAATCGTCGATGACGACCTAGTCGACGACTCGAACCTCCAGCGTCAGGTTCTCCACAACCGCGAGAGGCTTGGGGAGCCAAAGGCGGAGTCGGCAAAGCAAACGATCGAGGCGCTCAATCCGGATGTCGAGGTCAAGCTCTATCCGGAGCGTCTGAACACCGAGAACATCGACCGCATCCTCGGCGAGGGCTGGGATCTCATCGTCGATGGCGCAGACAACTTCCCGACCCGCTATCTCCTGAATGACGCGTCGATTTGGCACAACATCCCGATCGTCCACGGGTCAATCTTCCGCTTCGAAGGTCAGACCACCATTTTCAAGCCGCGTGAAGGGCCGTGCTACCGATGCCTCTTTCCGCAGCCGCCGCCTCCCGAGCTGGCGCCGAGCTGCGCCGAAGGCGGGGTGCTTGGCGTTCTCCCGGGGATCATTGGCTCGATCCAAGCCAACGAGGCCATCAAGCTCGTGCTCGGTATCGGTGATCCTCTCGTTGGCCGCCTCCTGCTCTATGACGCACTCGAGGCGACCTTCACCGAGGTGACCTTGCGCCGGGATCCGAGTTGTCCGGTCTGCGGTGACGAGCCGACGATCACCGAGTACATCGACTACGTTGAGTTCTGTCAGGGCGGTTCGACCCACGTAGCGACGTGATCAAAGTTCGGATCCCCCCCACCCTGCGCGCAGAGGTCGGCGGCGCGCGCGAAGTCGAAGCCTCCGGTGGAACGCTCCGAGACGTCTTGAACGACCTCTCAGGGAAATACCCGGGCCTCGGGCAACAAGTGCTGGACGGAGACGACGACATCGCACCGTTCGTCAACGTGTACCTGAACAACGAAGATGTCCGGACACTCGATGGACTCGATACGCCGGTCGCCGACGGCTCGACGGTCATCTTGCTGCCGGCGATGGCCGGTGGAGAACGCGTGCTCGCCCCGTCGACGCTTGACCTCATCGGGAACACCCCGCTGATCGAGCTCCCGCGGCTTGCGCCACATGCGGGCATCCGCCTCTACGCAAAGCTCGAGGGACAGAACCCGACCGGCTCCCTGAAAGATCGTGTCGCGAAGGCGATGATCGAGGCGGCCGAAGAGTCAGGAGAGCTCGAACCTGGACGTGAACTGCTCGAACCGACGAGCGGCAATACGGGGATCTCGCTCGCGATGGTCGCCAAACTCAAAGGCTATCCGCTCACGTGCGTATTGCCGGAGAACGCCACGACCGAACGTATCCGACTCCTCCAACTGTATGGAGCCAAGATCCACTTCTCGCCTGCGGAAGAGGGCTCGAACGGTGCCGTCCGAGTCGCGCTCGAACTGGCGCAGCGTGAGCCCCGCTACTTCATGCCGTTCCAGTACGCGAACGAGGCGAATCCCCGCGCACACTACGAAGGAACCGGCGCCGAGATCGTCGAGGCGCTTCCGCGCGTGGATGCGATCGTCGCGGGCCTTGGGACGGGCGGCACGCTGATGGGAGCCGGCGAGCGAATCCGGGAGTCCAACCCGGACGTTCTGGTCGCCGCAGCAGAGCCGCTTCAAGGAGATCTCGTCTACGGTCTTCGGTCGCTCGACGACGGCTACGTCCCGCCGATTCTGGACGTCTCCCGGCTCGACCGAAAGATCCTGGTGACGAACGAAGAGTCGGTGCAAGGCCTGCGAATGTTGCTCGACCGGGAAGGGATCTTCGCAGGAGTTTCTTCGGGCGCCGTCATCCACGTCGCGCGATCGCTCGCGGCTGAGATGCCAGACGGCGTCGTGGTCGCGATCCTGGCCGACGGTGGTTGGAAGTACCTTTCCGCCGATTTCTGGACGCAATCCGACGGTGATCTCGAGCGCTCTATGGGAGACCGCCTCTGGTGGTGATCCCCGCGGCCGTGCGCGACGCGATCGTCGAGCACGCCGAGGCCGAGAAGCCAAACGAGGCGTGCGGCATCATCGCGATCCGCGACGGCACCGCCGAGCGATACATCCCCGGCCGCAACGTCGAGCCAAGCCCGTACCACTTCCAACTCGAGGTTGAGCCACAGCTGTGGATGGACCTCTGGGACGATGGCTTTGAAATCGCGATCTTTCACTCCCACATCTCAAGCCCACCGCGTCCCTCCCGAACGGACGTCGAGAACATCGGCCAGTGGGAGGGACTTCCCTACGTCATCCTGAATCTGCGAACGGGAGAACTCGCCGCCTGGCGAATCGACGATGGCAACGTCGAACCGGAAGAACTGACGGAGTAGCTGTGGCCAGCATGCAGACCGCGAGACAACTTCTCCGACTAGCAGCGGTCGTTGCGCTCGGGTTGCTCGCAGCCGCGTGTGGTGGTTCTGACGAGATGACCGGAGCCGAGCCAGCCGAGGCGCAGCAGCGCTTCCCCGACATCGTCGCCGCGGATGTGGAACGAGTCGACGAGACCTTCACTTTCCGCGTGACTGTGAGTTCGCCTTACGACACGCCGGAGAGATACGCGGACGGGTGGCGGATTGTCGGCCCCGACGGAACCGTGTTCGGGGAGCACACGCTGACTCACGACCACGCCAGCGAGCAGCCGTTTACGCGAACGCAGACTGGCGTCGCCATCCCGGCTGATGTCACCGAGGTCGTGATCGAGGGACGTGATCTCGTGAACGGCTACGGCGGCGGCACCTTGACAGTCGTGCTTCCGTAACACCCTACGCCCAGGATTCCTCACTCAGCGAGCGGAAACCCAGCTCGAGAATGCGTAGCTCGCGCGGCTGGGTCAGAACGAAGAGAACAGCCTCGGCGACATCGTCAGCGCGCATCATTCGTTGGGGCTCGGGCATGTCCGGAGTTCGTCCCCGTCCATCGCCCATCGCGAAAGTGGTAGCGACCCCACCAGGACAGACGTTGGTACAGCGGATACCCAGCTCGCGCAGCTCGTGGTCGAGCGCCCGCGTAAGGCTGACCTGGGCAAACTGCGTCGAACTGTAAAGC
This sequence comes from uncultured Gaiellales bacterium, assembly GCA_964436315.1. Lineage (GTDB taxonomy): Bacteria > Actinomycetota > Thermoleophilia > Gaiellales > Gaiellaceae > CAYTCZ01. The sequence continues at coordinate 22,819 of CAYTCZ010000023.1, read as the reverse complement.
ACGGAGCGGTGGAGCTCGCCGACCGGCCTCGGACGCTACGATGATCAGGTCGGCGGCATCGCTCTGCATGAGATAGGGCAGCGTGGCTCGGACGGTGTAGAGCGTCCCCTTCACGTTGGTGTCGACCATCTCTTCGAGGTGCTCTTGGCTGAGATCTATGAAGGAGCCGTACGCGCCCACTCCCGCGTTTGCAACGACGATGTCGAGGCCGCCGAACTCCGACGCGGTTGTCCCTGCCAGCGATTCGATCTGAGCTCGGTCGCGGACGTCGCAGGCGGCGGCCACGGCAGTCGCAAGACCAAGGTCGACGCCGGTGCGGGACGCGAGTCCGAGCCGAACGCCGTGCTCAGATAGCGCCCGGGCGACCGACGATCCAATTCCTCTGCTGGCTCCGGTGATGAAGGCGACGCGGCCCTCGAGAACGCTCACTGTTCTCCCACTGATTCGAGCGCTGGATACAGGTCGCGAAAGCAGCCGTACCGTTCACTGTAGATCTCGTGCCACGCCGAGTCCGGTTCGACGACCTCGACCGTCTGAACACACGAGTCGACGGCCTCATGGACGTCCTCAAACACGCCCCCGGCAACCCCGCCGAGGAGAGCTGCCCCGTAGGCAGCGCCCTCTTCGACGCGCATCCGTTCGAGCGGAATCCCGAGAACCGAAGCGATGATCCGAAGCCAGAGCTCGTTCCGGGCGCCACCTCCGGACACGCGCCCGATCCTTGGCTCGACGCCGAGGTCGCAAAGCAGCTCGAGCGAGTCGCGCAGACCGAAGGCAACGCCCTCGAGGACTGCTCGGACGAGCGCCCCGCGATCGTGTCTGAGGGTCAGTCCGACGAAAGCACCGCGGGCGTCCGGATCGGCGTGCGGCGTGCGCTCGCCCGCGAGGTACGGGAGAAAGACCAGACCTTCGGAGCCCGGCTCCCACTCCTCCGCCCCCGCAATGAGCGTCGCATAGTCGGCGCCCGGAGCAACTGCGTCGCGGAGCCAGCGAAGAGAGCCGGCAGCCGAGAGCATGACCCCCATCGCATGCCACCCGTTGGGAACCGCATGGCAGAAGGAGTGAACTCGTGCCTGAGCGTCGGCCGCGAAGGCCGGCAGCGCGGCAAAGACGACACCAGACGTGCCGAGGGCGATGCTCAACGGTCCGGGGCAATCGACACCGACACCAAGTGCGCCGGCAGCTTGGTCTCCCGCACCTGCGGCTACGGGAACGCCGACGCCCGTCAATCCCGAGATTGCCGGAGACTCGAGCGCGGTCGGAAGGATCTGTGGATCCAGATCGAGTTGCTCGAGGACCTCCAGGCTCCAGCCTCGGTGTGCGACATCGAACAGGAGCGTTCCCGACGCGTCAGCCACGTCAATGGCGCGTTCTCCCGTCAGGCGCAAGCGGACATAGTCCTTCGGAAGCAACATCGTCGCGAGACGTTCGTAGACGCCAGGCTCCTGGTTGCGGAGCCACAAGAGCTTTGGCGCGGTGAACCCCGTCAGCGCCCGGTTGCCCGTCAATGCGATCAGTCGATCGAGACCGAGTCTCGCTTCGATCTCGTCACACTCCGCGGCCGTCCGCTGGTCGTTCCAGAGGATGGCCGGCCGTAGGACGCGATCCGACTCGTCGAGCGCGACGAGGCCGTGCATCTGTCCGCTGAGGCCAATGCCGGCGATCTCGTCGACTTCGAGCTGTGCCAGGACCGTCTCGGTTGCCCTCCACCAGTCCTCGGGATCCTGCTCGGCCCACCCTGGCTGGGGAATCGACAGCGGGTATTCCTCCTCCCGGCGATCAAGGATCTCGCCACCTTCAGAGATCGCGATCGCCTTGAGACCGGTCGTGCCGACGTCAAGTCCAACGATCGCGGTCATTGGGCGCTCAAGAACACGTCGTTGTAGAAGGGGTAGAGATTGGTCGGGGTCGGCTTCCAACCGTGAACGCGGCGGTGATGAGCCCAGACTGCCGCCGGTGAGTAGAGCGGAATGAACGGGAGATGCTCTGCCGAGAGGAGCTGGATCTCGGTCGCAGCCCGCACGAGCGATTCGTCGTCGGGTGCCTCCAGCCACCGTCGGCATGCCTCGTCGATCGCGGGAATGGCTGCCCGCTGCCAGTTCGGCCCAGCATGAGACCATGATGTGATGAAGCCGATGATCTCGTCGACCGGATCAGGCCAGAACCACTTCGCAATAAAGGCCTCGGGATGATCGTCGAGCGCCGCGTAGAATGGCCCGAACCCGTCGATCGGCTGGAGTTCGAGGACGACGCCGATCCGATCGAACATCTCAACGATTGAGCGAGCGACACGTCGCACGGTGGTGTCCTCGACGACAAGAGCAGTGAAGCGGAGTCGAACCCCGTCGTTGCCGCGAGGGAAGCCCGCCTCGTCAAGAAGCCGGTTCGCTGCCTCGAGATCAAAGGTGTTGAAGCGCTCGACCTCGGCCGCGTACCAGGCCGAACCCGACGGAATCGGGCCGTACGCCGGCCAGCCGTTGCCCGCGAGGTCCTGCGTGACGATTGCTTGCCGATCGATCGCGTGGGAGAGTGCTTGGCGGACTCGCTGATCGTGGAAGCCGAGTCGCTCCGTCTGATGGTCAACCGCCAGGTAGGCCTCGGACGACTGCTGGTACGTGATCACACGCAGCTCGGGATTCTCGCGCAACCGCTCGACGTGTAGGAATGACGGGTTCTGGATGCAGTCCACCTCGTCTTCCTCCAGGGCGGCGGCGCGACCGTCTTCGTCCAGAAGCGGAATCCAGCGAACCCCGTCGAGATAGGCGGGCCCCTCGTTCTCGAACCAGTCGACAATCGATCCGGGGTACTCGTCCCAGCGGCTCACCTCGAGAACCTCGCCGGGTCGGAGGACCTCGAGTCGAAATGGCCCGGTTCCGTCGACGGTCGAGTACCCGTAGGCCTCGCCGACGGCTTCGCGGGTCGCTTGATTGTGAACCCCCGCGTGCCAGGATCGGAGTAGCGATGGGAATCCGGCGAAGGGATGGTGTAGTCGGAACACCACGTCATCGCCGTCGGCATCGATCTGGGCAACTGCCGCCCAGAAGAATGCCAGAATGGGCGAAACGGTCGGATCGCTCTGAAGTCGGTATGCGGCCACACACGCCCCAGCGTCACAGGCGTCGCCGGAGTGGAATCTGGCGCGCGGCTTGATACGAAAGCGCCACGTTATCCCGTCATCGCTAACCGTCCAGTTCTCGGCGAGCATGGGTCCCAACACGCCCGAGGCGTCTGCGAGCGTCGCAGTCTCGTACATCGCGCACGCGGCCGGATCGACGTGCATCCCGGTCGCAGGATCGGCGCGGGAGAAATCGTAGTCGAAGCCCTCTCGAAGGACGCCGCCCTGCGTCGGACTCATCGGTCCACCTCCATCGTGTAGGCGAACACCTCGCGCGCGCACGAGTGGTCATATGCTGAGGTGGACATTCTGGCGCGGAGACCCTACAAGCGATGACCTCAAGGCGGAGGCTCTCCGCGATGCATCGCTCGCCGAGCTGATCGATCTCTCCGGGCGCGTTGCGCTCGTCACGGGCGCCGGGCAGGGCCTCGGATTCGCGTGTGCCCGGCGGCTCGCTGAGGCAGGAGCTCGCGTCACAGTCGTTGGCCCGAGCTCCGACAAGGTTGCCTCTGCTGTCGATCGAATCGAGAGCGCGGACGGACAGGCGCTAGCTGTCTCAGGAGATGTGCGACATCCTGACGACGCTCGCCGCTTTGTTGACCTCACGGTGAAGAAGTTCGGCTGCCTATGACATTCTCGTCAACAACGCGGGCGTCTTCTCAAATCATCAGCGTCAGGGTCTCGAGCCCGACGAGTTCCGACGGATCGTCTCCATCAACGTTAGGGACCGTCCTCTGTACCCGGGCCGGCGTCGTTCAGATGCTGGAACAGGGGAGTGGCGGGTCGATCATCAACGTGACATCGATCAACGCGGTGCATCCGGTCTCAGAAGGGCTGTCTCACTACACGACGTCGAAGCACGCTGTCTGGGGATTCTCCAAGTCGTTGGCTCTCGATCATTGTGAAACGAGTTCTTAAGCACCCAGGGCTTGGTAAACGATCTCGTATGCGGCTACGGCGTCTTTCTTCATCTGGGCCGTCCGGAGTGCGTCGTCGTCGATCTTGGCCGCCACGGCTTCGATGAATCTCCAGTGGATCACGCTACGCCGAACCGCTTCGATCGCATCCTCTGTGTACGGATAGAGATCGAACCCGAGTCGCTCGCCGTTGTCCCCGTAGCCCACCCGGCGGAACTCGACCGCTAGTTCGAGCGTTTCCATGAACGCGGTCGCGCCGACCATGTTGTCATCGTCGAACGTCCCCCAGCCAGAGTTCGCGTGTTGGTGGCCAAGAAGCCCCTCGGCCGCGAGCATTGCAGCGTACTCGGCGAGGCTTTCGCCGTTCATGATGAGGTGCTGCCAGTCCATGTTCACCTGGACATTCTCGAGGCCTTCTGCGCGCAGCTTGTGAATGACGTGCAGTGTCATTCCAATGTTTCGCATCAGGATCTTCATCGCCGGTTCCGAGTTCTTGTGCTCGAGAAAGAGCTTCACGCCGTGTTCTCCACAGCGCGCGGCCGCCTGCCCGATGCCCTCGATGAACCAGTCCCAACTCTCCCGATACGGAGTCTGGAACGGGTAGTTGTAACCCTCAATACCTGGCCAGACGATGAAGTGGGCGCCGAGGGAGCCGGCAAAGTCGGCCGCCGCAACGGTTCTCCTTTGAGCCTCCGTCCTCGTTTCCTCGTCAGGCGAGACGAGACCACCCCGCCCGAATCGCGGGTCAAGGTGGAGTCCCGAGGCTACGGCGTAGATGCCGTGGCCGGCCAACGCTTCGCGGACATCGTTGATGTTCTCTTCGGAGAGCTCCTGCGGATAGTGAAACTCGTAGTCGTCCATGAGATCTCCGAGCCCGGTTACCGCCCGGCGGACTCGATCGGCCGTGCTCTCGTCGGCGAATTGCGGTTGATAGCCGCCCGGGACGAACCGAGTAACCATCGAGCCAAGGGCCCAGATGCCAAGGCTGGTCTTCACAGCGCCTCCCTCATGCGTTTCTGAACTCGCGTCATGTCATCGCCTTACGGTCACCCGCCGCACCCAGCACGGGGTCTGTGAGGCGAGAGCGTTCATATCAGAATCCGCGGCAGACTCCGACACCAGGCCGCGACCGACGTCGCAAGCGTCCTGTCGCGATGTGCCTACAAAGGGGGTTCGCTCCGCGCAACTCCTCTCTAGCCTGAGGCTGAGGGGATCGAGGGTGAGCATTCGGCTAAAGCCGCTTCTCTGGCAGGCCTTGGTCTGCGTGGCTACCGCGATGACCGCAGCCCTTCTCTACATGCTCTTTAGTGCTTCTGACCCGGAGGAGTGGACGACCCCGGTTCGGAGCCCTCACGCCGTTCCCGCACGAGCCACCATTGTCGTCGCACGTGTGGCTTACGACGGAGCTACTGCGCAATCAGTCCGATCCCTGATCGATTTTTCCGGCGATCCCGCGTCGGACAGTTCGCAGCACCGAGGCGAGTCGAGAGATCCGGCCGATGGCAACGAACTCGAGGGATCGGACGATCCAGTGCCACAGCCCCAGTCACAAG
>CAYTCZ010000023.1:0-17134 GCA_964436315.1 uncultured Gaiellales bacterium | reverse complement strand
AAGTCGAACCGACGGCGAACGCGGAGAAGACGGAGATCACCTCGCCGCCGTCGAGCGCAAGCTCAAGTCGAGCGACCGGGAAACCGGGAATGAGCACGACGTGGGCCCCAATGCACCAGCTGGACAGAGTTCAGCGGATGGCCACAGAGATGGGGATGGGGATGAATCCGAGGAGGAGGACGGACGAGAACGGAATTCCTAAACCGACCTGCCCCTGGCCTAGGCTTCAGGCATGGGGCAAGGAGACGGTTGGGCCGAGATCGACGGTGCGCTCGAGCGGACGTTCGAATTCGATGACTTCGTCGCCTCAATCCGCTTTGTCAACGCCCTTGCCGACCTCGCCGAAGAGCACAACCACCACCCGGACATCGCAATCAGCTGGAATCACGTCACCGTTCGCTGGTGGACGCACGTCACGGGAACGATCACCGAGACCGACGTGGAAATGGCTGGACGGACCGACGCACTGACCGGCTGATAGGCAACTCACCGCTCCTCTCATTCCCGGGGCACCCCGGCCCACCACCCGCTTTCGAGCCTAACGTCAAAGCAATCGCAAGTGTCGCGCGGAAGGCGACGGAAGTGCGTCGAATCGGAGTCGAGGGTCGCCGCGTTAGCTCAGGTCACCCATGTACTCGTCCCAATCCTTGTCGGGCTGATTCCAGTCGGACTCGCCCGGCTGTTTGATCGAGATGTGACACATGGCGGAATCAGGCGTCGCACCGTGCCAGTGCCAGAGCCCGGCGGGGATGACGACGACATCGCCAGGATTGATGAGCCACCGCTGTCCTTCGACAGCAACGACGCCAGTCCCTTCGATCACGTGAAGGCTCTGCTCCACCGGATGTGTGTGCGGTCGCGTGCGGCCCCCCGGCGGGAAGAACACCGCGAGGATTTCAACGCCGTCGGGCGACGGGTCGCCGGTGATCGGCTGGAGCCGAACGGCACCCGAGAAATTCTCGGCTCGCGCCCCGGACACCTCGCCCGCTTCGTCCGCTGAGATATGACTGAACTGCATGAGCGGGGAGTCTAGTGGGTCGATCCCAATCGGCGAGGGATCGTCGTCTGGAGTCATCGCCGCGAGCACGGCCGGATCCCGCGACCGCAGCAAGCCGCCGTCGACTCCTGGAGCTCACTCGGAGCCGGCTACTCGCCGGCCGGGACCTCCTCGGACGGAGCATCATCGGTCGCGAGAAACTCGATGTCGAGGCTCTCGATGCGAGGTCCGTCGACTTCGTGAACCCGGAATCGAAGCCCGTTCCAAACGACCTCGTCTCCCTGCTCCGCTGCCCGTCCAATTTCTCCGAAGACGAAGCCGGCGATGGTGTTGTAGTCAGCCTGCGGAAGTTCCTGCTTGAAGCGTTCATTGAAGTCGTCAATCGGATACGTTCCGTCGATCCGAATCCAGTTCTCGTCGAGCTGTTCGATTGACTCGTCGGGAAGGTCATACTCGTCCTCGATTTCGCCAACGATCTCCTCGAGAACATCTTCGAGTGTCACGATGCCCTCGAATCGACCGTACTCGTCGATGACGATCGCCATGTGCTGATTCGTCCGACGAAACTCGGCGAGCATCGCGCCGAGGTCTTTCGTCTCGGGAACCACATAGGCCGGCCGCACGAGATCTTCGACCTGGACGTTGCCGATTCCAGCGTCATACAGGGCGGAGAAAAGATCGCGCACGTGCAAGATCCCGACGACGTTGTCCACTTCCTCGCGGTACACGGGATAACGCGTATACGGAGAGTCGATCAATGCGGCAAGGCATTCCTGTGTGGGGAGATCGATGGAGAGCGCGATGACCTCGGGCCGCGGAACCATCACGTCGTGGACCTCCTTGTGCGAGAAGTCGAATACCTTGTAGAGCATCTCCTCCTCGACCTCCTCGATGACCCCCTCGTCCTCGGCGGCCGCGACTGCATGACGAATGTCTTCCTCCGAGTACATGACCACCCCGGCCGGGGCCCTCTGGATCCCGAACAGTCGCGCCAGCGAATCTGCCGAGACCTGGAGGATCCAGACGAGTGGACGTGCGATCCGCTGGAGCCAGTTCAGCGGGACGGCGAGTGCTGCGGCGATTCCCTCCGCCTTTTGCAGCGAGATTGCCTTCGGAACGAGCTCTCCAACGACCACGCTGACGTACGTCAGGATCGCAAAACCAATGATGAACGACACAGTGGTCGAGACCGGTGGGTCGAGGAAGCCCGACAGTAGCGGCTCAGCGACGGCGCCGATCAGGATCGCGAACGCCGTGATGCCAAGCTGAATCGTGCCGATAAACCGCGTTGGCTCATCAAGGAGCGACAACGCAGTGCGCGCTCCGCGGCTTCCGGCCTTGGCGCGCTCCTCAAGGCGTGAGCGGCGAGCCGTGACGAGCGCGTACTCGGCAGCGACGAAGATCGCGTTCCCCAGAACGAGGAGGAGAACGATGAGGATCCGGACGGTATCGCTCACGCCCCGCGCTCCGGGGCGTCGGTACTAGGAGGTAGTTCGTCGTCCAACTGTCGTCTGAGTATAGATGCCGTACCTGAAGCTATCTATATCGGCTGACGGCGACGAACCGAGAGACCCGGAATCATGAGCGATCTCCTCGGCCCGCGCCGATATTTGAGCTCAAGTCTGCGCGGACTCCTGACGACATAACTCTAAAGTTCCTCACCGTTTTTCCCGAAACACAACGCCGGGAGCCACATTGAGCAACGAAATCACTTGTCTGATCGTCGACGACCATGAGGTCGTCAGAGAAGGTCTCCGCCTCTCACTGTCTCGAACACCGAACGTGCGTGTCGTTGGAGAGGCGGCAGACGGCGCCGCCGGCATCGCTATCGCCGAGCGCCGACGGCCCGATGTCGTCGTAATGGACGTTCGCATGCCGGGAATGGATGGTCTCGAAGCGACCAAAGAACTCACACAGAAACTGCCGTCGAGTGCAGTTCTTCTCTTCACCGCCTTCAGCGAGCGAAGCCTCCTCACCCGCGGACTCGAGTCGGGGGCAAAGGGCTACATTCTGAAGGAGGCACCCCATCAAACGCTCCTGCGGGCAATCGAGAAGGTCGCCGCTGGCGAGGGGTACGTCGATCCGGCGCTCATGCCCGATTTCCTGACGCGAGAACGAGAAGAGATGCTGACGGCGCGCGAGCGCGAGATTCTCCAACTCCTTGCCGATGGGATGTCGAACGGCGAGGTCGCAAAGAAGCTCTTCATCAGCCAGGAGACGGTGAAGAGCCATGTGCGCCACATCCTCGCAAAGCTCGAGGCAGACACCCGCACGCATGCCGTCGCGATCGCACTACGCGACGCGATCATCGACTAGCGGATCAGGGCATTGAGCCGGCCCGATGGCTCTGCGTTTGACCCTGGGACGCGCACGGCTAATGACACGGCCGGGTTAGGGCGATGAGTCTCAACCAAACCCAGCGCAGAGGCGTTCTGCTCGTCATTGCGGCCGCGTCGGCGGGCGTAGTGCTAGGGATCGGTGGACTGGTGATCGGTTCACAGGTCCTCGCCATTTTTGGGGGGCTCGCGGCAATGTGGCTGCCGGTCGCGGCGGCGCTGTTCCTGATCGTCGCCGAGCGCAGGCGACACGAGATCATCGCGGGCTCTCTCCAGGCTCAAGCGGCGTTCCTAGAGCGGCTGGTTGAGTCGATGGGTCGCATCGCCGACGTCGCCGACGGCGAATTGGCGTCCGAACGTGTCGCTGCCGAGGCGAAGAATCTCTTTGGATCCGATTCAGCCCGTGTCCTCGAGGACGAATCGGATCGTCAGGTCAACGTCGATGGCAGCACGATGACAATTCCAATCCGGTCGAGCGATTCGACGGTCAGCACGATTGAGCTCCGTCGGGGCGAACCGTTCACGAAGACTGACGCGGTTCGAGCAACGGTGCTTGCCGACTTCGCCTCGAGTGCGACACAGAAATCATTCCTCTTATCGGAGGCAAGAAAGCGCGAAGCAGAACGCGCAAAACTGACCGAGCAGGTGATCACCGCCGAACAGGATGAGCGACGGAGGCTTTCGCTCTTCCTCCACGACGGTCCGCTCCAACAGATGTCGGGTATCGCCCTTATGCACGACGCCGCGCTCGCTGCACTGGAAGACGAGCGGTACGAGGACGCCGCCAAGGTCGTGAGCGCCGCTCTCGAACGCGAGCGGACGACCATTCGAACGCTTCGCGACTTGTCTTTCTCGATCGAGCCGCTCGTCCTTCGCGACCACGGCTTCAGCGCGGCGGTCCATGCCCTTGGCGATCAGGTTCGGGCGGCAGACAGCATCGACGTCACGCTCTCTGTCGACGCGGGAGAAGAGATGGGTGAAAAGTGCCAGGCGGCTGTGTACCAGATCATGCGCGAGGCAATTACGCAGGCGGTTCGCCGGAAGCCCAGTCGCATCGAGGTGGTGCTCAGCCAGATCGGCGACGGGACGTTCGTTACCACCGTCAGCGACGACGGTGTCGAAGAGAAGCGCCGGGCATCAGTCGAGTCGATTGAGGAGCGCGTTCAGGTTCTGAACGGACGCTTCTCTTTCTCGACCGGGCAGGACGGGACTGTTGTACGCGTCTCAGTGCCGGCCTACGTCGCAGCGACCGCCGCCTAGAGAGCTACTCGTCGGAGCAGAGTTTCTACACTCTTGGGCCAATGGGCCCGGAAAACCACATCTTGTTTGTGTCGAAGTCGAGCGGCTACGAGTTGATCGAGCGAGACGGCGAGCCGCCTCCCGTTGGAGCCGAGATCGAACTCGACGAGGGTGAGCGCCTGTTCGTCTCGAGGGTCGGGCGATCTCCCCTTCCTGGGGATCCGAGGCCCTGTGCATACCTGCTGCAGCGATAGGCGGCGGGCGACCACCGGCTGGGTTCCCACTCTAGCGTCGTCGTCAGGTCAGAGCCGATCGCGCGGCGATCCGACCGAAGACGAGTGCCGCGGCGAGCCCGCTCGAGTAGCCACCCGTCGACACTCCGCCTGCATCGTTTCCGCAGGCGTACACGCTGTCGGCCACCCGAGCTTCCTCGTCAATCTTGAGTCCACCGAGGGTTGAGGTGATTGCGGCGACGACCGGGACTGTGACCGAGCCATGATCTTCCTCGACGCGAGCCCCGGCCTTCCTGGCGGCGTGGATCATGTCTGAGACCGTGCGATCTCGGATCCGCAGCTCGAGCAACTCGCGCGGCACCACGTACTGTGCTCTTGCGCCCGGTTGGCGGGATGTCCACTGAACGACGTCGATCTCACTCCAGGTCGTTGCCGTGTACCGATCGCCGCTTGCTCCGACGATCGTTGCATGGCGCGCGTAGAGCTGCGCCAGATCGACGAACTCCATCTCGCGAACCCGTGCCGGCGGGGCAGGCATATTCCGTCCGTAGAACTCGCTCATCCCAGACGACTGTTTTCCACCGGCGTCAAGACCCAGTCGCAGGCCATCTCCTGAGCTCCATGGGTTCGAGCGAAGGAGCAATGAGTCCGCTTCGGGCGTGACGTAACGGCGGACGAGCTCGCGGTTTGCCTGAAATCCCCCGGTAGCGAGTACGACTGGGGCATCTCCTGGAAGGTCTGTAAGAGGTTCGTTCAGCCGAAGCTCGGTCACCCTAGACGCAAGAACGTCGGTGAGTTCCCTGGGAGAAAAACGCATCCCAACGGTCAACGGGTTCCCAGTGTCGTCGTCGACAAAGGGAGCTCCGAGAGACGAAAGCCACCTCAGGTCTTGATCGAGGCGCTCATGGATCGTGCGCTGCAGTTTCTCGTCGCCCGTCGGACATTCTTCCCGGAACTGCTCAAACGATCGGTGACGCCAGATCACCCCGCTCGAGAGCAGCATCGAACCCCCAACCCGCGAGCCCTTCTCGAGGACGAGAACGCGTGCTCCCCGCTCGCTCGCCTCCGCGGCGGCTGCAAGCCCCCCCATTCCGGCCCCCGCTACGACGAGGTCAAACGAGCCTGCCACGCGTCGCCTCGTGCCGCGAAGAGAGCAGGTTGCCTACACGAGCGAGAAGGTCGGCTTGTGCTCGACGTATTCGAGCTTGATTCGATCGGGTCCCCAGACGAACACGGCATACGTGTTTGGCCCGTCGACGATATCCGCAATCTCGATGCCTCGTTCTTCCGCCTCGGAGATGTGGTCGTCCGCCGAATTCACGCGAAGACCCAGGTGATTGAGGAGCGGACGCGGCGAGTCCAAGCGCTCTCCGATCTCAAGATCGACGTACGAATTCCCTGCTTTCAGCCGGCCGTTCACGTTCTCGAAGCCAAGCTCCTCGAGGCTCGCGAATGTCGCCGGTGGATCGGGCACCGCAAAGACGACGTGATCGATGTCATAGTCAACGTCAGTTTCCCCCTCGACGAGCGCGAGTCCGAGCCCTTCGGGGGCGTCGAAGCGGGCCGAACCGTTGACCGGTTGGGCCGGAGATGTCTCAGGCAGCGCCGCGACGGCAGCGTCGAGGTCGTTGACGCGGAGGCCGACCCGCACGAGCGGTCGCGGCTCTCGTTCACCGTCAGCGGCAAACAACGTGAGCTTCCCGCGGCGAGCGTTCGAGCCGACGAGCGTGAACTTGTCGGTTCGCTCGATGACATGCATTCCGACGTGCGTCGTCACGAAATCGGCAAGGGTGTCGCGGTCCGAGACCCAGAGTGCGACGTGATCGAGCGTTTCAATCCTCATTCTGGTCTCCCATTCTCCTTCTAATACTCGGCCAAGAGCGCTTCAGATTAGTGCGTGGCGCTCGAAGCTCCGGAGTGCCGGGTCGGTGTAGCTCGAGCGAGACAGGCGATGAGTTCCCTCTCCTTGGCTGGCTCGAGCTCAATATGAAGCGCTTTCGTGAACCGGTTCCACATGTTGAAGAGCCCCGACATGAGCGTGAGCTCGGCGATCTCAGCGTTGTTGTAGAACTCCTGCATTTCTTTGAACGCCTCGTCGTCTCCCTCAGCCGTGTTCAGAGTGACTGCTTCTGTCCAACGAAGTAGAGCCTTCTGGCGTGGCGAGAGATTCTCCGACGATCGGTAGTCGGTCGAACAGGCCGCTTGGATCTCTTCGAGAGACAGGCCGACAACCTGACCGAAATCGACGTTGTGGCCGAGGCAGTAATCACAGCCGTTCATGTGCGAGGTCTTGATTGCGACGAGCTCTTTGTCCTTGACGTCAGTGAGGCTTCCGCCCTTTTCGCCTTGGAGGTTGAAGAAGAGCTTGTGGACGGCAACCATGATCTCCGGGCTGTAGCCAAGGGGGCGCCAGTCCGTAAACAGCATGCCGCCCCAGTCCTCCCGGATCGCGTCGTAGGCGGCCTTGGTCTCCGGCGGTGCAGAATCCGGGTCGACGAGCTCGACGCGCGGCATGCGCCAATCTTATGTATCGGACTCGGGGTCGGGTCACGGAGAGCTTGCGCTCGAACGTCAACTCAGGCGCGAGCGCACGACCCTGACGTCCTCGAACGATCGCGGCCGGGGAGCCGCGAGCTCCAAAACCCGCCTGACGAAAGAACTCGCGTCGAGTTCGCCACATTCTTCCGGGGCGGCAGCCTCGTTGCGGCCGGCGACGGTCCGTCGGAGCCTCTCGAAGATGTGTAGCCGTCCGGGAGCACAGCGCTGTCAGCTGCATTTGAGAACCGAAACGGCGAGCCGCTCGGAGGTCGCGGGTCGAGATTCACAGCTGGCACACGTCGTCTCACAGTTGGGACTCGTCGCGACACTTGAGCCCGATTTGACTCGGTACCCTCGGATATGGGTAGTGGGTGGTCTCCAACCCCACCCTGTTGGGTGGGGGGTGCATGACGAGCATGTCACAGCGGGACTCGATCTGCTCGAACACGACCTTGACTCCGAGTACCCGTGGGGCTCAGCGCGCCGCAGCAGGCCCGTAGAATCGACCGGCATGGAAAACGTACAGAGCTGGCGCAACCGCAAGACCCTCATCCTCAGCCGCACGGACATGATGGGGCTCCTCACCCCCGCCGAGTACATCAGTACGGTCGAACAGGCCTACCGAATGCACGGTGAGGGGCGCTTCTACATGGACCCGAAGGGCCACATCGTTCTCGAGAAGTATCCGGGCGAGTGGGAGGCAATGCCCTCTTACATCGAGGAACCCGAGGCTGCAGCGTGCAAGTGGGTCTCGATCCGAGAGAACAATCGCGAGCGATTCGATCTCCCGACCGTGTTCTCCATCCTCATCTACACCCACCCGGAAACGGGGTTTCCTCTGGCGATCTGCGACGGGAGCTACCACACGGTCATGCGGACAGGCGCGTCGGCAGCCGTCTCGGCCCGGTGGATGGCACGCAAGGATTCACGCGTTCTCGCGATCGTCGGTGCCGGCCACATGGCCGAGGGAACCCTCGAGACCTGCAACGAGGTATTCCCGTGGGAAGACGTACGAGTCTGGAGCCGCTCGGAGGAGACGCTTGCCGATTTCGTCGCCGCTCAGCAGCCGAAGTACGAGGCGTTCGAGATCAGAGCGTCAACCGATCTGGAACAAGTCGTGCGCGGAGCGGACGTCGTCGTCACGGTGACACCCGCGCGGGGCCCGATCGTCATGGACGAGTGGATCGAGGACGGCACGCATATCGCGGCGGTCGGGGCCGACAAGGATGGTGACCAAGAACTCGAAGCGACGATCCTTCAACGGGCGCGGATCTTCGTTGACGACATCCGTCAGTGCCGGACGGACGGCGAGATCAACGTTCCCCTCTCGCAGGGCGTGATCGCCGAATCGGACATTGCGGGGGAGATCGGCGAGGTCGTTGTCGGCAAGAAGCAGGGCCGCACGTCCAAGTCAGAGATAACCGTCTTCGACTCGACAGGGATCGCACTCCAGGATTCCGCGACCGTTCCACTCGAGTACGAGCGTGCAGTCGCCGCCGGCGTCGGCGTCGAAAAGAAGATGATCTCCACCTGATTCCTGCTTCGCGCCGTCCGTAGCCAGTCGAGGCGATCCAGGAAAAAGTCAGTTCGCAGGCTATGGGCCCCTGGACGTTTGTCCAGTTGTTTCACGCCGGGCCGGACAAGAAAATGATCGGACTGTTATCGGGACACCAGTGCGGCTTTCGCACAACAGTTGCGGTCGAGGGAGGACCCTCTCTTGTCGATTGTGAACGCCCTGTTTCAGGCGCGCGGCGCCGCGCACCACACAGGGCTACGGGAAAACGATCGTGAAGCGCCGCTGGCCCGTTTCGGCCAGCCCCGCGGAATATGAGAGGCCGGTTCAAGCTCGTCCTCTTACTCGCGTGCTCATTCCTCGTCCTGGGCGCAGGTTCAGCGCTGGTTCCAATCGCGACCGGACAGATCCTGCCCGAGTGCTTCGACGGCGTGGACAACGACGGTGATGGTCTCATTGATGGGGCTGATCCCGGATGCAGTGACTCGATTCCGTCGACAGAGTTCGACGACGACGTTCCGGTCGTAACACTCGAGGCGCCGAGTCCAGTCGAGGCCACCGGGCCTGGCGGTGCCATCGTCGAG
The DNA here is from genome assembly GCA_964436315.1 of uncultured Gaiellales bacterium. Classification (GTDB taxonomy): domain Bacteria; phylum Actinomycetota; class Thermoleophilia; order Gaiellales; family Gaiellaceae; genus CAYTCZ01. The sequence goes on along the minus strand of CAYTCZ010000023.1, from coordinate 7,694 downwards.
TACACGGCGAGCGCAATCGATTTCGCCGGTCAGCCTCTCGTCCCGACGTGCGTCCCCGAATCCGGAACGCTGTTCCCTCTCGGTCTGACGGTTGTTACGTGCACGGCGACCGACGATCTCGGTCTCGAGGGGACCGCCCAGGCAGACATTCTGGTGATCGACTCGACTCCGCCGAGCTTGAGCCCCGCGCCGGACCTGGACATGTACGAGACCGAGACCTGCGGTGTGCCCGACACACATCCCATCCTGAGCTCAGTGCTCGACACCCCGACGGCGTCCGACATCGTCGACCCTGATCCAGTGGTTACGCACAACGCTCCGTCTTGTGTCCCGATCGGGCTCACGACCGTAACCTGGACAGCCGTCGACAACTTCGGAAACTCGACGTCAGTTTCGGCGCAGATCAACATTCGCCGAGTCATTCCTCCCGGTGGCGGACCGCCGCCCGGAGGCGGAGGCGGACCAGGCCCGGCCGCTCCCCCGCCCGTAACGAACGCCAAGGCCATCGGCCTCGACCATCGCGTCGGTATCACCTACAACATTCCCCCCGGGGTCTCCCACGTGACGATCGACAGGTCGATCGGGGGTGGCGCGACGACGACCGTCTATCAAGGGTCAAACGAGGGCTTCGTCGATCGGGGCCTGCCGAACGGAAATCCGGTCCGCTACACGATCATCTCGTGGAACGCGGCTGGACAACGGTCGCCGGGAGTGGTCGTCGTTGCGACTCCTGAGCTGCGACGACTCCAGAGCCCGACCGCAGGCGCGGTGATTAAAGGACTTCCAGAGTTCAGATGGATTCCGATGTCGTCGGCCAACTACTACAACCTCCAACTCTTCTACACCCCGGCGCGCTCCACGCAAGCCGGAACGGGTCCGGCCCGAGTCAAAGTCCTGAGCGACTGGCCATCCGGAGCACGGTACGTTCTCCCTGAACGATGGACGTTCGAGGCCAAGCGGTACAAACTCCGGCCCGGACTCTACGAGTGGTTCGTCTTCCCAGGCCTGGGAGTCCTCGGCGATGATCGGTTCGGACCTCTACTCGGGAGAAGCAGCTTCGTCGTTCCTTCCGGGAAGGCCCTGAACGCCCTCACGAGACAACTCCGTGGGACCAAACGCGGCGACCGTATTCGGGGGAACAGGCAGAACGATCGCCTCATCGGCGGGGCCGGCGCGGACCGCCTCCACGGTCGTGGCGGTCAGGACACGGTCCTGGGCGGCAAGGGAGCCGACGCGCTCTACGGCAACGCGGGCTCGGACTTCCTGCTGGGTGGTAGAGGCCGAGACAGCCACTTCGGCGGTTCCGGCAACGACCACATCTTCAGCCGAGACGGCGCGAGGGACGTGGTCAACTGCGGCAGGGGTCGCGACCGAGTGGTCGCCGATCGGTTCGACATCGTTCGCCGCAACTGCGAACTGGTCGAGCGGCCAACCTGACCGTCCCGGGAGAGCCTCGCTCTCGGATGACCGCCGTCTTGGCCGGCGCTACCGGCGGGCTAGAAGAACCCCAGCAATGATGACGATGCCGGCAACGCCCAGTAGAAGGGCGAGTAGGAGGAGGATCGACGGTCCACCGCCCTCGTCGCTGACATCGGCATCGCCCGCCAGAGGTGATTCAGGCTCAGGTACCTCGGGTGGCTCTGATTCTGCTTGCGGCGCTTCGCTCTGTGGCGCGACGGCAGTGGATTCTTCGGCTGTCACGGTTTCATCAACCTCCGGTCTCGGCTCTACTGACTCCGGCGCTGTTGGCTCCGGCTCGGCCACGGCGACCCCCGACGACGACCCTGAGTTCTCGGCGATTTCATCAGTCTTCCATCCTTGCCCAGGCACCCATCGCCTCATCACTTCCTCCTCGGGGTAGGTCGGCGCTCGTTTCGGCCAACCGGAAGAGTAGCGCTATCCCGGTTCCAGCGCGGGAGCGCTCTTTGACAGGGGCTTGAGATCCCGTTCGAGACCGAAAAACCTGAGTCCGGACGCCCGCGGGCGGCGTTACCTCGATCGAATCTCGTGCAGGGTCTCCCGCGCGAGCGCCTCGCTCTTGGCGCCGACACCCCACGATTTCTGAAGATCTCGGTCGATTTCGATGAGGATCTCGAGCGCTTCTCGGGCGTCTCGCTCGCCTGCGCGCGCGCCAGCGATGATTTCGCTGTGCTGCCATAGCCAGTAACTCACGGCTTCGTCCGTGGGATGTGGATGTTCGAGGATCCACGATGCGAGAAACAGGGCGCGTTCGAGCGCAGATTCGCTCCCAGGGTCGGATGCCACAGGCTCTGTCGAAACTTCGGCCTGGCTCTCGCTTCCATCCGGAATCGGCTCGACGGCCTCCCCGTCCGCCGCCGCATCCTCCGTGGACTCGCTCTTCGGCCCATTTTCAGCCGGGCTCGCTCCCTCGCCGGCCCCGGGCTCTTGCCCGCCGCTCTGCGCCGACTCCGGCGCCGGATCATGACTCAGAACAGGAATGCCCGGATCGCGGGAGACATTCTGGGGCACTCCGCGCTCTTCGTAATCGGCGTTTCGATCGAGCGTCAGGGTGACCCGAGGGAGTTCGATGCCGATGACCTCGGTTCCCGAGAGTGGCACCTGACTTTCGACGAGATTGGCAGCGTAACCCTCGATCTGGCCCTCCACCTCCCAGGCGAAGCCAGCGTCGTCTAACAGCTGTTTCGCGAAGACGTAGGGCTGTCCAACCACATCTGGCACGACGAGAGTTGGCACGGAAGCTTCGACGGAAGGCACGGGTTCCGGGTCGGCGTCCTGCCGAACCTCCGCGGCGGTGAGGGCTCCGGTCGCCAACAGGCCGACTGCGGCGGCGCTGGCGGCAACCAAGATCCGGGAGCGCATAGGAATGCGCAACCAAGGGCTCTTCCTCGGGACCAGAACCGTGGGCTCGGCGACGGCTCGGGATCGAGGGCCGACCAGCCACAGGAGCTCAGGATCACGATCGGGCAATCTCAGCCGAGCTACTGCCGCAAGCTCCGGGCAAACGAGCGCAAGCTCGGGCGTGATTCGCTCGAACTCGAGAACAGGCTCCGCTCCTGGAGCGCCCAACACCGATCCATTCAGGTTGCCGCGATCCATCTCCCGCACTCCTTCTATCGGCAGAAATGCGCGATCGCTGAACCTGCGCCCCCGTTTCAGTGGCGTAGAATCCGGTCTCCCCGAAACTCGAATCGCGGAAAGGCAGTTAATGCTGAGCTTCGGCGTCACCGTCCTTCCGGACCCGCCGTACACCAGACTCCTCGAGCTCATGAAGCTCGCCGAGGAGAACGGTTTCGACTACGGCTGGACATATGACTCACACGTCCTCTGGCAGGAGGGGATGGTCCTGTTGACCCTGATGGCGACTGAGACGTCTCGATTGAAGCTCGGCCACTGCGTGACCAACCCGGGGACGCGCGAGCCGACGGTGGTCGCCAGCGGCTACGCGACGCTGCAGGATGTCTCAGGGGGCCGGATGGTGCTCGGGATCGGTCGCGGAGACTCAGCCCGCCGAGTCATCGGTTACAAACCGGTTCCGATGGCCGAGTTCGAACGCTCGTGCGCGATGATCCGCCAACTCATGACGGGGACGACCGTCGAGTGGAACGATCGAGAGATCAGTCTCGAGTGGGCTCGCGACCTCCCGCAGGTCCCCCTCTACGTTGCGGGCTACGGGCCGAAGGCCCTCGGTGTCGCTGGCCGTGTGTCGGACGGGGTCATCGTCCAGCTCGCCGATCCCGTGATCATCGAATGGATCATGAGCCGAGCCCGGGCGGCTGCGGAGGAAGCGGGACGTGATCCCGATGCTCTCGAGTGCATCGTGTGCGCACCGAGTCAGGTTTCGGACGACCTGGAGGATGCTCGCAACCAGGTGCGCTGGTTCCCAGCCATGGTCTCGAATCACGTGATGGATCTGATCAAGCGCTACGGGACGGACTCGGAGATTCCCAAGGAGCTCACCGACTACGTGCAAGCTCGCGAGTTCTACGACTACAGAGACCACAGTCGCGTCGGAGCCGCACATGGTGAGTTCGTCTCCGACGAGATCTGCGACCGCTTCTGCGTCATCGGTTCGACCGATCAGGTCTCCACCAAGCTTCGGGAGCTCGAGTCGATCGGCGTTGATCAGTGGAACATCTACCTGATGACGCACGGGCAGGAACAAACACTCGAGACGTACGGTCAGGACATCATCCCGGGCCTCAGAGCGTCGAGCTGAGCAAGCCTCGCTGATAGGATCGCCGCGCGTGACGCGCCTCTCGCTCCCCTGAACCGAAAAGGGGGCACCATGACCAACCGTCCAGGATCCGACTCGACTTTACCGAGTCGTCGGGCGATCACGGCGTCGACGCAGCGTCAGCGGGCTGCGTCATGAGCCCGGAAGAGCTCATGAAGAACTACATGATCAAGCCGATCGAGCACCGGCTGATTCGAGACGGCGGAGGCTATGAGGTGATTCACCGATCGCCCGGGCTCGAGCTCGGCGTCTACGTCTTGAAGGCTCCGAATCCAGATGAGCAGCAGCCGCACGATGATGACGAGGTCTATGTCGTCCTCGGCGGACGAGGGAAGATTGACGTGGCGGGCGAGCGAATCCGTCTCTCGGAAGGGGCGACCGTGTTCGTTCCAGCCGGGGTCCCGCATCGATTCGTGGAATTCGGGACATTGAGCACCCTTGTGATCTTCACCCCGCCTGCCGCGGAGGCAACGCCGCTCCGACGCGCGACGTACGAGTGAGGTCGAACTCTCCGAGAAGCTAGCTGCGAATCGCTGTTGCGACGTCCTTGACAATGAGGACCGGGCGTTCCGCACGCTCGACGACAGCGAGCGAGACGGATCCGAGGAAGCGGGAGAGGCCTTCCTTCCCTCGCGAGCCAACAACGATCAGATCGACGTCCTTCGCGTCTGCCACCCCAAGTATCTCGTCAACCGTATCGCCGGCGATTCGCTCGAGGGCGTACGAGACGCCGGCGAGTTCGGCCGCCCGGGCCGCACGCCGAAGCGCAACCTCGGTCTCGTCGGCATCCTCATGATGTGAAATGACCTGATCTCGACCGAACCGTCTCTCGATGAACTCGTCCGGCGGGAGAACATGGAGGAACGTCACGTCTGCGCGACCGGAGACGGCAAGCTCGAGCCCGGTCTCGACGGCGCGGTTCGCTGCAGGCGAGCCGTCGGTCGCGACCAAGATTCGCTTCATCCAACCCTTCCCGTGGGAGACGTGTTCAGCACAGCATCGCGACCCGGCCCGGCGTCGACATCCGGACTGGCCACGCTCGTAACTACGGGTTTCTGCGGATAGATTGGTGCGGTGATCACTCAGGAAGAGCGCCTCCTCGGCCTCTTGCAGGCCGTCGTGACCCTGAGTTCTGAGCTCTCGCTCGACTCGCTCCTACAGAAATTCGTCGACACCGCGAGAAAACTCACTGACGCCCGTTACGGCGCCTTGGGGGTGATCGATCCTTCGGGGCGGGAACTCGAGCGATTCATCGTCTCCGGCTTGGATGAAGAGACCATCACCACGATTGGCGAGCCACCGCGGGGCCGTGGAGTCCTGGGAGTCCTGATCAAAGAGGCAAAGCCAATTCGACTCAGCAACATCTCCGATGACCCCAGGAGCGTCGGCTTCCCGCCGGGTCATCCGCCGATGCGCAGTTTTCTCGGCGTGCCGATCATTCTGCGCAGCGTCGCATACGGAAATCTCTATCTGACCGAAAAGACCAGCGCCGCTGACTTCACCGACGAGGACGAGGAACTGATCTCGATTCTTGCCCTCCATGCGGGGATTGCAGTAGAGAACGCCCGTCTGTACGAGTCCGCGACCAGCTGGTCTCGACAGCTCGAGTCGCTGAACGAGATCGGAAACGCCCTAGCGAGCGAAATGCAGCTTCCCGCCCTGCTCGAGCTGGTGGCAGAGCGTCTGCGCGAGCTCCTCAATGCTCGGGTCGTTGCCGTCGCGTTGCCGGCGCCGGACGGTGATCTGTTGATCGAGACCGCGTCTGGTGAGGGCGCACAGGACTTCATCGGTCTCCGCCTGAGCATGGCCGACTCGAAGAGCGGCCGGGTCCTCCAGAGGAAGCGAAGTGAGAGAGTCGACTCGGTCGTCGACGATCCGGAGGTCGACCAGGCAATCGCTAGGACCCTCGGGGCCGTCTCAGGCCTCTACATTCCGCTCATCGTCGGCGACGAGGCAATCGGAGTGATCACAGCTCACGACAAGCGGAGCCGGGACGCGCGCTTCTCCGACGACGACGTGAGACTAGCCGAGGCCTTTGCAACTCGTGCATCGACCGCGGTCGACCTCTCCCAGCGCGTTGCGCGCGACACATTCCGACGAGTCCTCGAAGCGCAGGAGCTCGAGCGGCGGCGACTCGCCCGAGAGCTGCACGACGAGACCGGCCAGGCGTTGACATCGGTACTCCTTGGCCTCCGCGCAGTCGAGGATGCCAACTCGGAGAAGGACCTCACGGGACTCGAGGATCTCCGGGAGCTCGTCGTAGGAACGCTCCAGGACGTTCGGAGACTCGCGGTCGAACTCCGTCCCAAGCTGCTCGACGATTTCGGGCTTGTGCCCGCTCTCGAACGGCTCATCGAGACGCTCCAGGAACAGACGGGCATCGACATCGTCCTCGAGGCCCGACTTCCCGAGAACCGACTTCCACAGGAGATCGAGACCGCCATCTTTCGGATCGTTCAGGAGGCGCTCACCAACGTCATCAAACACGCCCGCGCCGAACGCGTCAGCGTGCTGCTTACAGAGAAATCCGGAGGGGTGACGACCGTGATCGAGGACGACGGGCGCGGCTTCGTCCGCGACAACGGTCCTGATCACGGGCTCGGACTCGTGGGCATGCGGGAACGGGTCGGGCTCCTCGGCGGCCGATTGCGCGTCGAGAGCTCGGAGACGAGCGGCACCACGATCGTTGCAGAGATCCCGATTCCGTGATACTGACGTTTGCCAAGGTGTTCTCCAGAAGGGGAGCGATCCAGTTTTTGGACGAACGATGAGCCAATCGAGCCGCTAATGGCACCGATTCACGTTCTGATCGCTGATGACCACGCAGTTGTCCGATCCGGCTTGCGGCTTCTGCTCGATGCGCAGGAAGACATTGAGGTCGTCGGAGAAGCAGGGAGCGGCGAGGAGGCGATCAAGACCGCGCGTTCAACCGAACCGGACGTCGTCCTGATGGACGTCGTCATGCCTGGCATGAACGGGCTTGAGGCAACGAAAGCGCTTCACCGAGTGCTACCCGACATCAAGGTCTTGGTGCTCTCGATGCAGGACGATCCTCAGTACGTCCACGAGGCTTTCTCTGCCGGAGCGAGCGGATATGTCCTCAAGGAGGCGGCCGACAAGGAAGTCGTCGCGGCGATCCGTGACGTCGCCGGAGGCGGCCGCTACGTGCACCCAGCGCTCGGCGCTCGGCTTGTTGCCGCCGAAGCTGAGGCGAAGGCCAAGGCGGAAGCCGATCCGCTATCGGAGCGGGAACGGGAGGTCCTCAGGTTGCTCGCCTTGGGTCACACCAATCAAGAGATCGCGAAAATGCTGTACATCTCGGTGAGAACTGCCGAGACGCATCGCTCGCACATCATGCAGAAGCTCCGGCTCTCGACGAGGGCCGAGCTCGTTCGCTACGCGCTCGACGAGGGTCTCCTGAGCGCGGACGAGCATGAGTCGACGTAGAAGCAGTGCGAGCGCGAACTAGCTATAGCTA
>CAYTCZ010000022.1:35827-38503 GCA_964436315.1 uncultured Gaiellales bacterium | reverse complement strand
CTCACGGCGTCCATCGCACCCCGGCGACGAGGAGTCATTATGAAACGAGTTCTAACGCCGCCAGGCAAGGCGACCGGGTTCTTCGAGCGAATGGCCGAGGATCACACATAGCTCCCCCGTCGTCCCGCACCCCCGAAGTCGGCTGTATCGTTCCCCACAAGCTGGCGTAGCTCAGCCGGTGGAGCATGAGCTCCACACGCTGAGGGCGCGGCCTCAAGCACGGCCGTCCGCGCTCCGGAACACAGAGGTGTCGCAGGCTTGTCAGTGGGGCAGTTCCTCCACATGCGAATGCGGCGTCGAGAAGGCGCTGATCCCTCAGAGTCGCGTAGGACTCTGGCCGTGGAGGGCCCGGAATAGCCGTGGGAACCAGTCGCCCGCCTCAAGCCAGCTTCTCGCTCGGAGCTTCGACGGCAGAGCTCGAGTCTTCGTCCAATGGCAGCGTCGGGGCATCGACCCCCAGTGGGGGCCTGTGGCACGACGCTTGGCGCCGCTACTTGAGGAACCGGGCGGCAGTCGTCGCGAGTGTGATCTTTCTTCTCGTGACTCTCTTCGCGATCGTAGTCCCGTTTGTCTCTCCGTACGATCCGATCGCCGTCGATTTCGCCGAGGCCAACATGTCGCCAAGTCGCGAGCATCCGTTCGGAACCGATCGGTTCGGACGCGACATGCTCACGCGAACGGCGCTCGGAACGCGCATCTCACTTGGAATCGCGTTCATGGCAACCATCGCGATACTCGTAGTAGGAGTTGCCTACGGCTCGATCGCAGGATTCATCGGCGGGCAACTCGACAACGTGATGATGCGGTTCCTGGACGCCCTCTACGGCTTGCCGGCTCTGCCGTTCGCGATCCTCACGACTGTTCTCATTGGAACCAACTTCTGGTCGCTCGTCATCGCGCTCTCGATCGTGAGTTGGTTTACGGTGGCACGGATCGTTCGCGGCCAGGTCATCACTTTGAAGCAGAACGATTACGTCCGGGCGGCGAGGTCGTTCGGAGCTCGCTGGCACCGTGTTGTGTGGCGGCATCTACTTCCGAACACCCTGGGAATCCTGATCATTGCGGCCTTTCTCGCCCTCCCGGAAGTCATACTCGCCGAAGCGGTACTGTCGTTCATCGGTCTCGGCATCAGTCCCCCTGATGCGTCTCTCGGGTTGATGGCTCGACAGGGGCATCCGGGCTTTCGAGTCCATCCTTGGCAGATCGTCATCCCGAGCGTGACCATCGCGCTCATTGTCCTGTGCGCCTACTTCATCGCGGACGGACTCCGCGACGCGCTCGATCCGAGGGCCAAAGAGGCCTAGGCAGTCCGCGCTCTGCGTCCTGACTGTCAGTCCGGGAGCAAAGGCACCCATGGTCCCTGATCCCGCCCCACGAGAGCGCCTCGCGTGAGAGCTTTCGTCCCGAACCGGTCGTGAACGAGGTCGACGGCGGCATCGATCTCGCCGCCGCAGTGTCGGTCGAAAGGGAGTGCCAGCTGCACTGCGACATCGCGCTCGAGATTGCCTACCGAGACGCCGACGAGCGTGAGGCCCTTCCGCTCGATCACTGGTCGGGTGATCGTCAGGAGCCACCGAGCCGTTTCGAGGATCGTCGAGGTCTGGGCCGTCGCCTGTGGGAGTGTGTGCGAGCGGGTCGCCCGGGAGAAATCGTCGAAGCGCAGGCGCAGTGTCACCGTGCGTCCGACGCGCCCGCCGACTCGCATCCGCCGCGTCACACGGTCGACGAGCCCGCTCAAGATGGCCTCGAGGTCTTCCAGTGATCTCGGCATACGGCCGAGAGCACGCTGTGATCCGATGGAGCCACGGCGCCGACCCGGCTGCACCGGCCTGAGGTCCCGATTGTGTGCGAGCGCATGGAGATGGCGGCCAGCGCCGGGCCCAAGCAGCGAGATCAGTCTGGCCTCTGATAACGCGGCGACGTCGCCGACCGTCCGTATCCCCCGCTCCCGTAGCTTCCCGGCGGTCACCGTGCCGACTCCCCAGAGTCGCTCGACCGGGAGCGGGTGGAGAAACTGCAACTCGCCATCTGGCGGCACGACGAGAAGACCGTCCGGCTTCGCTACTCCGCTTGCCACCTTGGCGAGGAACTTCGTCCTCGCCACACCCACCGTGATCGGTAGGCCTACCTGGTCGTGTACCTTGCGGCGCAGCACGGTGGCAATTTCCTGAGGGCTCCCGAAGATCCGGTCGAGGCCGCGCACGTCGAGAAAGGCTTCGTCGATCGACAAGCCCTCGACGAGTGGAGACGTGTCGTCGAACACGCGGTAGACCGCCTTGCTCGCCTCGGAATACACGGACATACGAGGCTCGACTACAACCGCCTGCGGGCACAGGTGGCGCGCCTGTCGTCCGCTCATCGCCGTGCGGATTCCATACTCCTTTGCCTCGTAACTCGCCGCGAGAACAACGCCAGTGCCAACGATCACGGGACGGCCACGGAGGCGGGCATCGTCGCGCTGCTCGACCGACGCGTAGAAGGCGTCCAGGTCTGCGTGGAGGATCTCGGCTCGCCCGTACACGAACACATGTTCGCATACCATCACCGCAATATCGAGCAGCGCGGACGCGCTCAGCGGCGCTCGTTCTGAGGAGGTCCTACTTCTCTGACCAACCAGCTCAGGTGAGGAAACTGAAGACAGCTAGCGCGAACAACGTAAACAGCAGCGCCGCGAGC
>CAYTCZ010000022.1:0-35727 GCA_964436315.1 uncultured Gaiellales bacterium | reverse complement strand
GGTGAGGAAACTGAAGACAGCTAGCGCGAACAACGTAAACAGCAGCGCCGCGAGCTAGTACCAGATCCAGAGCGACAGTCCCGCGAAACCCGAGAGCTACTCGATGCGGGTCCTCGCCGACGACGCTGCCGCTCTGATCGATGAGATCGGCATCGGCCAGGCGCACGTATCAGGCCTTCCTCGACGAACAGGTTGCTAGTGGATCGGCGTAGCACCTCCGACAGTCTGTTTCAGATGCTCGAGGGTCCGGGCTACGTGCGATCGTCGATCCGTCCCGACGTTCCGTTCTTCTTGACCGAGGCGATCCCGTTCTCCATCGCCGAGCCTGACGAATAAAGCTCGCTGCTTCCGATTGGCTCGCGTTCGGTGCCTTCAGGACGAATTAGGGTTCGCCGCTTGAGGAGGTCTTCCGGTCGTAGTAGGAGTCCGTTGGCGAATTTGCTCGGACGGACTCAATTCCAGCCAACGCGTGCGCCTTTGTCGTATACCGTTGGCTCGTGAGAATGACCTTACCGTTACCGGCTTCAGGTTGAAGTAGAACTGCCCGTTCGAGCTTCTCAGAAGGTCGTACTTGCCTGCCATATAGACGCTCCTCGTTCGCTCATTCGACGTGGCGTCTCCTTCGTTCTATGAGAATACGTCCGACTCGATCGAGAGGAAGGAGAACTCATGAGCTCCGGAACTAATCCAACGAACGAACACATCGTTCGGTTGCTCAACGATGTCCTGGCGGAACTGAAAGACGTCAAGGGAAACCAGAAGCAGCTAGCCAAGGACGTCCAGAAGGTCGCTGGTCACCTCAGGGTGGAGAGTTAGACGTCCTCGGTCGCAGCCGCGCCAGGCGGCAACAGATTCAGACTAACAACAAGCCTGCTCAGTCGAAGTGTGCGACCCGGCTGACCTTCTCCGCCGTCAGGTCGATGATGCCCTCGGTGACCATGAGGAGGTCCTCGAGGAGGCTGAGGGCTCCTTCCTCGGTCTCGCAATCCATGAATCCGATGAGTCCCACCGAGTCGCCGACCTTGAACATCGGCTCGAGGAGCTTGCGCTCACGGACGAGGTCCCATGCGTCCGGGTCGATTTCATGGTTCTGCACCCAGCCTTCGGCAGGCCGGTTACGGCACGAAGCAGCCGGTCACGACTTCTACACCGTCTCGAAACGACAAAGTCCCACTCCCGGTCCGCCAGATGGCGATCGGAGACGGACGGAGATGGGTAGAGCGACGCATCTCACCTGCACCCAAGCCGCAGGCTTGATCAGTGCCCCTACCGATGTCCGGCGTTCCACAGCCGTGCGACGATGATTCTAGGACAGTCTGAGCGAAGGGAGGCGGGATGAAACGACTCCGAGGAAATGCCTTCGTCTGGCTCTTGGCGGTCGGCGTCATCTGGTTTGTCGTCGTGATCGAGATCGTCATGGTCGGATTCTTCGCTGACCCGCCCGCAACTGCATGGATTGGCCTTGGCATCCCGGTACTAGTGGCTCTCGTCCTGTCGTTGGTCGCCATCGTTCTGCTTCGGCATGAACGACCTTCCGCCCCGCTGCCACCACAGCAACGGGCGCCAAGGAGCCCGGATGCGCACCGCATCCTCGTCGTCGCCAATGAGACGCTTGCGGGAGCGAGCCTGCAAGACGCGATTCGAGAGCGTGCACACGGCCAGGCAACCGAGGTCTTGGTGGTCGCGCCTGCGCTCACCGGAGCTTTGGAGCATTGGACCGACGAAGAGGATGCTGCGAGGGCGCAGGCGAGGGAGCGCCTCGAGGCGACGTGTGCGTCGTTGCGGGGTCCGCACATTGAGGTGGCTGGAGAGGTAGGCGCGGACGATCCCCTCCTAGCCATCCAGGATGCACTACGGCTCTTCGGAGCAGACGAGATCATCATCTCGACACATCCACCCGGCCGGTCAAATTGGCTCGAGGAGGGCGTTGTCGATCGGGCCCGGGAGTTCTACGAAATACCGATCACCCACTTCGTCGTTGATCCGGAGGGCCTCCGTGACCTCCGGGCAGGAAATGAGCATGCCAACCGGCCGCTTCCTGCCTGATTGCTAGTCGCGCTCTCTCTCAGAGGCGGTCTGCTGGAACTCGGTGAGTTCCCGTGCGAATGCTCCGCCGCCGATCGTCCGCTGTGAGGCCCTCCCAGCAAGATCTCGGAGCTCGCGGTCCGAGGTAACGAGCCAGTACGCGGCACCTTCGCTTGCGAGCCGGCCCGCCTCCCGTTCGATCCATTGATCCGCGGTCTCTTTTTCCGACCCGATCAAGACGATGGACGCGTTGGGCAGAGGTTCGTTGATGTGAGTCTCAGGAGCCCGCCCGTCGAAGACCACGACGAGGTCATGACCCTTCGCCTCGGCCCAGGTCTGACAGAGCGAGACGAGTCGGTCCGCTGTGATGTGCGGCCAGATCGACCGTGCGACATTCAGCGCGTCAACGAGGACGACAGGCGAGTTCGGCGTGCCACGAGCGTGCTCCATCCGCGACCGTTATTGGCGGACCGTGGTCGTCTCGAGTCTGACGGGTCGTCGACGCGGGCCCCAATCGCCGGGCGGCCCAGCGAAGATTCCCGCGATGGATGCACCGCATCCCTCGCAGTGCCCGTCATCGGTCAAGCTGTAGCGGCCGAGGCTATACCAGTCGCGCTCGATGACGATGGCAGAACAATCGGAGCAGTACGTGCTCCCGCCTTCGACGTCATAGACGTTGCCGGTATAGGCGTAGCGGATGCCATTCGCAAGAGCGATGCTCCGCGCCCTCGCGAGCGTGTCCGGATCGGTCGGCGGGACATCACGCATCTTGTAGTCGGGATGAAAGGCGGTGAAGTGCAGCGGGACGTCAGGGCCAAGATGGTCGACCATCCACGTGGTCAGCGAATCGATTTCCTCGTCTGCATCGTTGTACCCGGGGATGAGGAGCGTCGTGATCTCGAGCCAGACGTCTGTCTCATGCTTCACGTATTCAAGCGTCTCCAGAACAGGCTTGAGATGGGCGGCGCAAGTGTTTGCGTAGAAGTCCTCTGTGAAGGCCTTTAGATCGACATTGGCTGCGTCCATGTGCTCGTAGAACTCGGCCCGCGGTTCCGGGCACATGTAGCCGGCGGTGACCGCGACCGACCTCACCCCGACCTCTCGGCATGCATCGGCTACATCCATGGCGTACTCCATGAAGATGACCGGGTCGTTGTAGGTGAAGGCGACGCTGTCGCAGCCGAGAGCCTCTGCCGTCGACGCAATTCGCTCCGGTGAGGCCGAGTCCGCGAGTGTGTCGATCTCACGCGACTTCGAGATGTCCCAGTTCTGACAGAAACGGCACGAGAGGTTGCAGCCTGCCGTGCCGAACGAGAGCACCGATGTTCCGGGGAGGAAGTGGTTCAGGGGCTTCTTCTCGATTGGATCGATGCAGAAGCCGCTCGACCGTCCGTACGTGGTGAGGACGATCTGGTCGCTCTCGCGAGCACGCACGAAGCACAGGCCACGTTGCCCTTCTCGAAGCTTGCAGGCGCGTGGGCAAACGTCACACTGAATCCGACCGTCGCTCAGCCCATGCCAGTATCGAGTCGCGACGGTGGCGGTGTCGGCCTTGAATTCCTCCGTCATGCAGACGTCCTCGCGTCCAAGCGTAGCCCGCGTGCGAGGCTAGCTGATCTAGGCCGACCGTCGCGGGCGGCGTATAGTCGCTCTGCAAGTGCCGGCGCGGACGAGTGAAGCCCGAGGGATCCGCCGAGCGATGAGCTCCCGTTCCGCGTATCCGTGGACTCGAACCGAAAGGAGTTGGGGTGCCGACCTACATCAATCTGATCAACTGGACCGAGGAAGGAATAAGGAACTACAAGGACTCCGTCGACCGCGCGAAAGCCGCTGAGGGCCTGCTCGCAAAACACGGCGGAAGGTTCAAGGACATCTACTGGACGATCGGCCCGTACGATCTCGTCGCTATCTCGGAGGGCCCTGACGACGAGAGCATGTCGGCAGCGCTGCTCGAGGTTTCGCAGCTCGGAACGATCCGGTCGACGACCATGCGGGCCTTCGACAGCGACGAGATGGCGGCGGTAATCGCCAAAACGGGGTAGACCTCGGCGAGCTCGTTCCCTCGTCCGCGCCGGCCCGCGAGGGAACGAACCGCAACTGGGTACCCGACACTGGCGACTCGGCTGTCGCAGCATCGGGGTGTTTTGGGGTACGCGCTCTAATCCTTCGACACTCCCACACGGCTCTCTGAGCCCGAGTATCCAGGTGCCGCGTACTCCTTTCGCCATCGACCTCGAAGCGAGGTCTCACATCACCCATTTGAGGGAGCCGGCGAGAAGCTCCGAGCCGGCGCTATGTCAGACGTGAACCTCGAGTCGAGTGATGCTCGCCAAAGGTCGAGTTCGGCTTGACCTGTACCGCCGCGATCGGGAACGTTGACGTAACGGGGCGTGTCGAGCGCCCGCCCTGGGATCCAGCCGGTGACCAAGCTTCTCACATCACTGCTCGGAGCCGCGCTCTTGTTTACGAGCTCGGCCGGGGCGATTCAGGCTCGTGAGCCGACGCCCTCGAACCGTGTGCCGGCCGCCAAAACGCAACGACTCCACTCCTTCGGGAGCTGTCAGGACGTGCTCCGGTACATGAGAAGGCACGGCGAGCGTATCGTCGGGTCTGCGGGGATTCCTACGTCGCTCGGACCAGTCGCCGCTGCGACAGATCCAGTCCAGCCTGGGCTCGAACAGGGCACGGCGGGCGATCCGATCAGAACCGGCGAGCCAGGCGTCAGCTTCTCGGGAACGAACACCCAGGACGCCGGCGTTGACGAGTTCGACATTGTCAAGTCGAACGGCAGGGTCATACTCGCGATCGCACAAGGGAAACTCTGGGCGGTCTCCGCCGGTCCAGGCACGCCGAGACTCCTCGGGTCGCTTCCGGTAGATCACGGCTTCGGGCACGAGTTCTTCTGGTACGGGAATCGGGCCGTCGTGATCTCGCATGGGCCCATGAGCTTCGAACCGCTTCCGACCGTCGATGCGGGTCTACGCATTGGCCCCAGCCGGGCGACAACAGTTTTGACCGAGATCGATGTCTCAGACCCATCGGAATTGCGGCTCGTTCGAACACTGACCGTCGATGGTGGCCTCGTCGACGCTCGACTGACCGGCTCGACGGCCCGAATCGTCACGTCGGCTCGTCACCTCGGCTTCGACTTCGTCTCTCCGGCAGGGTCTGGCGCGGCGTCACAACAGGCTGCCGAGGAGCGGAACAGAAGCGAGATCGCGAAGTCTCGACTGCTCAACTGGCTCCCCACCTACGAACTCCGCAACCACCGCTCTGGGAAGAGGCAGAAGCACATGGCCGTCAAGTGCCGCGCAGTGAAGCGGCCCGCGAAGTTCTCGGGCCTGGGAGTCTTGACGGTACTAACCCTCGACCTCAGCAAGGACATCAAGCCGGTCGACTCCGACGCGGTGATCGGCGACGGCCAAACCGTCTACGCATCGACGAACGGTCTTTATGTCGCGACGCAGAGGTGGATCGACCCGATCGTGGCGCGACCCGTCCGACCGAGTCAGGCAACCGTCCTTCACAAATTTGACACGTCACGATCTGCTCAGACCACCTACCGCGCGAGCGGCGCGGTCCGTGGCTTCGTTCTCAACCAGTGGTCGATGTCGGAGCACGAAGGCCGGCTGAGGGTCGCCACCACCGAGACGCCAACCTGGTGGCCAGTTGGGCCGCGAGGCGAGAGCGAGAGCTTCGTCTCAGTGTTCGAACAACGGACTGGACGGCTCGTTCAGATCGGAAGCGTCGGCGGCCTCGGCCGTGGCGAACGGATCTTCGGCGTGCGCTTCATCGGCGACATCGCTTACGTCGTGACATTCCGGCGGGTCGATCCTCTCTACACGGCTGATCTCTCTAACCCGCAGCAGCCGCGCGTGCGCGGTGTTCTGAAGATGCTTGGCTACTCGTCCTACCTCCATCCCCTCGGCAGTGATGCGCTGATCGGTCTGGGCCAGAACGCGACCGCCGAGGGACGAACGATCGGCACTCAACTCTCCGTCTTCGACGTCGGCAATCCAGGCAAGCCGCGCCGACTCCATCGGGCGACGGTCGACCGCGGCTGGTCTGAGGCCGAGTGGGATCACCATGCGTTCCTCTATTGGCCGGCACGGAAGGTCGCGGTCTTCCCTGTGCGGGCTGTCGAGGAGGATGGATCGGCCGCTGGCAGCCCCGTGCTTGGGGCACTGGCTTTCCACCTCGACCGGGGAGGCATCCGAAAGCTCGGGTTGATCGAGCATCCGTCTGTCCGAGCCACATCCGGAGTCAAACCCAAGATCGTGCAACCAACACCCATCCGTCGGGCTGTGGTCATCGGATCGACGCTCTTCACAGTGTCGGACGCAGGGATCAAGGCATCCAGGCTCGATTCACTCGAAGACCGAGCCTGGGTGCCTTTTGGTTAGGCGAACTCGTTTGCAGCCTAGCCTTGCATCATCGCCGCGAAAACCTCCTTGGCATTCTTGATGCCCGTCGCACCGTCGACGACGACTCTGATCTCGGTGTTCGCGAACGGCGTGAACGGATTCTCGGCAATCACTCGATGAAGGGCTGCTTCATCGCCGATATCGACGACGCCGAATCCGCCTCCACCCGGAAACAACCCGAACGCTTCGAACTTATCTGAGTGGCGACCTTGCCAGGCCTCTAGTCCATCCAGCATCTGGAGAACTCGGTCCGGTGGGACCGGGTGCTTCGGAGTGACGACGACGAGAAAGCGCATTGGAGACCTCCCTGGTTCTCGGCTTCGGGAACCCTCACATACACCGCTGGCCGGTTTCAAGGGTCCGGTCTCCGCCACTTGATGCTTCCGATCAGCCGGCAGCTGCGAGTTTGTGTAGTACCTCGTCCCGGCGAGCGGGCCACGACTTCCTCCAACCACGCGGATCGCCGTTTCCATTTCGCCGGAGATGACGAGCCGGTTCCCAGGGTGATCCGTTGACCGAGATGTACGCCTCTCCGCACCCCTGACACTGCATCGAGAGGTATCCGCCCGAGCGGCGCATCGCAACGTCAATGCTCGCGTGGGCGGCGAGAGTGGAGCCTGGAGGCCCGTAGAACCAAACGTGGTCGCCGAGTTCGCGTCTGGCCGGGCATCTCGACAGGAACCTGAAGAGGCTCACGCAGCTCTTATCGGCTGAGCTGCCTTCTTCATTTACGGCGGTCGCATCTCGACTTCGGCCCAGTGGATTCCGTCATCGCTGTTGTCACAATCGTTGAACAACGAACGCCGGCTGGGCGCCGCGGCTATCTTGGGCCGGCGGGTGCAGCAATTTACGTACCCACGCAAGGGGATCGAATGAAATCTGTCCCGATCGCTGGATCGCCGTCCCTGACCGGCGGCGACACGAGTATTTCGGAGAGCAACAATGTGAAGCTCTTCTACTCGATGTTTGCAGGCGATGTGAAGATCACGTCGAACGACAAGGTCTTCGTGAAATACAACGGCTTCTCATTGGAGGACGTTGGGATCTCGAAGAACACTCGCGTTCTTAGAGGAGCAGTGCTCGGGCCTCGCGTAGCGAAGGCCTGAGCCTACGCGGTTAACGGAAAATGCGCGTGCCCCGCCGCGAGCACGCGCACATTCCAGCGAAAGGAGGAGCGGGCTGTCCGCCGCGGTCAGCGCTCACTCAGTACAGAAGACTGATTTCGGACGGCCGCTCCCGTAACCCGAATGGGGGATCTTTCGCCCGCCCGAGCCGATTCCTAGTCGACAACCAACACGTCACACCCGGCTTCCCGCTTCACTTCATCGGGCACGCTCAGGCTGAAGATGCGACCGAAGAACCCCTTGTGGTGTGACCCGACGACAATGAGTTCGGCTCGCTCGTCCTTCGCGGTCTGAACGATCGCGTGCCCGGGCTCGCCGGCCACCCATGCGAAGGTCACCTCAACGTCCTCGTCTCGAAGACGCTCGCGCGCTCGGGAGATGATGGCTTCGATCTCGACAGGAGGCTCTTTCGAGGGTAGCGCGATGGGCCCGTCGTCGAGCGTTCCGTAGTTCCGCGGAGCGTCAGGAGTCAGCGGCATTTCGGCCACCGTGATCACGACGATGCCGGCCTCGCGCGTCCGGGCTTCCTCGACGGCCCTGTCGAGCGCACGCTTGGCCGGTTCCTTGTCGTCATAGCCGACGACGATCGTCTTGTCCATGTCCGCAGCATTGCAGGTTTAGAAGCCACGTTCGCAGGGGTCCGGCTTTGGACTAGTAGGCTCCCCGCATGTGTCGAAACATTCGAACGCTCTACAACTTCGAGCCACCGGCGACTGACGAAGAGGTACGGGCCTCGGCGCTCCAGTACGTGCGAAAGATCAGCGGTTTCACAAAACCCTCCCGGGCGAACGCTGAAGCGTTCGAGCGCGCGGTCGACGACGTGGCCGCGATCTCAACGCGGCTCCTCAACGAGCTGGTGACCTCGGCGCCTCCGAGGAATCGCGAGGCAGAGGCCGCGAAGGCTCGAGCTCGGGCCGAGAAGCGATACGCAGCCTAGTCGTCTTCCAGTCGAAGCGCTACGGCCAACTGCGCTTGCCCTCGAGGTGAGTGCCGTCGGGGAGCACGACCGGCTGAGTGGACTCGTTGACAAGCTCGACGTCCCTGTGGGCCGCGATGGCGTTTCCGAACCTCACGTCACCGCTGACACGGAATTTCGAACAATCGACGAGGGAGGGGGGTCCAAACGGGAAACGGCTCTCGAGGTCGTCGATCAACTTGTAGTGGTTCGAGTCAAGATCGACGACAGGAACACGACCCTCGCGCGCCGGGCTGAGAACGATCCGGAAGTCTGGCGTCAGCATGTACGCGTCGGAGCGCACTGCGAGCAGATCGTTCGTTGTCTTCACCGGTGCGAAGCGCGAGCGAGGTACCCGAATGGCGCCGGCCGCATCGAAGGCCGAGATCGCCGCCCCCATCGCTGTTTCCAGCTGATAGACGGGTGCCGAATCGGCGTCTCGGGGATCGATCGTTTTTGCGTTTCGGATGAGCGGGAGGTCGAGGACGCCTCCGGAATCGGCCATCAGCCGACTCAGGGCAGAGAGGTCGATCCAGACCGTGTTGGTATTGAAGTATCGGTGACGCGAGACGTCTTGGAACGCATCGGCGTCGTCGGGAGGACATTGCGCAAGCTCGCGCAGGATCAGCCGTCCGTCGGAGCGGCGCGCGATATGCCCACCCTTCCGATCTGCCTCCGTCCGGTCGGCGGTTTCCATGAGAAACGACAAGCCGTTCTCGACGAGGTAGCCGAGGATGCCCGCGTCGAGCACCGCGCCAAGGTTGTCCGAATTCGAGACGAACGCATACCGATATCCGAGCTCGACGAGGCGTGCGAGCGTTCCGCTCGTGACGAGAGCCGCGTAGATGTCGCCGTGGCCCGGCGGGTTCCACTCGAGAGCCGGGTCAACCGGCCATGCGGCAGGTGAGAGCGTGGCTCGATCGATCTTCGGGTACTTGTGCTGGACGAAGTCGAGTCCCAGGCTTCCGCCCGTGAGGTCTGGATAGGTCGCCAAAGCGGCGAGGGAATCCTCGCGCGTTGCGAAGCTGTTCATGAGCACGAGGGGCGTGCCGGCCTGAAGCGCTTGGCGAGAGATCACGTCGAGGAACGTCAACTCGTCCTTCACCTCGAGGAGGGACTTCGCCTTCTCGAGGCCCATGCTTGTCCCGAGGCCGCCGTTGAGCTTGATGGTCACCGTTCGGGGGAGTGCCGTCTCGCCGACGTGACGCTGCTCGTCGCTCAGATCGTCGGCGTCAGGGAGTGCGGCAATCGGCTCGATTTCGGCTTCGGCTATCAGCCCCGTTTCTCCTCCGACGAGTTTGAGGTAGTAACGTCTGAATGTCTCGACGACGATGTCAGCGAGGCCTTCGTCACGCATCTTCACTTCGAAGTCGTCGAACCGATCGCTAGCCATGGCGACTCAGAGCCTAATGCTCTGCCGGCGAGCCGTCGGCGTCGCTAGCGCTTGACAAGCTTGTAGACGGTGCCGCGCCGAGAGACGAGGTAGAGCTCTCCGCGCCCATCCTCACTAAATGACACCAGTTGTCTCACGGTGAAGGGCTCGAGTCGATGGCTAGTTGCCTCACGGTCGCGCACGCGCAGACTCCACACTCTGCCGCTGCAGAAGTCCCCGTAGAAGTAGCGGCCGCGCACCGGAGGCATTTGTTTCCCTCGATAGACGACGCCACCAGTGACCGAGCAGCCGAGCGAGTGCGTGTAGCTCGCGAGCGGCATGACGAGACGTCCGGCTTGATTTGCGGCTTTGTTCTCGAACCGCGCATGCCCCTCGTAGACGTCCCAGCCATAGTTTTCGAGTCCGGGACTGATGCGAGGTGTGAAGTTGACCTCCTCCACACTCTCCTGGCCGACGTCTGCGAGATAGAGGTCGCCCTTCTCCGAATCGAAGGCGAACCGCCACGGATTGCGAAGGCCGTACCCGACGGTGATCCACTGTGCGTCCTCGCGATCGACGTTGATCTTCATGAGGTTGCCGAGCCGGGATGTCTCGTCTTGCGCAAGGTTCTGTGGGTCTCCTGGACCGCCACCATCACCCATACCCACGTAGAGATAGCCGTCCGGTCCGAACGCAATGTGCCCACCATTGTGGTTTGCTCGGGGTTGGGGTACCCAGAGGATTTGACGCGCCGTCGTCTTGAACGCCTTGCGTCCCTTGGCCCGAAACTCGACCACTCGAGTGTTACCGCGCTTGTCCGTGTAGTTGACGTACAGCTTTCGGTTCTGCCCGTACCTGGGGTGGAATGCGACCGAGAAGAGTCCTTGCTCCGTACCCGTTCCGACCCGGTCCCGAATATCGAGAAACGGTCGTGCCCGTCGTCGGCCTCTGTCGATCAACCAGACGCGGCCTGACTGCTCGACGACGTAGAGTCGCCGTTTCTCGCTGCGCGGAGCGGCGAGATGCGTGGGTGCGTCGAACCCACGAGCGACTCGCTTGAGAGCGAGACCCGTCTTCTTTCCCGACGTCGCGGCCGTCGATGTGCCTGGGGTGGGGGCAAGGCCCGCCGTTCCGGCGATCAGGACTACCGCAACAGCGCCGGCCTTTGCCGCCTGCACGTGGCGAGGTTAGTCGGGTGACCGGTCAGCATTCCCTTTCCTGGACTCCCAGGTATCGGCATCGTTGCGGTAACTCCCCCAGGAAGGGGAGGCGCGGAGGCGCGGAGATCGCCACAGTGAGACCGGCCATCTGCGGCCTCTACCTCGACATGGGAACACTGCGGCCAATAACGCAAGGATCGGGAGTTGGACTCTCCGTTTTGCTCCTCGTTCTCTTCGCGCTCTCCGCAGTCGGCGCTTGTATCGTCGCCCTGTCGGGCATCAGCGGCTGAGCAGGATCGGCCCGGAACCCCGTCGCCGCGGCGACCCGTCACCCGCGCGTGGTGCCCTACAGAATCTGTGCACTCGGCTGACCGAAGACTTACGCAGTTCTCGTCATCTCCAGGCACCCTGATGGTGTGCGCCTCCTCGTTCTCTTCGCGCTGGGGTTCGTGACGCTACTCCTGACCGCGGGAGTTTCCGCCGCGAAGATCGTCACCCGCCAGGATGAGGAAGGTCGCACGATCACGTTCGATGAACGGGCCTCGAAGGTCAACGTCGACTGGTACGCAGATCTCCTCCGCGACGCCGCGCATGGAGATGAGATCTCACGCGTGACGATCCGCATCGTGCCCCGCGGAGACATCGGCAGGTTCTGTGGACGAGGCGCTTCGGGCTGCTATGGAGGTTCGCGGGGAAACGCGCGAATTGTCGTTCCGGGTGGCCAAGGCCGTACGACCGCCGCCATTCTGATTCACGAGTACGGACATCACGCCGACCGCTGGATCTCTGTCTCAGGCGCGCGCGAGCCCAACGGGACTCCAGCCTGGTGGCGGGCCCGTGACATCGCGCAACTCCTCGAGGACGGAGAGGTTGCCCGCAACTACTCCCTCGGCTGGGGCCGTTCCATCGGCGAGATCTTTGCGGAGGACTACACGGTGCTGCACCTGGGAACTCGCTGGAGGATTCGAGCCGTTGCGCCTCCAAGCAGCGCCGTTCTGGACGCTCTTCGCGCAGATCTGGAGAACGCGCCGGGTACACCGTCCTCGCCCGTGCGCGCGAATCCACTTGTGGTCGAACGATCGGGGACGCTCGGACCCGGAGAACGGCGGACGCTCCCGTTCGGGTTGCTCGGGCCCGGTCGCAAGGTGACGTACATCGCGGAGGTCGGGGGCGTCAATACGGGCGGTTCGCGTGCTCGAATGGAACTCGTCTGCGGCCAGACCGAGTATCGGAAGGCCGTCAAGTCGGGGCGTGCTTCAGCCAGGATTCGAAAGACGGACCTGGGCCCGGGCGACTGTGAGATCGCGCTCGGGAATGGAACGAACCTGCGGCTCACGTACGAGGTCATACTGCACCTGAAGGCACCGAACTAGACCTCGGGCGACGTCGCATCCTCGAGGGCGACGGGCGCTGGCTAGACGTCGCTGGGCGGAAGACGGCCGCTCGAGATCGCCCAGCGCGCGACGACCGTATTGACGAACCAGACGAAGAGGCCAAACAAGCCGATGGCAAGCAGGATCCGTCCGGTGATCGTCAGATCGATGTCTTCCGGTTCCGCCGTAACGGCGTAGGCCAGGATCGCACCGGCGGCGATGAAGAAGAGACTTCCTCCGAGACCGATTCCGCGGACTAGCATTGCGTACCTCCCATCCTCATCGCGGCGGCGGAGGTTGACCGGCCGCTTGAACGGCGGCGCCCGGTGGCAGCTTGGCCAGCCTCACAATGCTGGCGATCCAGTTGACGAACCAGATAACGACTCCGAGGCAACCGATTCCGAAGACGATCGCGCCGGTGACCTCGAGATCGATCCCAGATGGCATAGCGGTCACTCCCCAGGCGAGAATCGCTCCGGCCGCGACGAAGAACAGACTAAAGCCAAGTCCTATGCCCCGAATCACGCGCTCTTCCGTGTTGCTTCTCTCACCGGCCAGCCCAGAATAGCTCCAGCAGGGCCCGAAACGGGACGGCATCCGCGCAGACGTAGCGAAGGCGAAGTGAAGAAGCCGCCGTCGGCTCGGACGGGTCGATTCCTGCTTCTCAGGAGGACAGAGGCGCTACTTCATCCATCGTCGTTCGGCAGGATCGGTACACTGGTGGCGCTTCAAGGACGTGAGTGTGGTTGCGCGGTAACGCCTTCCTGTTGCGTCGTGAGTGTGGGAAGGGAGGTGTTTGTGGCAACCGGAACAGTCAAGTGGTTCTCCGATGAGAAGGGCTACGGCTTCATCACGCAGGACGACGGCGGTGAGGACGTTTTCGTTCACTTCTCCGCCATTGCCGGAACCGGCTTTCGAACGTTGACGGAGGGAGCTCGAGTCCAGTTCGAGATCCAAGAAGGAGCGAAGGGGCCTCAAGCCGCCGACGTCAGTCCGATCGACTGACGCACCCCGCGTTGGGCTCAACCCTTTCCGGTAGCAGCCTAGGGCCGGCGCTAGGCGTTGGCTCGTCGGCGCCTGGATGGCAACGGGAAAAGTCGAGTCGAAATCCGCCTCGATTGATGATTTCATCCAGGACGTGATGAGGACCGCGAGCCCGATGCTGTGCCGAGACCCGGAGAACGACGTCTGGCTCGATTCGGACGAGCTGGACTGGGAAACCGGCGGATCGCGTCGGAAGAGCGCGGTTTCGCACGGATTCGTGAGAGAGGGCCTCGAGGCCCTCTCTCGGAGCGTTGCGGTCGGTCTTCCGAGAGAGCCACTACTCGCCGGCGCCGAAGGCGCAGCGGTTGCGTTTCCGGATCACGCGCTGCCGCAGCCGCGACGTCGCCAGCGTGATCGGGCGGGATGGTCTCGCGAGCGGAAGCGACGTTTCTTTACCCGGTTCGTACCGCTTGTAATCCTGCTCCTCTCTGCTCTAACCCTCGGCTCCTGGTACGCCGTGAACGATCTCTCGGCCGCTCCCGTGACGAGCAACGAGCTATTAGAGCCGTCCCCGCCGATACCTGACGACCTCCGGTTCCCCATTCCCACGCAGGCTCCAACACTCGAACCGAGCACGCCACTGGCGTCTGATTTTCCCGCCTTGACTGAGCGTCCTCTCCAGGCGCGAACGCTCCAAGAGCAAAGCGTTGCGATTGAAGAGGTACCGGTAGCCCCGCCTGAACCGGCGTACGAGGAGATCATCTGGCGAGAATCGGCCGCAATCGGACAGACCAACAACGGTCGTCTCGTGGACGGGGTTCGGCTTCCGATCGAAGGCCCGGACTGGGTGACCTGGGACCCGGTACACGATCACAAACCAAACCGTCAGGGAAGGCTTTGGGGCACCGACGATCTCGTGCGCGTCGTAGTCACTGTTCTCGAGGACTACCGTGTCGCCCATCCGGACGCACCGAAGGTTCTCATCGGCGACCTCAGTCGAAAGAACGGGGGCCCCCTCGACCAGCACGTTTCACACGAGAACGGTCTGGACGTCGACATCTACTACCCCAGGCTCGATGCTCGCCTCCGTGCTCCAAAGACTGTGGCGCAGATCGATCACCAACTCTCTCAGTACTTGGTCGATGCATTCGTCGCCGCCGGAGCTGAGCTGGTTCTCGTGGGACCGGACACCCGTCTAACGGGCCCACGGGGCGTTGTGCTCCCATACACGGGGCACAACAACCACCTCCACGTCCGTCTGCCGAACTCGTAGGAGTACGGCGCCGGACCGCCGGGGTCCCTACCCTTGGGGGGAGTATGTGGCGGGGGTCAGGTGCAGCGTTTGCCGTCTGTCTAGCGGGCCTCGTCCTTGGCGCCTGCAGTGGCTCGGGAGGACACCCGTCCGCAGAGACGGCGGACACTTCCGCGCCGCCGCCAGCCGAAGCGCCTGAACAGGACTTGGTCACTCCGGCTAGCGCCGCCGGGACGGAGACAGCTCAGAGCGAGCCAGACCCAAGGGTGCCGAAGAAGCTCCGTCCGTTGTTCGGAGATCACAACGATCTCGACGCCGATCGCATCAACCTCGTCCTCGCGGCCAGCAACTGGAACGATCGCGAAGCGTTCATCGGCTATGCGCGAACGATCCTCACCTGGGATGGCGAGCCGCTCATGCTGGACTTCGATCTTCTCCCTACCGAGATGCCGGAGGCGGCCGTAGGCCTGGCCTTTGGGGTCTTTTCGATCGAGCCGTGGCGTTCGAATCGAGATCTCTTCAACGTCTGGTATCTGACGAAGGACGTGGCCGATCCAGCACGGTTTCTGAACACGGATCGTGAAGTGTCTGGCCTCCCCCACGAACTCGTGATCTTCGTGACCCGTGATTTCGAGTTCGACTCCGTCGCCGGGGTGCAGTCATTTCTCCCGCCTGAACTTCCGAAACGCGATGGAAGCCAGGAGTTCGGGGATGTCATCCTCGACGTACCCTCGGAGGTCCCGTACGTGGCCGTCACGACCCTGGCGCACGAACTCGGGCACGCCATGTTCGGACTCGCGGACGAGTATGTCGGTGACGTCTTCGGATATGACGGCAGACTCGATCTCTCTTCCTATCCCGCCTGCGCGGCGGACTGGACCGAGGCCGAGTCGTGGTGGGGCGACCTCGAGGGTGACGTCGACCCGATGTTCGACATCTGGATGGACGAGCTCGAAGAGGCAGGCCTCGCGTACGACGACCCATACGAGCAAGACCTCCGAGAAAGCGTGGCGGTGACGTACGTCCACGGCGGCTGCTACGACCGGCCGCGGAGCTATCGAGCAACAGTCGACTCGCTGATGAACGGCGAGATTCCCGTGCTCGGCTCCGTGAACCGTCGGTTCGCAGAAAGAGTCCTCGATCTGTGGGAGGGGTCAGGCTAGCGGTTCGCCGCCTGCCAGCGCCGGGCAAAGGAGATCCGCTCGGGCGGGGTCGGGTGCGTGAACAGGATGGCGTAGAGACTCCGGGGCGGGTCGAGGTCCGAGAGATTCGACCGAGCGAGCTCGCGATGGGCCGTGATGAAGGCGTCCACGTCATCGGTAAGCTCGAGCGAGATCCGGTCTGCGATGCGTTCCCAGCGCCGCGAAAGCGCTGATCCGAACGGAAGGACGAGTAGTTCGAGGATCGCGCCCAGAAGCAGTACAAAGGGAATGACGGCGGGATCGGCAAACTCGTCGGCGCCTATTGCCTCCAGGATCGTGTCCGACCGCGTAACGGCGTAGAGGATCAGAACGATGCTCGCCGTTCCGCCGGCACCGAGGAGGGTTCCCTTGAGGACGTGGCGCTCGCGCCGATGGGCGAGCTCGTGCGCTGTGACGAGCATGAGGCCGCGCGATCGAGCTTCCTCGAGGAGAGTGTCGAAAAACACGACCCGGCGGGTGCGCCCGAAGCCAGAGACGTAGGCGTTCGCCTTTCTCGTTCGCCTGCTCGCGTCGGCGACGAGGACGTCCCGGACCGGCACGCCGGCACGGTTTGCGAGTTCGCGGATCCTCGAGTCCAGCCCTCGGTCGGGAAGTGGCTCGAAGCGATGGAAGATCGGCTCAAGGATGATCGGGGCGATGAAGCTCAAGAAAACGACGAGCGCGGCCCCACCTGCAGCTGCAACCGCCGGCCAGGCCTCGGGGAATAGACGCGCCGACCCCAGCAATCCGATGAGGCCGGCAGATGTCAAGGCGATCCCGACTGCGAGACCCTTGCCGCGGTCGGCGAACCAGCCGCGAAGGCCCTGCGTTGAAAGACCGAACCGATGCTCGTGGCGATAGCCGGCCCAGTACCCGATCGGAAGCCGCACAACGGCCAGCACGCCCAAGACGATGGCCGTGAGCACAAGCACTTCCGCTGCCCAAGGAAGGCCCGTGAGCAGGTCGCTGAGTGTCTCTCCTACCGCCGCGAAAGCCAAGACCGCCAGAACGACCAAGCCGACGCCAATGTTGCCGAGACGGGCTGCGTAGAGAGGGCGCCGATAGCTTCGGGCCCGAGCTACTTCGGCAGCCGTGAAATCAGCTCGTGCATCGGCGAGGGCGCTCATGGCGTCACTGTCGCAGAGCAGCGACGGGGCGGCGCGCGTGGGTCATGGGCAACAGGGGGTTGACCTACGAGCTGTTGGGCGCCATGCTCCCACCTCCACGACAGCTCTGAAAGGAGAAACGCTTCGTGCCGCCCTCCGACGGATAGACACCTCGCGACTGCGCTATCCGCTTAGCCGAGCGCCTTGCGGATCGCGGCGTGCGGATCTTCTGTGACCGGGAATCCGTGCGAAAGACAGAGAGTCGAGAACCCCAGATCGAGAAGTTTCTCAACACTTCGCCGTGCTTCGTCCGGGTCATGCATGAACTCGGCTGGAACGAGCTCGAGCTCGGCGCCTTCCGGGCGCCACAGCATGTCCGGGACGAACGCAACCCCGCCTGCCCTCTCCAGCAGGAGTGTGTGCTGAGTCGTGCCGGCGCCGGGGGTGAAGATCGCAGTTAGATCCCCGGCTAGGGAGTCGCCGTCGCCATACCGAACATCCGGCTCCTCATCGATTTCACGGGAGAGAGCCGGCGCGTAGACTTGCGCGCCCAACTCGGTACGGTACCGCCAGGCGGAACGCTGGTGGCTTCCCGACGTGAGGCAGATGGCCGTCACCTCTCCGAGCGCGTCGAGGGACTCGGACGCGAGAGGGAGAGGATCGATGAGCACCGTGCCGTCTGGACTCCCGACCGCATGTGCGGCGCTGACATAGCCGCCGATACGCTCGTCGTTGATCCACCAGAAGGTCACCCCGGGAACGACCTGCCGAGCTTCGGCAGCAACCTGCTTGGGTTCCGTCATGCCGGCATCGTATTGGGGTCAGGTCTCTGATGTTGCAGCTGGCTGCAACATCAGAGACCTGACCCCACCGGAGGCACTCGGACGACGGAGCGCTAGGCTTGAAGCCCGAACCTATGACAATTGCTCCATCCACACTCGACCGGCTGGCTGGCGAGTTCGTCCAGACTCTCGGCGCCGAGCGCGTCTCGAGCAACGAGTCCGTTCGCGAGCAGCACGGGGATAGTGAGTCCCACCACCGCGCCGTGCCTCCCGATCTGGTTGTTTTCCCTGAGACGGCTTCCGAGGTCGCTCAGATCGTTCGTGCCTGCAGCGCGGAACGCGTACCGCTCATTCCGTTCGGCGCCGGAACGTCTCTCGAGGGCCATCTCGCCGCCGTCGAGGGCGGCGTCAGTATTGATCTCTCGGGAATGAACCGCGTCCTACGGCTCGGCGTCGAAGATCTGGATGTCACGGTCGAGGCCGGTGTGACCCGGAAGCAGCTCGACGGACACCTGAGGCCGGAAGGAGTCTTCTTCCCAATCGACCCTGGAGCCGATGCGACCATCGGCGGCATGGTCGCCACTCGGGCGACCGGCACGACCACCGTGAGATACGGCGGGATGCGCGAAAACGTGCTTTCACTCACCGTTGTCACTGCAATGGGTGACGTATTGCGAACAGGGGCCCGCGCGCGCAAGTCATCGGCAGGCTATGACCTCACCCGTCTCTTCCTCGGCTCCGAGGGCACGCTGGGAGTCGTCACCGAGGCAACTCTGCGGGTCTACGGCATTCCCGAGGCAGTCGCGGCGGCGGTCTGTCCGTTTCCGGATGTCGAATCGGCCGTCACCTGTGCCATGAGAACGATTCAGAGCGGCATTCCGGTCGCTCGCATCGAGTTTCTCGACGAGGTTCAGATGGACGCGATCAACCGACTCAGCGACCTTGACTATCCGGCGACACCCACCCTGTTCCTTGAGTTCCACGGGACGGAGACCGGTGTTGCGGAACAGGCTCAGGAGGTTTCGGAACTCGCCGCCGACGCAGGCGGTAGCGAGTTTCAATGGTCAGCGGAGCAGGAGGACCGGACGCGCCTCTGGGACGCGCGTCATCGTGCGTACGACGCGGTGCTTCAACTCAAGCCCGGCTCGAAAGGGTTCGTCACCGATGTCTGCGTGCCGATCTCACATCTTGCGGAGTCCGTGATCGAGGCTCGGCGAGAGATCGATCGCGCCGGCGTCTTGGCCCCGATCGTCGGCCACGTGGGCGACGGCAATTTCCACGTCTGCTTCCTGGTCGATCCCGACGACTCCGACGAACTGGATCGGGTCGAAGCGATCAACGAGCGCCTCGTTCGGTCCGCGATCGACGTTGGCGGTACCTGCACCGGAGAACACGGCGTCGGGCTGGGAAAGAAGAAGTACCTCGAGTTCGAGCACGGGCCGGTGGGCGTCGACATGATGCGCTCAATCAAGGCTGCCCTCGACCCCCACGGGATCATGAATCCTGGAAAGGTCGTTTGAGCCCGCGGTCGCGGGAGGGCCTGGTCAGAGGGACGGAGTAGCGGGAGCAACGGTGCTCGTAGCAGTTCGTCGGGCGGTGCGGCTCTGCATCCGTACTTCCTTCGCGTCCCCGAGCATCGGGCGGAGTCGCCGTCCGAGGAAACGGTCCAGAGTCCGACCCGCGCTGTGCCCGATCGGGCTCGGGAGCCTGCTCCGAATCGACCGCCACATCTTCTTGACAGGCGATTCGGCCTGACGCCTCAGGGACGAGCTGGCGCGTCCGAAGTGTTCGGTCTCATGATGGAGCTCCGACGGACCTCTACTTTGGTGCGCATGGTCTCGTTAGAGAACGTGTCCAGAATGGTGTTGACCCGTTCAGCTGATAGGTGATTCGAACGGCATCATGGCCCCCGAGCTTGTATACGCGAATGGGTTCCGGACCTCCCGATTCGAGCCTCGACGAATCCTCGCGGACGGTCGGGAGCATGAGCGTGAAGGGTCTGCGCCTCCCCCCGTGCGTCACCTCATAGCCACGCTTCGCTGACGGCGACCGGAATGCCGCGACGACTGCGAGTCCGCTGCGATGAAGTCGGGCTAGTCCGGAACAACCTCACGAAGCTCGGCGGTGACCGTCAATTTTGGAATTACACTAGCCCGTGGCCAGCGGGACTCGTTCGCTCCCGCCGTGAGCCACAGACGTCCGTCAATCACGTCGAAGGATCGCGATGGGTGGGAACAGGACAGTCGACGAGGTCGTCTTCGACCGAATGGTCGCCTTTCGGCGCGACCTCCATCGACACCCGGAGCTGAGTTGGGAGGAGCAGCGCACGACGCTGAAGATTGAAGCCACGCTCGAAGAGCTCGGTATCGAACACCGGCGGCTACTCGAGACCGGAGTGGTCGCCGATCTCCCCGGCGACTCCAACAAACCGATCGTCGCCCTTCGTGCGGACATCGACGCGCTGCCGATCCAGGAGGAGACGGGACATCCGTTCGCGTCGACCGAGCCGGGTGTGATGCACGCGTGCGGTCACGACGGCCACACCAGCATCTTGCTCGGTGCGGCCGAGCTCCTCGCCGCCGAGTCGACGCATCCCGCTCCAATCCGCCTGATCTTTCAGCCGGCTGAAGAGGTCGGTGCCGGAGCGATGCGTCTAATCGAAGCCGGTGTTCTCCGAGGCGTCGGAATGATCTTCGGCGGCCATCTCGATCGGCACTTTCCGACCGGAACCCTGGTCGTGACCGAGGGCCCCGTGAGTGCGTTGACGGATGCGTTTCGAATCGAGATCTCGGGAAAGGGAGGACACGCAGCTCGTCCCCATGAGTCCGTCGACGCCGTCGTGGTCGGCAGCTTGATGGTGATGAGCATCCAGACGATTGTCTCGCGCGAGGTCAATCCGGCACACCCGGCCGTCGTCTCGGTTGGGCGCTTCGAGGCTGGCACGATCGGTAACGCGATCGCGGGTCAGGCGATACTCGAGGGCACGATTCGAACGCAGGAAGCTGGAGTACGCGAACATTTCAAACAGTCCGTGAGGAGAATCGCCAGCTCCGTCGGCACGGTTCACGGGGCCGACGTCGAGGTCGAATTCCACGCCGGCTCGCCCATCGTCAGCAATCCGCCCGAGACAACGGCCCTCGCCCGTGACGCCGCGGCGCGCGTGGTCGAAGAAGACGCGATCGCCGAGCTCAAAACGGTCAACATGGGCGGGGAGGATTTCGGCTACTACCTCGAGGAGATTCCCGGGTGCTACGTCCGGTTTGGTGCCCGCGTGGAAGGTCGCGAGATGTACCCGGCGCACTCGAGCCGATTCGACTTCGACGAGCGGGCTATGGCTTACGGTGCGGCCTGGTTTGCGGAGGTTGCAACCGTCGCGGGCTCATCGCCGGCGTAGGTCGGGTCCTGAGCGGTCTTGATGTCGTCCCGATAGAGCTCGTGAGCTCCGGTGTATTCCATCACCCGAGCGACCTCCGAGACGAACGTCTCGTCGTAGCCGGCACGCCGCAGGAGATACAGACCGAGTTCCATTCCCGATGCGATTCCGCCGGCTGCAATTTGCCCAAGGCCGCCTCGACGCGATCTGGTTCCTTGCGGTTTGTCGCGGTCAGACCGTCGAGGAGTCCAAGCCTCCCGTAGATCCAGGACCCGGTACACACGCTGGTGAGAAGCACGCTTGCGGGAAGCGCGCGGACGTATTCATGGAGCCGTCCGTTGTGAAGCTCTTGGCGCGTGCCAAACCCGCCCGGGATAAGGAACGCATTCATAGACGGGCGGTCGGTAAAAGAGTAGTTTGAAGCACTGTGAAGCCCGGCTGGGCTTGTACGGGCCGTGGAGAATCCGCGATCAGGAACGCGTCGAGTTCGCGATCGAAGCGCCGCGCGACGGACCACACGCCGTGGGGTGCCGCACAATCCACAATCTCGGCGTCCTCGAAGACATGGATGCCAAGTCGAATGCCAAACTGATCTCCTCCACTCGAGATAGCTCCAACGTGAATAGACCTGCAGTCACTCGCAGCGATTCGGGTGCGGGGCAGCGAACTGAAGGCGCCCCGGGCACTCGACCTGCCGTCCCCGACTACATCCAGCCAGTTGTTGGCTGGAGAACGTGGGTCTGGGACGAGCGACACGGGCTGGTTTCCCCGCTCGGTTGGACCCGGTGGATGCCGGGCGAGACCCAAAGGGCGAGCTGCTCACCCACGACATGGATGAGAGCCCAACGAATTCTCGGACGCCCGCACGTGCCAGCCCACAACCCGCCAGGATCGACGTGCGAGTGTGGGATCTACGCGTGCTCGACACCGCCCTCGAGCACCGATCTCTTTCTGAAAGGCCATGTGTTCGTCGTCGGCCTCGTCTCGCTCTGGGGTCGGATCGTCGAGCATGAGCACGGATGGCGCGGTGAGTTCGCCTACCCGCGGGTGCTTTTCAGCGTTCGCGAAGTAGCGGGCGTGAACGGCCGGGCAAGCGAACGACAGGCCGCACGCTGTCTCGCGGAACTCCACGAGTTCATGGTTCCAGTCGCCACGGTCGCCTCCTATGCCGATCTGGGTGCGCCCGCTCCCGTGGCGCAGGGCTCCACGCTACCGCTCGGTTCCTAGATCGGCCAACCGGGCCGCTCCATGGAAAACACATCGACAACACGCGTGTACTCGGCGTAGCCGAGCCGTGCGATCGGATCGAGCGCGAGCAGGCGGCTTCACCACGCGAGCGGGAGTCTTCGAGAGTCCCGCGAGCTCGAACTCGTCAACTCCGCGGGGCGCGGGCGCCCTGCTTCGGTTCACGGCCTCGCGGAGTTCCTGCGTTGCAAGATTGAACACGAACTCCTCCGTGGCTCGGACGTTGCGGAGGGAGTCCTTCGGCCCACCCTCCCTGTGCGGTCCTAGGGTTCGGCTCCATGTCGCTCCTCGTAGGCAATTGCCGGAGGGAGGATGGCGGCCACACACGCCTCCGGCAGAGCCGCGCAGCCGAGCCACCGCACCTCGGGACGGCGGAGCAAAACAACCAGCCCGCCCACGAGCGTGATCATTCCGTCGACGAACACGGCGCCTCCGGGGCCAAATGCGGCAGCGAGACCAGCGGTGATGAGCGCCCCGATTGGCAGGACGCCCACGAACGCCGCCGCCCAGATAGCCATGGCGCGGGAGCGCATCTCGTCCGTCGCTGTGAGTTGAACGACTGCCGTCGAGAGTCCGACGAAGACGACCCCGCCCAAGCCACCGACCACCGCGAGAGCGAGTGACAACGCCACCGACGTTGATAGACCAATTCCGGCGATCGCGCCTGCGGCAAGAGCGAACCCGATGATGATCGACTCACCTTTGTTCGGTCGACGTGAGAGGACGAGAAGGGCAAGTGCCCCGAGCAATGAACCCAGCCCGATCGCGGCGGTGAGAAGGCCAAGGACGACGGCCCCGGCATCGAGCTGAAATCGAACGATGCCCGGAACCATGAAGGCCACGGGGGGCGTCGCGAACAATCCCGCGAGAATCATCAGGAGCATCAGTGAGGAGAGGCTGCGGTGGCCGCGCACGTAGCGGACTCCATCCGCCATCGCGCCTCCCAACTTCCCGGCGGCACCACTCGCGATGCCCCGCGATGCCGGTAGGAAAACCAGCGCACCCAGAACTGCGAGGAACGTAATCGCATTGAACGTGAACACGGCTGTCACCCCGACTGATGCCAAGAGGAAGCCCGCGACGGCAGGGCCGACAAACCGCGCGACCTGGAGGGATAGGCTGTTGATCGCCACCGCGCTCTCCAAGTCATCGTCGGGTACCGTCGTGGCGAGCATGCCCTGAAACGCGGGGAAGCTCAGCGTCCCGAGCGCTCCTCCGACCACTGCTATGACGCCCATCAAGACGACGGTAAGGTTGTCGGTGGCCCAGAGGGTTGCAAGGAGGAGGGCCACGAGCATGTTGGCGCCCTGGAAGATGAAGAGCAACGTTCGACGGTCATAGCGGTCGGCGAGAGCCCCCGCCGGGAGGCCGAAGACGAGGTTCGGAATGGTGTTGAGGAAACCGATCAGCCCGAGGGTGGCCGCAGAGCCGCCGAGCTCGAGTACCACCCAACCGAAGGCGGCTGCCTCGACCCAGTTCCCGGTGAGGGAAAAGAGGACACCGGCCGCATAGATCCGGAACTTCGGGTGCTGAAGAGCCGCGAGCGCACGACTCGGCTCAGGCGTCTCGGTCTGTTCTTCGGCGCGTGTCTTGGGCAACGTCTCGCCGAGCAGGGCGGAGACTCCACCTCTCACCGCGTAGGCCTGAAATCCGCGATCGCTTAACCAGTGCGCCACCCGGACGCTCGTGGCCTCACGCAGTCAGGTGCAGGCCAGGACGATCGCGATGTCCTGGCTGAGGTCGGCAAGCGCGCCGGGGATCTCGTCAGGCGGGATGCGTCGGGACCCTGGAAGGACTGCTGATGGGTCATCCTCGCGGCGCACATCGATCAGTACGGCGCCTTGCGCCACAAGGGCTCTGGCTTCGTTACGCTCGATTCGGAGCGTCGACGGCCGGAGGGCCGACGGCATGTGGAAGCGCCGGGTAGGCGTGCTCATTGACTCAGGCTATCTCGGCGGACGTGCCTCGCGACCTGGACTTCCGTCAACCCGATCCGGCCGCTCGTCCTGGTACCGCCGCGCGCGACCGAGCCAAGGAGTGCTGGGGATCTTCCTTCTGAAACCGCTCGCGGCACTCCCGCACGTGATCATCCTCTGGTTGCTCAGCGACGTCGTGGTCGTCCTTGTGTGGATCGGTTACTGGATCGTGATGATCACGGGGCGACTCCCGTGGTGGCTCCACGATTTCTCCGTGGGCGCGATCCGATGGAACGCTCGCGTGGCGGCATGGACCGCGAGCCTCGAGGACCGGTATCCGCCCTTCTCCCTCAGCACGTGACGTCTGAGGCGCAAGACCTCGCGGGCTCAGGGAATCGGTACTTCCCGCGCGGCCCGTCCGGATGTGGGAGGATGCCGCTCGTTATGAGCCGAGATGCTTTCATCAAAACGTGGGAACAACACTTCGGTCGGTCGCTCCCTGAAAAGGTCATCTGCGTCGGTCTCAACTACCGAGATCATGCGGAGGAGCAGGGAGTCGATCTCCCCCCAGCACCGCTCTTCTTCGCCAAGTTCGCAAACTCGATCATCGATCCGGACGCACCAATCGTGCTTCCTCCGGAGGGTGGGCACATCGACGCAGAAGCCGAGCTCGCGATCGTGATTGGAAAGCGCGCACGTCGGATCTCAACGGATGATGCGCTGGACTTCGTTGCTGGTTACGTTGTCGCGAACGACGTCAGTGCGCGTGATCTTCAATTCAGCGACGGGCAGTGGTTCCGTGGCAAGAGTTTCGACACGTTCTGTCCGATCCTCCCCGATATCGCTCCCATCGACCGGTTGGACGACGCTTCGAACCTCCGAATAATCCAGCGGTTGAACGGCGAAGCGCTCCAGGACTCGAGCACGAGCGCGCTGATCTTCGGGGTGCCCGAAATCGTCGCGCGCGCGTCGGACTTCCTGACTCTCGAGCCCGGCGATCTCATCCTCACCGGTACGCCCGCCGGCGTCGGTGTCTTTCGTGATCCGAAGGTCCCCATGTCGGATGGCGATGAGGTCGAGATCGAGATCGAGAATATGGGGGTCCTCCGCAACCCCGTTGTCGCCGAGTAGGCGCGGGCGGGACATCGTCGAAGCAGACGGCCCAGATCGGCTCCGCCGACGTTTCTGGAGCGAAAGGTAGGCTCGCCGAGACGCGAGATCAGAGGGAGCGGGAAGCGGCTACGAGCGAACGCGGGCCGCGAATGCGATTCGAGCGCTGTCGGCCTTGGCCTCGATCCGAACCGACGCCCGGAGTTTCTTGCCTGCTGCGTTCGCCGGAATTCGCCATACGCATCGGGCCGACAAGCGATTCCCCGTCCGATTGAGCCTCTTTCGCACCACGCGCAATCGCCGGCCGTCGACCGTAGCGTGACAGCGGACACGCGCTGAGCCGAGTTTTCCGGCTCGTACCTTCTTCGTTTTCACGAATGCCGGGAAGAGTTTTCCGGCACGGATCTTCCTCGCCTGGACGCTGAAGCCTTTGACGACGAGCATGTCTTGCGTCGGTGTGGCACCGGCGCCCTTTTTCTCCTTGGAGCCACTCGGCGTCGTCGGCTCGTCACCCTTGTCGACCTTGTCGGCCGCCGCCTCGTCGGTTGTCGGGGGCGGCGTGGCCGGATCAACCCCCGGTGACGGATCTGGCTCGGGCGGAGGCGGTTCGGGTGGGGGAGAGGGCGGCGGCGGAGCCTGAGGTGGTGGGGGAGAGGGAGTCCCGGAATCGTCAACGGTTCCGAAGTTCTGTGCCCAGTAAACGCGACCACTCGCGGCGACTGCGACGCCCACTCCGATGGCTCTGAACGAGCTGTTCTCGAGGTTCGACCGGTGTCCCGGGGAGTTAAGCCACCCGTTCATCACCGACTCCGGCGTCGGGTAGCCGTACGCGATGTTCTCACCCCAACCACCGGTGGAGTAGCCGCAATCACGGGCGCGCTGAAATGCGCTCCGGCCGACAGGCGGCGCGGGGTCATCGTGTGTGAAGTAGTCGTAGTTCGCCATGTGGAGCGCTTTCCACTCCGACGCGACAGTGAGCGTTGGCGACACGGCAAGAGGTGGTGCCCCAATTGAGGCGCGATGCTGATTGGTTAAGGAGACAACCTGGGTTGCGAGGTCAGCGCGAAGCGTCCCCCAGTTTGCTCCGGGGGTGCAGTCGACGACTGCCTCGGCCGGTTGGGCGAGCATCGCCAGCGCCAGGGCCACCAATACTCCTCCGAGACCGAACCGCGTCGCGAACGTGCGCGCGTGATGGGAACGTCGGCGATCTTGCCGGAGATCTCTCAGGGGGTTTGCGGCGATGCGGAACCGACGGCGGCGATGAGGTCTGCGGCTCACCTCCCTCTCGGGATCGGATCGAGATTGGGAACTCTTGAGCCATCACGTCACGAACGAGGGACGCCCAAACAGACGATCGGCCACTAACGGCGTGATGAACCACTAGGGATCTGAGGGCCCACGGCGAACGCAGGTGGTACTCGTAGGAGGTGACGTCGGTGTTGAAGGAGTTCAGGGATTTCCTGATGAGGGGCAACGTCGTCGACCTCGCCGTCGCATTCGTGATCGGCGCTGCCTTTGGTGCCCTTGTTGTCTCGTTCGTCGAGGATCTCCTCACGCCGTTGATCGCGGCGATCTTTGGTGAGCAAGACTTCTCCGAACTCACCTTTACGATCAACGACAGCGCCTTCCGCTATGGCTCGTTTATCAACGCTCTCATCGCATTCGTATCGGTCGCTGCAGCAGTCTTCTTCGTCGTCAAGGCCTACAACGCGTACCGGGCGCGGCTGGGCGAGGAGGTAGAAACCCGGAACTGTCCCGAGTGTCAGAGCCAGATCTCCGTCGGGGCGCGCCGTTGCGCCTTCTGCACCTCGGAAGTCGGCTCTGCGGCCTAGGAATTGGCCGCGCCCGTGGGCCGGGTCTCCAGCCGCTCTTGCTTCTGTGAGGGCGAGCGGCCGGACATGGTGTCTGAGTCGCTCGAGGCGTCTCGCGGGCCGCCTCGTGCGGAGCGCTCGTGCGGCCAGAAAACCGTCACGAGCAAGATCGCAGCGATCAGAGTTCCGGTCAGTCCGAGGGCGAGGTCACCAAGCGTGTCCGTGTAAGCGGTTTGAGCCTCCGGGGAGTCCTTCACGAAGCTCACGTACTCGGCAAATTCCCAGATGATCGCGGTTACCGCGCCGAAGCCGATGGTGAGTGAGGCAACGAGTACCCGATTCAGGGGGAAGCGGACGAGAAGGCGGCCGAAGGCAGCCGAGAGGATTCCCCAATTGACGAGATGGTTCACGTCGTCCCAGACGTCGATCGTGTCGTAGAGGTTCGCAGCGTTCCCAGCCGTATCGATCAGGAACGGCAGGATGAAGAGGATGTCGATGTCGTAGGGATACGGGATATTGCGACGTCGCCCAGCGACCCACCACGCGAATGGGATGACGAGAGCCGCGAGCGGATACAGGGCCGCCCGGGCGCCGATCGCCTTCCCCTGAAACTGGGGCAAGTCGGGACTTGCCAGCGCGAACAGGAGTAGGGAGATGAGAGCGGCCTTGAGGGCGAGGTTGACCCAGAAGACGGGCTTCCGCGCTTCTCGCCTATGAGCGAGATTTCCCGGTCGTCTTCCGAGCTGCTTGGTCGTCACTCCCATAGTCCAAGCGTACGACCGTCCTCCTGAACGCACATCAGGAGAAATCCTGGTTCGTCTAGGGGGAATCCCTGGCGGCCGACGCCGGAGTACGCTCAGTGGCCGCGATTGCGGGAACTCACGCCGGGGGCCTCCAACTCGCGAGCACCCGCATGTAGTTCGTGCGCTCGAACGCCGCCGGGTCGGGCGAGTGCTCGTGACTCAGGCTCCCCTTGAGCTGTTCGACTGACTCATACTCGTTCTCGAGCAGCCAGGCCTCGAGCTCGGCGAGAACGTTGCGAACGTGTCGCGGCCCGAACTCGAGGAGCGCCGAGGCCATCATTGTCACGTCCGCACCGACGAGTAGAGCCTTCAGCACATCGCCGGCCGTATGGATGCCTGTCGTTGCCGCCAGTGAGGCCTCGAGCTTGCCGCGGAGAATCGCAATCCACCGAAGGGGCAGGCGAAGCTCCGCTGCCGTCGACAGCTCGACGGTAGGCGAGACCCCGAAATCGTCCAGATCGATGTCGGGCTGGTAGAAGCGATTGAACAGTACAAGTCCATCGGCGCCTGCCTCGACGAGCCGCCAAGCCATGTGACCGAGCGAGCTGAAGTACGGCCCGATCTTGACCGCGAGTGGAACATTGACCGACTCGCGGACCGAGGCGACCAGGTCGAGATACTGCTGCTCGACCTCTGTCGACGTTGCGACAACGTCAGTCGCGAGCAGATAGACGTTGAGCTCGAGAGCGTCGGCCCCGGCCTCCTCGAGGAGTTTCGCGTAGCGTGTCCAGCCACCGGTCGACGTGCCGTTCAACGACGGAATCACGGGAATCGAAAGGAGCGTCTTCGCGTCCGCGACGTGATGGAGGTAGTCCTCCGGTCCGGTGCGGTACTCGTCGAGTTCCGGGAAGTAGCCGAACGTCGCTTCGCCGAAGCTTTCGGAGTCGAAAGACGCGAGGCGTTGGGTTTCGACCGCGTCGTGCTCGATCTGCTCTTCGAAGAGCGAGGGGAGGACGACCGCGGCGGCCCCTGCCTCTTCGAGTTCCCTGAGCGTCTCCAGGTCTCGACCGAGGGGAGAGGCCGACGGGACGATAGGATTCGCCAGCTCGAGTCCCAGGTATCGAGTCGAGAGATCGACGGTCACTCTCCGGCCTCCGGAGAGTCGTCGCCCGGGATCGTCCGTTCGATATTCGCCACCTGCTCGTAGAACCGCCAGCGTTCGTCGATGTCTTCCTGGGCGAGGCGGAGCAGCTCGTCGGCTTGGGCCGGATTCGTACGTTCGAGCATCGCGAACCGCGCTTCGGATCTTGCGAACTCGGCAAACGAGATCTTTGGTTTTCGCGAGTCCAGACGGAACGGGTGCTCGCCGACCTGTGCATGGCGGGGGTCGTAGCGGTAGAGCGGCCAGTAGCCCGAGTCGACGGCCTCCTTCTGGTGGCTCATGCCCGTCTCCATGTCGATGCCGTGAGCGATGCACTGGCTGTACGCGATGACCAGCGAGGGGCCCGCATACGACTCAGCTTCGACCAGCGCCTTGACGGTCTGGTTGTTGTCGGCCCCGAGCGCCACCTGAGCGACATACACGTTGCCGTAGTCGGCGGCGAGCATTCCGAGATCTTTCTTCCGGATCGGCTTTCCGCCCGCCGAGAACTTGGCGACGGCCGCGCGCGGCGTCGACTTTGACGCCTGTCCCCCTGTGTTCGAGTACACCTCGGTATCGAGCACGAGAACGTTCACGTCATGCCCGGAAGCGAGCACGTGATCCAGCCCACCGAAGCCGATGTCGTACGCCCAGCCATCTCCGCCGATGATCCAGACGCTCTTCCTGACGAGAACATCGGCGATCCCGAAGAGATCACGGGCATCCTCGCGGTCGCTGCCGGCCAGCTGCTCCTTGAGCACGGCGACTCGTTCCCGCTGCGCCACAATGCCTGACTCGTCACGCTGGTCGGAAGCGAGCAGAGCCGCAGTGAGTTCCGGCCCGAGTTCGTCCGACAGCTCACTGACCAGTTTCCGCGCGTAGTCCACCTGTCGGTCGAGCGCGAGGCGCATGCCGAGGCCGAATTCAGCGTTGTCTTCAAAGAGCGAGTTCGCCCAGGCAGGCCCTCGGCCATCGTCGTTCTGCGACCAGGGCGTTGTCGGGAGGTTCCCGCCGTAGATCGAGGAGCAGCCCGTGGCGTTGGCGACGAGCATGCGATCGCCAAAGAGCTGGGTTGCGAGTTTCAGGTAGGGGGTCTCCCCGCAGCCGGAGCAGGCGCTCGAGAACTCGAACAGCGGTTGGAGCATCTGCGAGCCCTTGATCGTGTCGACGTGCACTTCGGTCCGATCGAACTCCGGGATTTGAAGGAAGAAGTCGAAATTCGTACGCTCATCGGCGAGATGTTCACGCTTGGGTTCCATATTGATCGATTTGTGCTTGGCAACCTCTTTGCTTCGCGCCGGGCAGTAGTCGACGCAGACCCCGCAACCCGTACAGTCCTCGGGAGCAACTTGGATCGAGAGGAGGGTGTCCGGGTGCTCGCGCGAGCGGAACGGCTTCGACTTGAACGCCTCCGGAGCTCCCTCGAGGGCGCTCGGTTCAAAGACCTTCATACGGATGGCCGCGTGGGGGCACACGATCGCGCACTTCGCACAGTCGATGCAGATGTCCGGATCCCAGATCGGAATTTCCTGCGCGATTGAGCGACGTTCCCACCTGGTGGTCGCGGTCGGAAATGTCCCGTCGGCGGGCAGAGCCGAAACCGGCAGGAGATCGCCCTTTCCTTCGAGCATACGAGCGGTTACTCGTTGGACGAAGTCTGGCGCCGCCGTCGGAACCGGGGGAGGGCGTCCGGCGCCGGGAGCGATCTCGCTCGGGACCTCTACCCTCTGGAGGGCACTGAGCGCGTTGTCTACAGCCGCGAAGTTGCGCTCGAGCACCGGCTCTCCGAACTTGCCATAACTCTTGGTAATCGCATCT
Source organism: uncultured Gaiellales bacterium (assembly GCA_964436315.1). Taxonomy (GTDB): domain Bacteria; phylum Actinomycetota; class Thermoleophilia; order Gaiellales; family Gaiellaceae; genus CAYTCZ01. The sequence continues at coordinate 4,832 of CAYTCZ010000022.1, read as the reverse complement.
TTGATCGCGGCGATCGCGTCGTCCGTCGGCAGGATGTCGGTCAGAGCGAAGAAGCATGTCTGGAGCACGGTGTTGATGCGACGTCCGAGGCCCGCCTCTCGGGCTATTCGATGGCCGTCGATCACGTAGAGGTCAAGCTGCTTCTCGATGATCTGCTTCTGGATTTCGCCCGGGAGGTGTTCCCACACCTCGTTCGAGTCGTACGGACTGTTGAGGAGAAAGGTGGCGCCGGGCTCAGCGTGCTCGAGGACGTCGACTTTGTTGAGGAACTCGAACTGGTGGCACGCGACGAACGTCGCACGGTCGATCAGATAGGTCGACGAGATCGGATGCGGGGCAAAGCGCAGGTGCGAGATCGTTTGCGCACCGGCCTTCTTTGAGTCGTAGACGAAGTAACCCTGGGTCGCGAGTTCCGTCCGCGAACCCACGATCTTCGCGGAGTTCTTGTTCGCGCCGACGGTGCCATCGCTCCCGAGTCCGTAGAACACGGCGCGGATGACATCGCTCGGCTCTGTTGAGAAGTCCCTTTCGTACTCGATGCTCGTGCCGGACACGTCGTCGACGATCCCGACGGTGAAGTGATTCTTGGGCTCCGCACGCGCGAGTTCGGCGAAGACGCCGGCTGCCATCGCCGGGGTGAACTCCTTCGAGGAGAGGCCGTAGCGTCCACCAACAACGCGCGGAAGTCGCTTGAAGGCAGTCTGACCGGCCGCAGCCTCCTCGACGAGCGCGGTAACGACGTCCTGGTAGAGCGGTTCTCCCGCCGCCCCAGGCTCCTTCGTCCGGTCGAGCACTGCGATCGTCTCGACGCTCGGAGGGAGCTTGCCGACAAATGCCGATGCCGAGAACGGCCTGAAGAGACGGACCTTGAGAAGTCCGACTTTCTCTCCGTTCTCCACAAGTGCAGCCACGGCCTCCTCAGCCGTGCCGGCGGCAGAGCCCATGAGAACGATCACCCGGTCCGCATCCGCCGCGCCGACGTACTCAAAGAGCTCGTATCGGCGGCCCACGAGCTTCGCCATCTGATCCATGGCGCGCTGAACTTCGTCCGGGACGTCGGCGTAGAAGGGGTTCGCCGCCTCTCGTGCCTGGAAGAAGACGTCAGGATTCTGTGCAGATCCGCGCAGCACGGGACGGTCCGGAGTCAGACGTCGATCCCGATGGTCGCGAACTCGCTCGCGAGGAATCAGGGCCCGAATATGGTCGTCGTCTACTAACTCAATCGTGTTCAGCTCGTGCGAGGTGCGGAATCCGTCAAAGAAGTGCAGAAAGGGCACACGAGATTCGAGCGTTGCCATGTGTGAGACGAGAGCGAAGTCTTGCGCCTCCTGGACCGAGGCCGCCGCAAGCACCGCGAATCCTGTCGAACGCGCGGCCATAACGTCGCTGTGATCGCCGAAGATCGACAGGGCATGCGTCGCGACCGACCGTGCGGCAACGTGAATGACCGCCGGCGTGAGCTCTCCCGCCATCTTGAACATGTTTGGGAGCATCAGCAGAAGGCCTTGGGACGCTGTGAACGTGGTCGTGAGAGTGCCTCCCAGGAGCGACCCGTGCATCGCCCCTGCCGCGCCACCTTCGCTCTGCATCTCGATGACCTCAGGCACCGAGCCCCAAACGTTCGGCAGCCCGGAGGTCGACCACGCGTCGGCGAGCTCTCCCATTGGGGAAGCCGGCGTGATCGGGTAGATGGCGATCACTTCGCTGCACCGGTAGGCAACACGGGCCGCAGCCTCGTTTCCGTCGACGATGGCCGTCGGGTTCGCGAAACCACGCGACTCGCGGTAAGGAGCGGTCTTCGACTCTGCAGACATGCGGATCCCATCCGATGATTCCGGGCGCCCAAGGCACCAGCATCGGCAGAACCGCCGATCTGCGCTGCGGGTTAGTACCGAGCTGTGCGAGAACCGGCCCGCTCGCGTGAGAGCCGGCTCGTCAAGGGCGTCCCGACTCCCCTCCCAAGGGTGGGGAGTGCGTGTCCACCCACCACCCGGCGACGATCGTAGTGAGCAGATATGCGCCCACGGGAGTCAGAGCGCATCGGATTCGTCAAGACAGTGCGGCCGGGGTCAGGGATTCACCCGTAGGATCAGGTCGATGGAATCGACGAGTCGGTCCGCAGCGAGGGAGTACTACGTCCGGCTACTGATCGGCACGGTCGTCGTAATCGCACTCCTCGTCGCTGCGTGCGGCGGCAGTTCCTCCGAGAGCCAGGATGGGATGCGCGACTTTTCAGAGGTTCAGGTCGGCGAGACAGAGATCCAGATCCTCGAGAGGGGCACCGCGGCGGTTATCCGCTTGACGACGGATCCAGCGACGGTCTGTGCAATCGGCTTCGGCGAGACCGAGGACCTCGGTCGTATCGCGAACGATCCGGCCATGGGCGGATCCGCGATCGAAGAGCATGCGGTCGTGCTTTCGGATCTTCAACCCGATACGACCTACTCATATCGCTTTACGGCAACGGATGCGGCCGGAAACGTCTATCAGACCGCCGAGCTCATGACGTTCACGACTGAGGTGCCCGAGCTAGACGCGACTACGGCCGCCGCGGGCACAAATGTGGCCGTCGACGGGACAGTGCTCGAGACAAGCTCTGAATGGAGCGAGATGTTTGCTGGCCCGAACGTCCTTGACGGCGACGTCGCCAGCGAGTGGTCCTCAGCAGGCGACGGAAACGACGCCTACATCACGGTCGACCTGGGACGGGTCGTCGACGTGGTCGGCGTGGCCTTTAGAAGCCGTGAGATGGCTGACGGCACCGGAATTACGAGTGAATTCAGCATCCAGGTGGACCGAGGTGAGTCATTCGGGCCGTTTCCGGCCGGCGATCGGGTTACGAGCAACATGACGACGGTCGAGTTCACCGCCCAGATGCTTCGGTTCGACGTCGACGAGTCCACCGGCGGGAACACGGGCGCGGTCGAGATCGAGGTCTACGCGGCGGACTGAGGCCGGGTGAACCCGGGCCTCAGTCCGTTGGTTCGTTCGCGCACGGTTCTATTCCGCACGCTTTCGTCGGAGTCGACCGCCGAAGCTGACCAACCTCGCACGCAGAATGATCATCCCCGACGAGATCGCGCCGGCGCCGGTGATCGCCGCCGCGACGACGGCCTCCTCACCAAGGTGGTTGGCAAGGATCACTGGAAGATCTCCGTCGTCGAGTCGCCGTTCTGGAGGCGCATCTCGTGTGCCCGAGCCGGCCCTTCTGGCCGATCATAGAAATCGACGTAGAAGTCCTCGTCGAACGTCATCGTCCCGTGGTCATCGATGTCGATCTTGACCAGCCAGGAGCGAAGCTCAGGATAGAACTGGTTGTCCCAGGTCGAGTAGAGCGAGTTCGTCGCATAGAGACGGCGACCGTCGTAGGAGAGCTGGAGCATGTTGGGGCCAGCGCTCAGCTTACGTTTCACGTCCGTCTCCCGCCCGACGACGCCCGGCCCCAGCTGAAGGTGTCCGGTCTGTTTCGGGCTCGCCGGATCAGACACGTCGTACTGGCGGATATCTCCGTGTAGCCAGTTCGCGATGTAGAGGTATCGATCGTCCATCGAAAGCACGAGGTCTGTGATTAGACCGGGAACCGGGAACGGCCATCCTTCGAGTTCCACGGGCTCGATTTCGGCAACGGGAGCGGCACTGTACGAGCCGTTCTCCCGGTACCAGCGCCAGACGACGCTGGAGAGCGCCGCGCCCACGAAGCCCTCGTCCGCGCCCGGATCATGGAGCCATCGGACCTCCAGTGGGACGAGTCCCTTCTCGCCGAGATCGATCGTCTGCTCGAGCGTACGATCCTCGAGATTCCAGAAGTGGAGTCTCTGACCGTACCGACCCGCCTTGACGTCTTCGAGATCGAACCCCTTCTCGTAGGCGTTCGGCTCGCCGAACTCCGACGAGACGAGTGCGTTCTTGCGCGGCTGATACCAGAAGTCGTAGTTCAGCGGCGGCAGGTCGTCGCCCGTCTCCCAGCGGCCCTTGATCTCGAAGGTCTTCGCATCGATGTTGAGAAACCCGCCGGCTCCATCACCATTCTCGTCACCCAGCATGGCGATCACAATGTTGTCGCCCGGCATGCAGTGAACGGTGTGTGGGCGGGTCAGCCCGGTCTCGCGGATGACGTCTTCCGGTTCGATCACCTTCTCGATCGCGGGCCGACGTGGATCGTCCGCGACGTTGAGGATGTGGAAGCGTGACGATCGGAAGCCTGGAACGACCAGATGCGAACGATCGGGTCCGTGACACGCCGAGCTGCAGCGATTCCAGCCGAAGTGATGAACCTCGTCGCCGACGTTGGGGAGCGGCGTCTCGTGGGTGATCGTTCCATACGTCTCTGAGGCCTGATCCGTATCGACCACCGCGACGAAGTCTGGCTCCTCGACGCCCGTTCCCTCCCGTAGACAAGAGACGTACAAGAACTCCTCGGCTGGAGCCTGACCCGCCTCCTCGGGTGAGGCCAAGAACGAGGGCGGCCTCGTGTGGCCATTGGTGTCATGGTGCGTCATTTCTCTCCCTTCTGTCGGGGATTGGCAATCGCCCGGCCGGCGCCGGGCCGTTTCCTCTTGGGCCATGCTCGCGTCACGTGTAGCTACCCCAGCACGCCCATGACGAGGACGAGGGAATACGTGGCGGCCCCGAGGACGAGTCCAAGGGCCGCAATACTGCTCGCTTGCCGCGGTTCGAAGTACATGTCGTGCACTCCCGTTTGCTCGCCGGATCCATCGGTGATTCGGAGGTCGCGCAGGCGTTCGGCAGCGACCATCTGAGTCAAGCTCGGGCTCATCTCATCTCCTGCCTTTCGTTGGCCTAAGGAGACAGGAGACCGCCTAATCCGTGGT
>CAYTCZ010000021.1:7245-38853 GCA_964436315.1 uncultured Gaiellales bacterium | reverse complement strand
TTCATTGTGAAACGAGTTCTAGGAAGGCAAGTCGGCTTCGGGGCAACCACTCAGTCGAGGTTGACTTTGACCGGCTCGCCGCCCTTTGCGGCCGACTCGTCGATCGCGTAGCAGACCGCCATCGAGCGGTACGTGTCGTGGATCGAGGCGTGCGATTCGACATCCTGATCGATGCACTCAATGAAGTGGTCGATCTCCTCTTTGAACGGATGGTGCTCGACCTCCGCCGAGTCCGGCTCGATGGTCGGGAAAGACCAGTACCCGAGACTTCCCGGATAGTGCTTCGACGAGTAGACCTCGTTGTTTTGGATCGTCGCTTCGGTACCGAACAAGCGGCAATTGAAGATGTAGGGCGTCTCACCCTCGAGGAGGGTCGCGAGTTTGCCGACGGCGCCGTTCTCGAAACGGAGCGAGGCAACGGTGATCGGGTCGTACTCGAAGTCCGGGTTCATCTTCGGTCCGCTCGAGAAGGCGGCGACCTCGACAATCTCACCGGCGAGGAAACGGAGGATGTCGACCGCGTGGCAGCCCCCGGTGATAAAGGCGCTGACACCTTCGTTCTCGCTGACGAACGACCGGTAGCCGGGGTACGCGTCGATCAACGGGTGCCAATAATCGCCTTCGGCGTAGATGATCTCGCCGACGACACCGTCCGCGATCAACTGTCGGACCGTTTCGAACTGGGGATTCCAGCGCAGCACCACGCTCGTGACCGTCTTGACGCCTGCCTTTGCGACCGCTTCGCGGATCGCCAGGGTCTCCTCGCTGGATCTCCCAATGGGTTTCTCGATCACAATATGGCGGCCCGTCTCCGCTGCGCGAACGCAGTGCTCGGTGCGCACGTCTGGATGCGTGCAAGACGCGATGATGTTGATTCGATCGTCGTCGAAGAGCTCGTCAATCGAGCTGTACTCGTGCGCCTCGACTCCGTGCTCGGCCAGCAGGCGAGATGCCTTGCCGGGCGTGCGGTTGTAGATGCCGAGGAGCCGCGTCTGCGGGTGATCGCGGAAGACCTTCACGTACTCCCCGGCCACCCAGCCGGCCCCGATGATCCCCACTCCGTAGTCCGCCATTCTTTCTTCCTCCCCTGGGAATGTTTCGCTACGTCTAGAGGCCGAGCCCAGACAGGCTATCGCGGCTCACGATTCCCTCGATCTTCCGCTCGACACTCGCCCACCGTCGACGAACTTTGTGAGACCGCGCACGTCACGACCTCGTCCGGCCCGCTGCCGTCCTCTTGTGGGCTCTCCATGTAAGCGCCCATCGATTCGGGTCGTCGAGCGGGTCGTGATCCATCCGATGAACGGTGCTTCTGTGCGGTGCCGTGCGAACGCGTTCCGGATCCTGACGGGCCTCCTCGACCACCCGACGCATGATTTCGGCATAGACATCGAGGTCGGCTCGCGAACAGGATTCGGCCGGCTCGAGCGTAACGGGCTCCGGAACGAGCCACGGGTGATGGCTTGGAAAGTACGGGGCTACACCGTAGTCCGCGGTGCGCCGAGCGACGTCGACGGTGCCGATGCCAGTCTCCTCGTGCAATTGGGCAAGGCTGTAGCGCACCTGCTCAATGCGGCGATCGGAGTTTTCATCGGCGAACGAGACCTCGAGCCCGGGAATCTCTGCGAGTTTCGTCGCCAGATAGTTGTTGTTCAGGACCGCGGTTTCCGCTGCCTTCCGAAGACCCTCACCGCCGAGACTCAGGACCCACGCGTACGAGCGCACAACCGTGGCTGGAACGCCGTGAAAGCCGCGGACCTTTCCGATCGAGTCCGGTCGGTGGTAGTCGAGGCGGTAATGGCTGCCGTCGTACTCGACAGTCGGGGTCGGAAGGAACCGGGCAAGCTCGTTCGTCACACCTGCGGCGCCACAGGGCATCCCCATCGAGCAGTGCGGCGACGAGAAGGTCTTGTGGAGGTTGAACTGACAAAGATCGAAGCCGGCGTCCCGAGCCCTCGTGATCCCGAGAATGCCATTGGCGTTCGCCTGGTCGTAATGACACAGGCCGCCCGCATCATGGACGACCTCGACCAGCTCATCGATGTGCGGGTTGAAGATCCCCGTGTCCTCCGGATTCGTGATCATGAGCCCTGCCGTCCTGTCCGAGACGGCGGCCTTGATCGCATCGACGTCGACATACCCGCGCACGCCCGGGTAGAGGGTGATGACCTTGAAGCCGGCGGTCGCGGGGCACGCCGCGTCGCACGGGTGCGAGAAGATCGTCGTGATGATCTCGTCGCGCTCGTGCTCTCCGCGCGACTCGTGGTACGTCCGCATCATGAGCGCATTCGCGAAGACCCCTTGAGAGCCGCTCGCGGGCTGGAAGGTGAATCGATCCATCCCCGAGATCTCGCAGAGGACTCGCTCGAACCGATGCATCACCTCGAGGATCCCTTGCAACGTGTCGTCGTCCTGAGAGGGATGGAGGTCGGCGACCGACGGTGCTCGAATGAGCCCCTCGTTGACCTTCGGGCTGTATTTCATCGTGCACGTCCCGAGGCCCAGATGGATGTTGACGTCGTTGCCGAGCGTCTCTTGCGAAAGCCGCAGATAGTGCCTGAGCACCTGGGGCTGGCTGAGTTCGGGCAGCGTCGGCGGTCGATCTCTCCGGAGCTTCGACGGGACGGCGGCCAGCGCGTCGTCGGCAATCGCGTCGATCTCTGGCTCGACCGGCGGTGACAGAATCCCGCGCTCGCCCTCGCTCGACAGCTCGAGGATGATCGGCTCATTCCAGCTGGCCTGGTGGAACGGCCGGAGGTCCGGCCGTGTGACCACGCCGCTCATCGTCGCTCCTTCCGTTCGCGGCCAACAATTCCTTCGAGGGCATCGGTCACCCGATCGATATCTGCCTTGGAGTGAACCTCGGTGACGCAGTAGAGCGCGCTCTGGCCGAGGTCCGGAAATTCGCGCGAGAGATCCTTGCCGCCGAAGATCCCCTGCTCTCGAAGAGCACGGTTCACCGCGGCAACCGTCTGTCCTGTCCCGTCGAAGTTGACGACGAACTCCTTGAAGAACGGGGCGTCCAATGCCGGCGCGCGGACGCCCTCGATCGCGTCAAGCTTCTCGGCGGCGTAGCGGGCGCGCTTGGCAATTCCTTGGCCGAGCTCCGCAAGACCGTTCGGACCGACAAGTGCGAGGTACACCGCGGCGGCGATGGCCCAGAGGTTCTGTGTCGTTCCTGCGTACTCTTTCGAGTCGGCACGGGTGACGTACGAGATCCGCTCCCAGGCGAGTTCGCCGAATGCGAATTCGCCCTCGACGTCCGTCGGAGCAAGTCCGAGCAGGAACGTCGGGTACTCAGCGATGTGGCGCTCGTCGTCCGGTGTGGCGACGAAGCCGGCCAGGCCGCCGCCGAAGTGCATATGAACCCCGAGTGGCTGGAGGTCACCACACACGATGTCGGCCCCATACTGCGGAGGCGGCGCGAGTACGCCCAACGAGCTCGGATCGACGCCAACGACGCTCATGGCACCCGCATCACGCGCGAGCGAAGCGACCTCCTCTGCCTGAGTCTCGATCGTGCCCAGGTAGCCGGGGTTCTCGACATAGACGCAGGCCGCGTCGGCCGAGAGCGCTGCCCGGACCGCGTCGAGCTCGAGAAGACCGGTGGCGGCGTCAAAGGGAAGTAACTCGATCTCGACCCACGGCTTGCAGTACTGCTCGATGATCGCGAGGCGCTCCGGCGCTGTGGAGCGCGGTACGAGAGCGACGCCTCGCCCGGTGAGCCTGGCCGCCATGCAGAGGGACGTCGCAGCGGCGGTCCCCCAGTCGTACGTCGGCATGCTCACCGCGTCGAGCTCGACCAGCTCTCCCATCATGCTCGCGTACTCGAACAGGGCCTGGAGCTTGCCGTGGTCGCCGTACGTGTCTCCGTAGTAGGCGGTCACGAATTCTCCGCGATTCACGACTTCGTCGACCACGGCAGGGACGTAGTGCTGCCAGCAACCACCGCCGAGGAAGGAGAGCTGGCCGGCGCAAGACCGATTCCGGCCGAGGACCTCCTCCATGTGGCGTCGCAGCTCGTACTCAGACTGGAGAGGTTCGCCAAGCTCGAGGGTGCGCCCGAGGCGAAGCCGCTCCGGAATCGCACCATACAGTTCGTCGACGCTCGCAGCGCCGATCTCCGCGAGCATGGCCTCCTCGACGGCCGGGACGGAGTTCGGGATGTATGGGTGGACCGGCGAGGTTGACTCCGACACCGGCATCCTCCTCTCGGTAGTAGACGAGTGAGAAGCCTATTGGCACGACGACCGCCGGCAAAAAGAGCCTGTCTCGCTCCGGGTTTGCGCGACGTCAGAGCTCGACGGGTCGGAGGTCGCTCACCGAGCGCTTCATCGCCTGCTCGAGGCGAAGCGCCTCGATCCCGTCGTCGATCGTCGCCTCCGGCCGGGAATCGTCACGCACGCACTCGACGAAGTGCCGCACTTCGCCGGCGAAGCCGTGCACGTGGCGTGGGTCGAACGCGTCGCCTGGCAGCTGATCGCTCGGCTCCCACACTTCCGGTGACTCCGGCCCCGACAACCGTGCGGTCACCGTCCGCCAGCCTTCGACCGCAACGGAACTCTGCCGCCCGGTGAGAACGACTCGTTCATTGAGATGTTCGAGGCAGTTGAGCTGGAGCGTTCCTACCGCGCCATTCGCAAAGCCGAGCACTGCCGCCCACGCCTCCTCCTGAGCAGGTTCTCTCCCCTCCGCCGCCTGCCACATCTCCCGCCACGCTGAGCCGGCGACGGGGAGCTCGAGCTCGCTCGGCCCCCACTCGCGCGTATCTCCTTCGGCACGGGAGGTCCGCGCCGCGAAGACCCACTCGACGTCCCCCATGAACCAGCGTGCGAGATCGAGATGGTGACAGCCGAAGCCGTTCAAGAAGTCGTAGACGGCACGCGGCGGGTAGACGCCAAACGTGAAGCGCCCCTCGTACGCGGAGAGCGGCCCGAATTCGGGCCGCTCGGCGATCGCCCGCGCCCGAAGGTATGGCTGAGAGAAGCGCTTCATGAATCCCACCATCAGGTGTTTGCCAGCCGCTTCGGCTGCCTCTTTCATCGCGATGCAGCTCTCGACGTCTTCCGCCGGCGGCTTCTCGATGAAGACGTGCTTTCCCGCCTCGAGACAGTCGATCGCAAGACCGGGCTGGAGACGGGGGTGCATCGCGATGAAGACGCAGTCGATGTCGGAGCGATCGAGCATGCTGCGGTGGTCCGAGTAGACGTCGGGAATACCAAACGCAGTGGCACAACGGCGTGCCCGCAGCTGGTCGATGTCGCAGCAGGCGACGAGCTCGCCGATCTCCCCGCCCTCGGCAAGCTCGCCGATGGCGCCACCCGTCTCGGGCGGGTTGAACACGCTGAGGCGAAAGCTCGGATACAGATTTTGTGTTGCGTGGCTACCACAACCGATGAAGCCGATGCGGACGAGGCGTGCCACAGCACGATCCTATGCGGGCCGCCCGGATCTCCGCACGACGACCGGCGACTGTCGCATCCGGGCCGAGTTTTCTACGATACGCCACCGCCCGAGCTCACTAAAGGAGGTCGCTTGAGCGTGCAAGAGCCCCTTCCCGGACTTCCGAGCGTCACGATCGAACACAACGTCGCGATGCAGATGCGGGACGGCGTCACTCTGTACGCCGACGTCTACCGCCCAGCCGCAGGTGGCCCGTTTCCCGTCTTCATGATCAGCCACCCGTACGACAAACGAGGGGCGCTCTCGAACTTCGGGTACGCGCACCCATCCTGGTACGCGCGACACGGCTACGTCGTGGTCGCGCAGGATACGCGCGGGCGCTATAGCTCCGAGGGAAGTTTCTACCCGTTCCGGCACGAGGCCGACGACGTATGCGACACCATCGCCCTGGCGCGGCAGCTCCCCGGAGCCGACGGCCGGGTCGCCACCTACGGGTTCTCCTACCCGGGCCTGAACCAACTCCTCGCCGCGCAGCACAAGCCCGAGGGACTCGTGAGCATCTGCCCGGGATTCACCGCACCCAGCCCCTTCCGGGAGTGGTTCTACATTCAGGGCGCGTTCGCGCTCGCCTTCGGCGCGTCCTGGGCCACCTATCTCGCCCTCGATGAAGCCAACAGACGCAAGGACGACGGCGCGCTCGCATCGCTCGGCGCGGCCCTAGGAGGCATCCAAGACTGGTACTGGGCTCTTCCCCTCGATGCCTTCCCGCCACTCGCCGGAGGTGCGGCGCCGTACTACTTCGACTGGCTTGCGCACTCGACGTACGACGACTACTGGCAGCGTTTCGACGTCGACCTCGCCCGCGTCGACGTGCCCGCCCTGCACTTCGGGGGCTGGTGGGACAACTTCCTCCGCGGCACAGTGAGGAGCTTCACAACACTGACTGCAGAAGGGCGGGCTCCGCAGAAGCTCGTCATCGGCCCCTGGCAACACATGCCCTGGCGGCCGATCGGAGAAGCGTCCGAGGAGATCGGCGGCACCGTCGTCGACGACTGGCAGCTCAGGTGGCTCGACCACTTTCTCAAGGGTAAGGAGACCGGGGTGCTCGACTCGCCCGTCACCGTCTACGTGGTGAACGACGGCTGGCGCGATCTCGACGGCTGGCCGCCGTCACAGGCCCGCTCCGTCGACTGGTATCTGCACTCCGACGGCCGTGCAACATCGAGCTCAGGCGATGGAACGCTTTCGACCGACGCGCCCGGCGACGAGCCGCCGGACCTCTACCTGTATGACCCCGCGCTGCCGAACCTCAGCGCCGGCGGCCATTCGTGCTGCGTGGACGCGATCGCGCCGATGGGGCCGAAGGATCAGGCCGCCTCCGAAGGAACGAAGTTCGTCCTGGTTTATACGAGCGACTCGCTCACTCGTGATCTCGAGCTCATCGGCGACGTGACGCTCACGCTCTATGCCGCGTCGAACGCCGCCGACACCGACTTCACGGCAAGGCTCTGCGTGGTCGATCCAGCGAGGCGCTCGACGAACATTCAGGAGGGAGTCGTCCGAGCCAGCTACCGCGATTCGTTGACGGATCCCACGCCGATCACGCCTGGAGAGATCTACGAGTACACCATCGACCTTGGGCAGGTCGGGATCCGAGTCGGGGCCGGGCACCGGCTTCGCGTGGTCATTTCGAGCTCGGACTTCCCGCTGTGGAGCCGGAATCTGAACACTGGAGGACCGTGCGCCTCCGAGGGGCCGACCGCCTGCTTCGCCGCAACCCAGACCGTCTTGCACAACGAGGCGTACCCATCGCGCGTTACCTTGCCGGTCGTGGGCTGAGTGTCCCCGACACTAAGAGCCTATCCCGATAGGTGCAGCACCCCCGGCTGGCGGCTGAGACGCGGCGCATCTCGCCGCGATCGCCCTCGCACATATCTCTGTCGATATGCGCTTCGGGCGATCCCGCCAAGCTGCTTGGTCTCATCCGTCCCCGACGACACCGCACCCGCCGGTCGGGTCGGCGGGAGGCGCCTGGGCCGTGCGGCATCTCCAAGCCTGACTGTCCTGGTCTCCTCCCGCCGCCACCTCGAACCGTGCGTGAGGTTCTCCCTCACACGGCTCGCCGACACCCTTCACCTGACGGCATACGCGGGCCGGCTGATCGATCCGACGAGCCGGCGCGGGATCAGGTCGCGCCGCCGGGCGAGCAGTCCGCGCCCCGCTGCGAGCGGGCGTCGGCACTGGGCACACGGATAGGCTCTAAGGAACAGAAGCGACGAGCGATTCCGCGCCGTCCAGCTCCGCCTCGAAGTCGCAGCTCCATGCGACGCCGAACGGTGCGGTCACGATGCTTCCCACCTCGATCTCTCCCTCCCGGATGTTGAGGAGCGCATGGCCCTCCGCGTCTGCCGAATAGAGGTCGCCGTGGTGCCGGAGCGTCTCCCGCTCTACCTGTGGCGGAAATCCGGCCAGGCCATAGAAATAGTGGTGGCCGTTTCGCTCAGGCTCGTCGATCCCGAGTGTCGCGATCACTGCCAGGTCGGCAAGAAGACCGACGGGGCCGATCGTCGAGGAGTCCTCCGCGCTGAAGATGAGCGTTCTCCCCGGATACGCCTGTCGCAGATGTTCGATCCAGCAGGCGTTGCCAATCCCCTTGAAGACGCCCTTTGAGCTCTTGAACGCTCCACCGTCGTAGCCCGCCTCGATCGCCCGCGCGACGGCGTCGAGCGAGTCGTCGGACTCGTCGACGATGACGCGCGGTCGTGCCGGCCATGCGGCGAGCCCCGCCGACGTCTCATCACCCAGCGCGAGGTCTCTCGGAAGCGGCTGCTCGACATAGTCGATTCGGCGCGCGAGCTCCGAGGTACGATCGCCCGCCGTCAGCTCCTCCCAGAACGCTTGCAGGGCCCCAACGTCGGCGAATTGCTCGTTGCCGTCGAGTGTGACTCGGTAGTCGCCGCCGGTCGCCGAGTCGAGCACATTCCCAACTCGCTCGAGTCGGTCGAGATCGACTTCACGATCGCCTCCGACCTTGACCTTGAACCGCCGTAGGCCTTCGTGGTCGATCGCGTCCTCCAGGGCTGAAGGAAGGCTATCCGCCGGTGTCGCTTCCGCGTCGTCGCTCGCCGTCAGCGGGTCGCTGAGTCCCACGGTGTGACGAATGCGCACCTGGGTCGTCGGGCTCGCCGGCAGGAACTCGCGCGGCTCGCAACCACTCAGGGTCGGATGGAGATCGCCGAGTCGAATACCCAGCTGATTTGACCGGACCGCCTCGGCGAACGGCATGTTCTGCGCGCGACAGAAGGCGTCGATAACCGCTCGCTCGACGAGCGACACCCCGAAACTCGTGAGAGCCGGCGAGACGACCGAGTTGCTTTCGGCGACCTGCTGGCTGTAGACGTCGCGCCAGAGTTCGAAAACAGAATCCTTGACTCCGTACGCTTCCGCAGTCGTGCACGCCATCTCGATAACCCCGATCATCTCAGCGACTTCAGCTCGGTACGAGGTCTCGGGATTCTTCGTGAACCATTTCGGGGGAAGGTTGTCCGCCGCAACCCCGATCTCGCGCTCGCCGTCGATCTCAGCCGTGATGAACACGAAAACGTGAGCGATCTCGTTCATGACGGCGATGCCGAAACGGAACGGCATGCGCGTCTCTAGGAGCACTCCGCGAAGCCGCCAATCCAGGAGCCGAACGCTCATCGTGCACGCAGGACGCAGGGCCTAAAGCCCGAGGCACGCTCGGTTCCCTGGGACGGCGCTCGCAAGTGAGGCGAGCCCGAGGGGCGCAGGGCAGTACATAGAAGGTACGGCCAAGCCCCGAGGGCGACGGGTCGCGCCGCGAGCGTCGTCAGGGCACTTGGCTCGGGCCTCTGGGTCGTCGCTGGCAAGAGAGGCCAGCGAGCGACCCGAGGGACAGTGCATGAAGGCACGGCCGAGGGTCGCGAGCGCAGGATCTCGCCGCCAGCGGCGGCAGGCGGTTGGCGGAGCCGTGCTCTGCCCGGCGGGAGCCACCGCCGGGCCAGAGGAGCGAGGCGAAGCGGGGCTTTGCCCCGCGAAAGCCCGCCCGCCCAGGGAAGCGAGGAGCGCCTCACTCGAGGCCGTAGATACGCGCGGCGTTTCCGCCCAGTATGAGATCGAGGCCATCCGCAGGAATCGGATCCAACTCGAGGCGAGTCGCCGCCGCAGGCAATATCTCGCGAAAGAGCTCCAGGCTCGCTTCTGGTGTCGCGACCGGGAAGTCTGTCCCCCAAAGGATGCGGTCGTAGGTACAGCCGTATCTCGGGCACCGCAGCAGGTGCCTCAGGATGATCTCGGGCTCCTCTATCGTCGCCCAGTAGCTGACGTCGACATAGACGTTGTCGTGCTTCCCGACCAGGCACATCGCCTCCTCGATCCACGGAAGGCCGAAATGCGCGCAGATGAGGACGAGCTCCCTGAAGTCACGCGCAACGTCGTCCAGCTGGGATGGGTACTGGTACTTCATGGGGGCGTCAACGAGGGTCGTCCATGACTGATGGACGATCACCGGGAGATTCAGCTCGAGCGCCTTCTCGTACATCGGCCAGCAGAGTTCCCGATCGTCCGGGCGATAGTGGTTGTAGGTCGGGTACAGCTTGATCGCTCGAGCGCCGAACTCGTGAACTGCGCGTTCCATGTCCTCGGTGACCGTGGCGCCTTCGTAACGCGGGTTGAACGACATCACCGGCAGAGTCATATCCGGATATTCGCTGCACACCCCGGCGATGTACTCGTTCGAGACGTGCGCCCCGGCGATCTCTCGCGTCCTTGGGTCGCGCCCGAATCTCCGCGGCTCCCGCGGCGCGACAGCGTAGAGCATCACCTTGTCGACACCCAGTGCGCGGTAGGCGTCCATCATCGCCGGGATGTCGGTGCCCTGATAGACGGTGTCGGGAATGGTTCCCCCCGTGGCGCGCAGCCCGGGTTCGATCACCTCTTCGAGGAACTTCGGCGACGACCAATCAGCCCGTGAGACGTGCGCGTGGCTATCGATGATCATCGGGCCATAACTCCTCTCAGGTAGGGCGGGTGAGCGTTGCAGCGGGCATCGTATGAGCGGGGTTCTCGGAGCGTCAATGCACGAGCGGGTTTCGTCCGTCTCGAAGCGGGAGGGACACCGGCGCGCCTCCATCAACGATCGAGCGGTATGCCGCCATGGTTACCTCTACCCCCCACCGCCCGACGGTCGCGCTGCTATCGGGGGCGATGCCGCTCTCGATCGCTCGAGCGAGCTGCTCGAACGGCGTCGGAAAGGAGAAGTCACCGAGGTACTCCTCGACCGAGACCACGCGCCCGTCGCGCATGATCAAGTCGCCCGCGGGAACGACCGTCACGTTCGCCTCGGCGAACTGCAACTCGAGAACGTTGTGCCAGTTCTGGGGAAGGAGCGCCGCCGCGAGATCCATCGACGGCAGCGACTGCACTTGCTGCTTGCCGGCGGCGAGAACGGCGAAGAATCCGCCGTAGTCGGCTACGATCTGGCCGAAGTTCTCCACGCCGGCCTCCTCGTACACATCCCAGGTCGTCATCCGCTTGGCCTGGACCGCCGCCGGAAGACCCCAGAGGGCAACCATGTAGTCGACGGCGTAGCAGCCGAGATTCGTGAGCTCACCGCCGCCGGACCTCGCCGGCGGGTCGAGACGCTCCGGCCAGTACGCGGCGAGGGGGAAATCGCATGAGAACGTCATTCCAAAGTTGTGGGCGTGGTGCAATGGCTCCCCGTATCGCCCGGTCCGTACCTCGTCGAGGAGCTTCGCCGTCACGGGGTCGAACCGCACGGCAATGATGTCGTGGACGAGCTGCACACCGTGGCTCTCGACAGCAGCTTCGATGCGGCGAGCCGACTCGAGGCTCTCCGCGAAGGGTTTGTTCAGAAAGATGTGCTTCCCGGCGGCGGCAGCCTGCTCGACCCAGTGAGCTTTTTCGCTCGGATCGCAGCTGACCGCGACAACGTCGATGCTCGGGTCGTCAATCAGCGCCTCGGGTGTCGGTACGAGCTCAGCGCCGAGGGAATGTGCAAGCGCCAACGCCCGCCCTGGATCCGCCTCCCAGCCGGCTACGAGCTCGGCACCTGCCTCCTGGCGGAGGGCGGCGGCGACGAACTCGCCGTGGGTACAGCAGTTGCCGAGAACGGCGACCCGATACCGCCGTCCGGAGATCTAGAGTCCCCGGGCTTCGAACTCCGACTGGGCGAGCACCGGTTCGACCTCGCCCGTCTTGTCCCGCGCTCGGCGCCGCTGGATATAACCGTGGATCTGCGACGGAACACCGACCAAGCCGTTGTGCGTCCCGAGCGTGACCGCGAACATGATGATGCCGATCCAGACGAAGCGCCACGCGGGTGTGCTGAAGTCGGCGTACGTACGGTCGATGTAGAGGAGGAGCGCCGTACCGATGATCGCGCCTTTGGCCGAGCCGATGCCGCCGACGACGATCATGGCCAGGAGCAGGAGGAGCGTGTTGAAGTCGAAGATGGTCAGCGAGACGCCGCCGTACATGCCGGTGTAGAAACCGCCGATCAGGCCGAGCACGGCCGAGGAGATGATGAACACGGCGAACCGTGCCCGGACGACGTCGATGCCGAACCCCCGTGCCACGCCCTCGTTTTCGCGGGCTGTACGAAGGAGCAGGCCGAGTCTGCCGCCGGCGACGAGGCGATACACGATCAGGCAGAAGATGATCAGTGCAAGACCGACGATGAAGTGGATGGTTCGCCCGTCCGCAGTCGCGATCTGGTCCTGCTTCAGGAACCTCGACGCGCCGGCGAGGCCGACGCTTCTTCCCAGTTCCTCCTGCTGCTTGACGATCGCCCGGAGAACTTCCGCGATGCCGATCGTGAAGAGGGCGAAGTACACCCCTTTGAGACGGATCGTCGGGGCCGCGATGATCGCCCCGAGGAGGGCCCCGAAGCCGGCCGCGGCGAGCACCATGAGAATGACGCTGAGCGACCGGGCGCCCTCAATGTCCTCGCCCCCCGGGGAGCCGCCGGCGAGATACGCGGCGAGGTACGCGCCCGCGCCCACGACGCCAACGGTCGCGAAAGAGTAGATGCCGGCCGTCCCGATCACGAGCATCCACATCAGGTTGATCGAGACGTACAGGGAGAAGATGTCCCAGTGCCCGCCGAAGTTGTTGTTGTCGTAGACGACGAAGAACAGGATCAGCGCCAGCGCGAGGCTGCCGCCATAGAAAGCGGCGTCACTCGCGCTCTTCCGGGTCAGGGCCCTATGCACGCGCCGCCTCCAGCATTCCGCCGATGCCGCGAGGCCTGACCAGCAACACAATTGCAATCAGCGTGAACTGCATCAGGAGAACCCAGCTCGCGTCGAGGTAATGAATTGTCAGTGCCTCGGTCGCGGCGATGAGGAACGCCGCAATGATCGTTCCACCGATGCTGCCGAGGCCGCCGAGGAGGGCGACGATCAAACCCTTCAGGAGGGGCAGGTAGCCGATGTTCGGCTCCGGGTAAAAGACCTGAGAGAGCAGAACAGCCGCCAAGCCGGCAAGCGCACCCGAGACGACGAGGATGGCGACCGCTGCCTGCTTCCGGCCGATGCCGACGAGGGAGGCGCCCTCCGGGTTCTGCGTCAGCGCCCGCACGCCGAGACCGATTCTCGACTTCATGAGCGCGATCACGACGAGGATCATGACGATCATCGCGGTGATGATCGCTCCGCTCTTGTCGGCAGTGATCGTCGTCCCCCCGAGCTTGAACTTGCTCGTTCCGAAGAGGAAGTCGATGCCCTTGCGCTGCGGCCCGAAGACGAGGAGGAACGTGTTGACGCCGATGATCGCAAGCCCGAGCGAGGCGATGATCGAGCGGAAGTCCCAGTTCACCCTGCCGTCGAGCGGGAGAAACACGCTCAGGAAAATGATCGCGCCCGCAACCGCCCCGACGACGATGCCGCCGAGGAAGATGACCGAGGGGTGACCCGAGATGTTTTCCTGGGCCCACCAGGCGCCGTAGCCGGCAGCTGCGAACGTGACACCGTGGGCGAGATTGAGGAAGCCGAGGCCGGCCCAGGTGAGCGAAAGGCCAAGGGCGAGCATCCCGTAAATGGCGGCGAGGTTGACCGTCGTGACGAGATCGGTCACTTGCCGGTCTCCTCTTGTTTGGCTTCGCCGGGCGCGCCGTTCGGCGACAAGGCGCCGGGCTCGATGTCGACGATCTGCCCACCGTGGATCCGCGCGATCCGGTCGATCCAGCCCTCGAGCAGCGTCTCGTTCTGCTCGGCGAGAATGATCGCGCCGCCTTCTGCCTCAAGCTCCCTGAGGGTGGAGTACAGGCCGGCGGCGATGCCGGGAGCGAGCCCGAGCGATGGCTCATCGATCAGGTATACACGGGCATCGGTCATCAGCCCGCGCCCAAGCGAGCACATGCGCCGTTCTCCACCCGAGAGCGTGCCCGCTACCTGGCCCATGCGACCGGCGAGGCGGGGGAAGAGCTGGAGCACACGATCGCGCCGCTTCTTCCGCTCCCGCCAGCCCGTCGCGAACGCCCCCGCGTCGAGGTTCTCCCTGACCGACAGGCCCGGGAAGAGGGCGTCTCCCTGAGGCATGAGCACCACTCCACCCCTGGCCAGCTTGTACGCCGGCGTCCGCAGGATCGACTTCCCGTCCAGCTCAATCTCACCTCGGCGCCAGTCGACGAGGCCCATGACCGAGCGAAGGAGAGTCGTCTTTCCATGCCCGTTGAGCCCGACGAGGCCGACTCGCTCGCCGGTCGCGATCTCGAGATCAATGTCGTGCAGAACACGCAGCGGCCCGTAGCCGGCGGAGAGATTCCGGATCGCGACCGCAGGCGTCAAGCGGCCTCGGGTGCCTCGAAGTACGCCTCACGCACGACCGGGTCTTCAAAGACGACTTCCGGGGGACCTTCGGCGATCGTCTGTCCCGCGTCCATGACAAGGACCGTCTCCGCGACCGCGTGCAGGAGTTCTAGACGGTGCTCGACCACGATCACCGCCATCCCCGTCTCCGAAGTCATCTCGCGGATGATCTCGTCGATCTCGTCGATCTCGTCTTGCATCAGCCCCGAGCAGGGCTCGTCCATGAGCAAGACGCTCGGCTTCCGCATCAGGACTGACGTGATCAAGAGTTTGCGGCGCTCAAGCGTATCGAGGCCGCCGCAGCGAGCCTCGTCGGACGTCGTGAAACGGGCGAGCTCGCGCGCGCTTTCGACGTCGGCGCTTTTGGCCTTCGGCTTCCAAGCGATCCGCGCCGCCTCGAGCGCCTCCCCGACCGTGAGTTCGGTGGGCACGATCGGCGACTGAAACGTGCGGGCGAGGCCGAGGCGGACGCGCTTGTGGACGGGGAACCGTGTGATGTCGGTCCCGTTCAGCTCGACGCGGCCGCCGTCGGCGCTGTGGTATCCGGAGAGGACGTCGAAGAGTGTCGTTTTGCCTGCCCCGTTCGGCCCCGCGATCCCGAGGATGTGCCCGTCCTCGGCGGAGAGCGAGACCCCGTCGACGGCCACGAAGCCCCCGTACAGGGCCCTGATCTCGGTGCAGACGAGCGACACGCGTCCTTATCGGGTTTTGCCTCGATCAGCCTCCTAGACTAGAAGCTCAGCCATGGCGGCTGCTGGTACTGCGCCTGGATGTACGGAGCAGGGTCGATGATCTGGTGCGAGAGGTCCTGGATCTGGAAGAACAGGTGCGGGTTTCCCAGGCTCGGATCTGCGATCTCGCTCGGGTAGGAGAGACAGTAGTTCGCCTCGTCGTGCCCGAACCAGTAGCCGCCAGAGACACCGCGCATGATGTTGCGCTTGAGCTCGGCGATGTTGGCATCGAAGTTCCGGGTGTCCCCCGTGATTCCCCAGGCGTGGGCGAGCAGGTAGACCTCGTCATAACCCGTGCCCGCGTTCGAGAAGCCGGCGACCTCGCCCCACCTCGCCATGTAGCGCTCCTGGAAGCCTAGGCCGACGGGATCGTTCATGGTGCCGAGAACCGTTGCCCAGATGGCGCCGTTCGCGGCGTCGCCGGCGAGCTCGAGGAACTCGGGGATCGATGGTCCGTACTGCAGGTAGACGATCGCATCCGGCGGATCCGCCACCCACGCCTTCATGAATGCCGCGTGGTCGGAGGGGTTCCAGTGGGTGTTGAAGACCGCGGTCGCGCCCGTGTCCCTGACCTTGGAGATGAACGGCGTCCAGTCGGCCACCGGCGCCGTGCCGCCCGCCGTGTCGACCGGATCCTTGCCGGCGATCTCCCAGCCGGCCCCGGGTGCCGCCTCCTCGCAAGCCGCCGCGATGGTCTGGCCGTAGACGATGTCGCCCTCGATGATGTAGATCGACTTCGACGGCGGGCTGAAGAGCCCCTGCGCTTCCAAGGCGTTCAGGAAAGGCGGGAACCCCAAGCCGTACGGGACCTCTGTCGGGTCGGCCTGGAAGACGTTCTTGTACCTCTCCGGATCCGACTTCATCTCGGTGACCTGCCATTCGGCCGTCGACGCGTTCAGGTACGGAGCCCCGTAGGCAGCGAGAACGTCGTTCGTACCCGCCACGTTGTGGTAGCCGAGGATGATCGCGTCGACCTCCTTGCTGACGAGGTCGTTGAACGCGCTCGTGAGGCTCTCGCCGTCGAAGCTGTTCATGTCGACGATCTCTTGCTCGATGGGGCGTCCGGCCACCCCGCCCGCGTTGTTGATCTCCTCCCTTGCGAGCCCGGAGCCCTGCTCCATTTGCACGGCGTCGGCGGGGGAGTTCACAGTCGGATAAGCAGAGCCGATCACGATTGGAGTCCCAGAAGCAGTCGCCGCCTCACCGGCGGCCGTCGGAGCCGGCTCCTCCTCGGTCGGCGCAACAGGTTCCTCGGTAGGCGCCGCCTCCCCGTCGGCGGCTGCGTCGTCGTCACCGCCGCACGCAGCGAGGACGCCAGCGAGGCTCAGGCCGAGCCCAACGCCGGCAACACCGCCGATGAACCTCTTTCGACTGAGGCGCGCCCGTCCGTTCGATGCCTCCTCAGCCACCTCCTCGACGGTTGGCTCCTCCTCAGCCATCCCGTCTCCGGTTGGCCTCTCTTCAGCCATCCCCTCCACTCCTTTCCGCAATGCCAATTGCTTGCCTCGTCAGGTCCGACGTCGCGGACGCCCGGAGGTTAGTGACGCTCCCCAGACTCGGCCAACACTAACGCGAACTCCGGGTGGCTTTCAAGGCCGGAATTGGTCCGACGTGCGATCCGAGAAATTCGTACCACACCGGTGCCCGAGGTCGATCAACGGGGCCTGAGATTGGTTAGGCCAACCAGCGATCGAGGTTCGCGGCCACGAAGTCGTCGTCGGCGAGCTCGGGATACAGGCGATACACGCGTTCAATTGCCTGCGCCTGGCCGGGGCCGAGATCCTCGCCAGGATCGAGGCACCAGCGGCCCTCAAGCAGCCCCTGGCGGCGAAGAACTTCGTGACAGCCAGCGATCACGCCGTGAAAGTCGTTCGCAACGTCGAAGAAGGCGGCGTTGCAATCGGTTATCGCGCTGTCGAGAGCAAGGAGCTCCGCAGGGACGACGCCAACGCCCCGAATCGCGCGGCACTGCTCGAGGATGTCGGCAGCGGTGCGCGCCCACACCGACCAGTGGCCAAGGAGGCCGCCGACGAACCGCAACTCACCGGCCTCAGAGCGGAAGGGCACGGTCAGGTCGAGCACGATGTGGTCGTCGTTGCCGGTGTAGAGGGACACACGCTCGGCGGCTCCAGCCTCGGCGACACCGTGGACGACGTCGAGCGTCTCGTACCGGTTGAACGGCGCGGCCTTGATGCCGATCACGTTCTCGATCGCGGCGAATCGCCGCCAGAAGCTGCGGGGAAGCGCGATACCGCCAACGGCGCGTTGCAGGTAAAAGCCGAGTACCGGTATCACCTCGGCGACTGCCTCGCAGTGAGCGATCAGTGCATCCTCGTCCTCGCCCTCGAGCGCCCCGAGGCTGAGCAGGACAGCGTGATACCCAAGCGAGCGCGCCGTTTGGGCCTCGGCAACGGCCTGCTCGGTCGACCCGACCGCACCGGCGATCAGGAACACCGGACGGGAAGTCCAATCGGCCGCCGTCTGGGCTGCGAGCTCGAGCACCGGTCGGTAGAGCCCTGCCTCGCGGATTCCAAACTGGGTCGTGTGGACACCAACTGCCAGCCCGCCCGCACCGGCGTCCAGGTAGTAGCGGGTCAGCGCTCGCTGACGGCGTAGATCGAGCTGGCGATGCGCATCGAGGGCCAGCGGGTGAGCGGGAATGACCGTGCCATCGCGAAAGACGGCGAGCGTTTCCGCGGGGATATCGCGCCAGTGCAACGGCGGCATTTCCCGCTAACCGAGCTCCGGGCCGGTAACGGCGCGGACGAATGCAGCCTCTCCGAAGCCGGTGTCGCGTTCGAGCGCCATCCGGACGAAAGGCCGCTCGGGTCGAAATCCGCTCTCGGCGAGGAGTCTCGTGAGCTCCGTTTCGCGGTTGGGCACGTCGATCACCACAGGACCGGAGATGGCGGCGAGCCCAGACCGGAGCAACCCGAGAGCCGTCTCGGTCTCTCGCGCGACGAGAGGACCAATTTGAGTCGCCGTGCGCCCTTGGCGAGAGAGAAGGAAGCCACCTCCGCTGGGATTGTGGAGCGATACGGCGCCCGGTCGAGCGTGCAGGTCAGCAAGGATGGTCAGCCGGTCGGCGCCGAAGGCAGTCTTGTCGAGCTCGCCAACGCTATGCAGGTCACCGATCGACATTCCTGGGAGCGAGAAGGATTCGGGGCCGCCGCCCTCTCCCCGCCAACGGGTCAACGCCTCGATCGCTCGGAACCCTATCCGCTCGTAGACCAGTTTTCCGGCCGGCGTCGCGTCGAGTACCGGAACGAGACCCCGGTCTCGCAGCTCTGAGATCGACCGCTCGAGGAGTCGTGTGGCGAGCCCGTGTCGCCGAAAGGGGCCGTGCACCAGCACCATGCTGATCCAACCGAAGTCCGGCGGATACGGGAGCGCGAGGCCCGTCGCGACAAGCCGACCGTCCGCGGAGATGGCAAATGCTCGACCAAGGCGGATCATCAGCAACCAGTCCTCGGCCGTCTGATTCCAGCCCGCTTCCTCCACGAGCGCGATGCCTACGGCGACATCCGACTCCTGCAGGTCGACGAGCGCAGCGTCGAGCGCACCGCTCTCAGAGCACTTAATAGGAGCCATCCCGAACCTCGAATTGGGTGGGCTTTGCGAGGCTCGGCATGTCGCGTGCGACCCAGTCGGCCACCCAGTCGATCATCGTCTCGAGCGAGACCGAGGGATGACCGAAGAGGGCAAAAGCGCGGCTCGCGTTACTCAGCCAGGCAGTCGGAGCTTCCTCTCCCACGATCGTCGGCCGTTTTCCGAGCCGCTCGCCGAACGCGCCCGCGAGCCAGCGGACGGAGATCGTCTCCGGACCCGTCACATTCAGCGGTTCCGTTGGCGTCGTTGTGTGCGCAAGGCAACGCAGAGCCATCGCGTTTGCATCGCCCTGCCAGATGACGTTGACATGACCCATCGTTACGTCGATTGGCTCGTCGTCGCGCACGCGGCGGGCGACGTCGTGCAGCACGCCGTAACGGAGGTCGATCGCGTAGTTGAGACGAAAGAGACGGCCCGGCGTGCCGTGCGTCTCCGAGAAGAAGCGGATGATCCGCTCGCGGCCGACGCAGCTTGCCGCGTAGTCGCCGGGCGGAGGTGTGAGCGCCGTTTCCTCGGTCGCACCGCCTGACTCGACGCTCACGAAGGCGTAGACGCAGCCGGTCGAGAAGGTGACCAGCCTGCTGTCGGTCATCACCTCGGCGACCAGCGCCGGCAAGAATGTATTCATCGCCCACGTGCGCGAGGGCGCATCGTCCGTGCCGAACTTCTGGCCTGCCATGAAGATAACGTTCGGCGCTCGGGGCAATCGCGCGACCTCGTCACGGTCCAGCAGGTCCGCCCGGATCGTTTCGACCCCGTGCGCCGCGAGGGTCTCCTCCACCGACGGGTCGCTGAAGCGGGCGACACCGATGACGGACTTCTCGGGCGCGGCCCGTTTCGCCATGCGGGCGAGCGTCGGGCCCATCTTGCCGCCGACGCCAAGGATCAGGATGTCGCCGTCAAGCGACGCAAGATCGGCGACGACACCCTCCGTGGGCCGCGAGAGCCGCTCCTCCAACGTCTCGACATCGCCGATGGCCCGGAGCTCGTCGGCGACGACGTCAGAGTTAGCGTTTTGTGCGTCCGTCGAGCTCATGTCAGGTTCCAGGCGTACGAGCAGATTACTGTCGAGCCGGCGGCAAGGTGTCAAGATTCGGCGGGCGATGACTCCCCACCCGAACCGCGAGGAGGTGCAGCGTCTCCTGGACGAGCACGGCGTCGAGCTCATCCGCCTCGAGACGCCGGACCTGAACGGCGTGTCTCGCGGGAAGACGGTGACGACCGACCACTTCTGGACGACCGTCGAAGCCGGGCAGGCACTCGTGAGCGACATTTACTGTTGGGACCACGAATGCTGGGTTGCCACGGGAACCGGTTTCGGGGAGGACCTCACGTTCGCCGATCTGGTGTTGTGGCCGGACCTCTCAACATTCACGGTTCTGCCGCACGTCAACGGACAGGCTCGCGTGATCTGCGACACGGAGTATTCGGACGGCCGCTCCGTTGAGGCAAGCCCTCGTCGAGTCCTCTGGAGCCAGATCGAGCGGGCGGCCGAACTTGGGCTGCAGGTGCGAATGCAGGCCGAGTATGAGTTCTATCTCCTGGGCGCCGAGACTCTGGCACCGCCGTTCGGCGGAACGGACATCACGACAACCCTGACGAACCAGCGGCTTCCGGTTCTCCAGCACCTCATGCGCGACGTGCGAGCCTTCGGCCTTTCGCCTCGAACGCTCAACCAGGAATGGGGGCCGACGCAGTATGAAATCACCTTCGCGCCGGTCGACGGCCTTAAGGCGGGGGACGACAACTTCACCTACAAGACGTACGCGAAGGAGATCGCTCTCCAGCATGGCTTGATCGCCAGCTTTATGACGAAGCCCCTCGCCGGCCAAAGCGGCTCGAGCAGCCACCTCCACATGAGCCTCTTCGATGGAGACCGAAATGTCTTCTGGAACGCAGACGCCGGCGAACTCACGCCGGAGTTCTCCTGGGCAGTGGGTGGATTGCTCGCACATGCCCGGGGACTGAACGCTCTGCTCGGCCCCACCGTCAACTGCCCCAAGCGCTATCGCAAGGGCACGTATGCGCCCGCGAGCGTGACCTGGGGATTCGAGAATCGATCGGTCGCGATCCGGATCAAGGCCATGCGGGGCGATGGAACCCACATCGAGAATCGTCTCGGATCAGGTGCCTCGAATCCGTATCTCGCATTCGCCGGCATGCTCGTTGCGATGCTCGACGGGCTCCAGCGGCAAATCGAGCCTCCGCCGCCATTCGAGACAAACGCCTATCACCGAGACGATCTTGATCTGCTGCCGCTCACGCTCGAGGAGTCCCTCGAGGCTTTCGAGCAGGACGATGTGTTGTTGCAGGCGTTCCATCCCGAGTTCACGAGAGCATTCTTGGCCCTGAAGCGCCACGAGATCGCAAAGGCGAAAGCGGCGCTACCCGAGTACGGCACAGCCGAGTGGCACGACGAAGTCACCGACTGGGAACACGATCAGTTCCTGTTCCTCTCGTGAAGGCTTCGAGCCGCGCCGATGTTCTCATCATCGGAGCTGGCGCCGCGGGAGGAGTTGTTGGGAGGCGCCTCGCCGAGGCGGGCTGCGACGTCCTGTGTCTCGAGCAGGGAACCTGGCCCGAGCGCGACGAGTATCCGGGCCCCAAGCCCGACTGGGAACTGCAGATCCTGAAGCAATGGTCGGCCGACCCGAACGTGCGCCAGGGCCCCGCTGACTATCCGATCAATGCCAAGGGCTCGGAGATCGCTCCGCTCATGTTTAGCGGCGTCGGAGGGTCGACGATCCTATACGCGGGCGATTGGCCGCGCATGCTCCCCTCGGACTTCCGCGTCAAGACCCTCGACGGCGTCGCCGACGACTGGCCTCTGACCTACGAGGAACTCGAGCCGTACTACGACCGGATCGCGCGTGACGTCGGCGTCTCGGGCTTTGCGGGCGACCCCGCGTACCCGGAGGGGGCCGACCTACCGCTCCCCCCGCTACCGCTCGGGGACGGAGTCATCGACGTCGTTCGGGCGCATGACCGGCTCGGCTGGCACTGGTGGCCGGCGCCAAACGCAGTCCTTTCCGCTCCTTACCAGGGACGACACGCCTGCGCGCAATGGGGCTCCTGCATGCAGGGGTGTCCTGAAACCGCGAAGGCTTCTACGGATGTGACCCACTGGCCTCGGGCGATCGAGAGTGGTGCCCGCCTCATCACCGGGGCGCGAGTGACACGCCTCGTGACCGACACCGGCCGCCTCGTCAAGGGAGCCGAGTACGTCGACGAGGCTGGGAGCATGCACGTCGCGCACGCAGATATCGTGGTGCTGGCCGCGAATGCCGTCGGGACGGCGCGCCTCCTCTTGCTATCCGCGAACAGTGAGTTCCCTGACGGGCTCGCGAATTCGAGCGGGCTCGTCGGGCGCCGCCTGATGATGCATCCCTTCGCCGTCGTTACCGGTGTGTTCGAACAATTCCTCGAGACCTGGCGAGGCAACGTCGGCTCCAGGATCCACTGTCTCGAGTTCTACGAGACAGACAAGGACCGCGGGTTCGTGCGCGGTGCGAAGTGGAGTCTGGCGCCGTCGACCGGAGGACCGATGAATGCCGCGCTGCCGGCCCGAGCAGCGAGTGCGGTCTGGGGTCCCGAGCACCATCGCCACGTCCGGGAACGCTTCGGCCACTGTCTCAGCTGGGGAATCTTCGGCGAAGACCTGCCCGACGAACGAAACGGCGTGGAACTCGACGGGGAACTCGTCGACAGCGCAGGCCTACCCGGGGTGAAGGTCACCTACACGACCACGGACAATTCGCGGCGACTCCTCGACTTCCATGTCGAGCGAGCGACCGAGTCGATGCTCGAGGCCGGTGCCCTCCACGTCAATTCGCTTCCGCTCATGCGGGACGCCGGCTGGCACCTCCTGGGAACGGCGCGTATGGGGACCGATCCGGAGTCGTCGGTCGTCGATCCGTGGGGGAAGACCCACGACGTTGGCAACCTGTACATCGTCGACGGGAGCGTCTTTGTCACTTCGGGAGGCGTCAATCCGACGAATACGATCTCGTCCCTCGCCCTCCGCTTCGCGGATGCACTGGTCGAGCGGCGAGCAAGCCAACGCGTGCCGGTATGAAGCCACAAGACGCCTCGGACCGGTTCGACCAGAGCCTTCGCTCGCGGCTTGCCGCCGTCGCTGACGGGTTGATTCCGGAAGCGGACGGCATGCCGGCGGCAAGCAGTGTGGACATCGGCGGTCGCCAACTCGACCAGGTTCTTGCCTCGCGTCCCGATCTGGCGAGCGACCTCCAGCGCGCCCTCGACGCGGCCCCCGATGTAGGCGACGCGATCGCCTGGATCGAGAAGCTCCGGACCGAGGACGCCTCAGGCTACGAAGCGCTCGTCACCGCCGTTGTCGGTGGCTATTACATGCATCCCGAGGTGAAGCGCCTGCTCGGGTACCCGGGACAGACGCCGGAGCAAGTGATGATCGACCCTCTCCCGGACTACGCCGACGAAGGCCTGCTCGAACGCGTCTACGAGCGCGGCCCAATTTACCGATCGACGCCCAGGAACTGACCGATCGCAGAGCGGGGTCCGCCTGGGTAACTCGCGCGCCTGCTCGCTATGGTGTTCGCAATGGCACGAGCTTGCTTCTATTGCGGTGCCACGGCGGTGGCGGACGACCACGCGATCCCGCTCTGGGTGCCCCAGGTCCTCGGGCTCGGCGGCGCCCGGATCGAGCACATGGTCGCCGGAAAACCCGGCGGGGATGGGGAACCGGCGGATCCGGTCCCGTTGCCCGTCCCGTCTGGGGCACAACTTGGCGACACCGACCTGGTTCATCCGTTGCACCAGTCGATCGATGAGATCGCAAAGGATCGAACGGAGCTCGATTTCGCCGAGTACTCGGCACGCGTCCTTTGCGCTCGGTGCGATGAGTGGGCAGCGAAACTCGACGCAGAAGCGACCCCGCTCGTCCGGCCGCTGGTCGAGAGCGGCGCGCGTTCCTACAGTCCCGAGGAGCAGCGTCTGCTCGCAGCATGGGCAACGCGGACGGCGTACTCGATCCTCGCCGTCGAGCGCAAGAGCACGGGCGTGCCGAAACAGCATCGGCGAGCGCTCCGAGAGCGCAACGAGCCACACTCGAACGTCTATGTCGGATACGGCCGCTACCGGGCGCCACATATCGGAGCCCTCGCCGCGCGTCTGGTCGTCAACCTCGGCGAGGCCGATGGTCGTAATACCGAGGCCTACAGCGTCCTCGCGGTCTTCGGCCACATGGCGCTCAAAGTCTTTGGCGTTCACCGCCGGACCGATCAGGCGATGATCCGGTCGCCACAGGGACAGCTGATCCAGGTCTGGCCCCCGGGCGACGATGCTTTCTCCTGGCCTCCTCTCTGGAGCCTCACCGAGGAGGCTCTCGATGCGGTCTTCAACCATCAACCTTTCTATCGCCCGTACCGGTTCCGCGGTACGGAATACCGCGGCCCGGGGGCAAAGATCCCGTACCGGAAGAGGCGGACCGAGGGGCCAGGACCCCGCCGGTAGTCACCGAGGCGCCTCGCCCAGGTGGCCAGACCAGGCGCTAGTTGCCGACGCGGTACACGACCTCGCGCCCGTGGCCCGTGACGACGCGCGTGTAGCCGCTGAGCATCGCATCGACTTCGTCGTCGCCTGTGTCGACGAGGAGCGGGCGACCCTCGAGCGCGACGAGTTTCGACTCCGTCGCTACGACCACGACGTTCTCCTCTCCCACCTGCCGGAGTACCCGAGCGCTGATCTGCTGGTTGCCACGGCCGAAGACGAACCCCTGGCCGCCGACCGGGGAGACAACGATCCTGACCTCTCCTTCAGCGGCGATTTCCAGAAGTGCACGCTCGTCGGCGTCCGCCGCGACGAGACTCCCCTCGTGCACGACGTCGACGCCCATGAGCGTCTTTCGGAGACCCAGCAGATCCGTCACGGCCCTCGTCGTCGTCCCCGGCCCGAGCAGGCATGGCCGACCTGGCAGCACCCGCCCGACGAGGTGATGTGCGATCGCCATCTGAGCGACGCTGTCGGCGACCACGCTCCTCGATTTCCCGCTCTGGACGAAGAAGCGCTCCGCCGGGACACGGAGGTAGCCGTGGAAGCGCGGAGACACGATGCTCCCTCGGAGCGCGTCCTCATCGGTATCCATCACCTCAGCCTCCTTCACCTCCACCGACTCGCTCTGCAGAAACCGAAGCGATAGCTCCGCCGCCCGTCGCGGGTTGAGCGCAAAGACGGCCGAGTGCATCTTCACGCCTGCGGGGACTCCGAGGACGGGCACGCGGGGTCCCGACGATTCGAGGATGTCGACGGCAGTTCCATCCCCGCCGGCGAAGAGCAGCAGATCGACAGCGCGCTCCACCATCGCCTCCGCGGCCGCACGCGTGTCCGCGGCCCGGGTTTCACCGCGGGCTACTGAGCCAAGCACCACCGGGTCGTAGCCGAGCCTCCGAGCCTCATCCTCGCCCATTTCACCGGCGGCTGTGAACAGTTCGATCGCTTCCCTCGATGGACGCATGCCTTCGAGGGCGAGGCTTGCCCGCTCGGGGGCGAGTGCCTCGGCGCCCTGTCGACGGACTTCGGCAACAAGTTCAGCGGAGTCGCTCCCCTTGAGCGCCAGCCTGCCCCCGATGCCGGCAATTGGATTGACAATTAGCCCTAGTCGCGCTCTCAAAGGCTGCTCAGCCAATCACACTTGTTCGCCAGAGCACCCGGGGCGAGGGTTGGCCCGTCGTGCCCGGCGGTCACCTCACACTGCCGCGAGCCTGCCGACGTTCGGCTCGGCGGTCGCGATGGCCTCTTCCTGATGAGGCTGGAGTTCCTGACCCCCGAGCGACGCGAAGTTTTCAAGGTACGGATCCTCGACGCCGTTCGAGATCCCCGAAAGCTCCTCGCTCCCCGCGAGTCCGCAGAAGGGAACATACGCAGTCGAGTAGCCGCCTTCGTGGCACATGACGATCCGGCCCTCGCAAACGTCGTCCGCAACATCCATCAGGACGCGTGTCATGTTACGGAACCACTCGCTGTGCACCATCATCCGGGCGAGCGGGTCGAGCGCGTTGGCGTCGAGCCCCGACGGGACGATGATCAGCTCGGGCTTGAAGGCGCTCAACGCCGGACCCACCACACCCTCGAAGGCCGCTTCGTAGGCGCCGACGCCGGAGCCCGCTGGCAGGGGGTGTTCAGGCAGTAGCCCTCACCTCACCCTCTCCGATCTCGTCCACCATTCCGAGGTTCGGCGGGTAGCGCCGCAGGGCGGGGTGATCTCGCCCCTGCTCGCCGACGTCTACCTGCACGCGCTCGACCGGGCGTGGAAGGAGCGGCACTGGCGGATGGGGCACTTCACCCGCCACGCCGACGATCTCGTGATCTGCTGCTGGAAGCCGGGCCAGGCGCAACGGGCACGGGCGGCGCTCGCCGCCGAGTTGGCCGCGCTCGGCCTGCGGCTCTCCGAGCAGAAGACCCGAATCGTCACCCTGGAGGTGGGAGACGAGGGCTTCGACTTCCTCGGCTTCCATTTCGCTCGCCTGCGCAGCCGGACAAGCGGCAGGCCGTACATCGCCTGCTGGCCAGGCCAGCAAGCGGTGGCGGCGGCCAAGCGGCGGATCCGCGAACTCACCCCGCTTGGGCGCGTCCGCCTGCCAGCGATCATGGTTGTCTAGGATGTGAACCGCTTCCTGCGCGGGTGGGGCGCCTACTTCCGCTACGGCAACTCAACCCAGCAGCTCAACGTGCTCGACCGTTTCGTCTTCTGGCGCCTGTCGCAATTCCTCACCCGGAAGTACGGCAAGACCGGATACCGACGGGATGGCGAAACTGCTCGAGTCCCGCACCCGGCTCGGGCTCATCCGCCTCGCCGAAACCGTCCGCTACGAATCCGCGCATGCAGCGCGGTGAGCGATGTCGGAGAGCCGTGAGGCGGAGAACCTCGCGCACGCTTCGATGGGGGCGGGACGAGACCGGCGCCCACCGGCTGAAGCCGCGCGGCGCCAGGCGCCTCCTGCCTACCCTAAAGGAGCCCAACGTGGTCCACCACCTGTCTCGGCACGAACGGCCGGCGGTGAAGCACAGGCTGCGGCGGGCCTGGGCGGCAGACGACGACGCCGCGCGCGACCGGCTCCGTCGGCTCGCCTCAGAGCTCGACCGCAGCCTCCCGGCGCGGTCGGCTCGCTGCGCGAGGGCACGGAAGAGACGCCGACGCTCAGCCGGCTCGGCGTCACCGGCAACCTCGAGCGCACGCTCGAGAGTACGAACCCCTGCGAGTCGATGCTCGAGATTGTCCGCCGCACCGAGCGCAACGTGACGCGCTGGTGCCCCGGGGAGATGGCGCTGCGCTGGACAGTCGCCGGCATGCTCGAAGCCGAAACGGCAGTTTCGAATGATCATCGGCTAGCGCGACCTGGCCACCCTCGTCGTCGCCATAGAAACGCGACCACGAGCACGGCCGTCACCCCAAGGCAGCTCGCACCCAGACCGAGGAGGCCACTATTGTCCTAACCACCTGACCATCACACCGGGACCGCCGCCACGAAATTCCACGACGAGCGGGACATGCTCCCGTAACTTGCTGACTCCAACAACGAAGCCGGTGCGCTGATAGAAGACGTGCATGCTCGATAACGTGATGACAGTTCTGGGCTCGGTACCCGCCACCGATCTTGGCTGCGTCCTTCCCCATGAGCACCTCGTCATCGATACGACGTGCTACTACCGACAGCCCGAGGAAACCAGTGAGCGAGCGCTCGGCGAGAGTCCGGTCGAGATCGATAAGCTCGGGCTCCTCCGCCGCAATCTGTTTCGACTCCGAGACAACCTCGTCCTCTCAGATCTAGAGCTGGCGATCGAAGAGGCCTCGGAGTTCCGAAACCTCGGGGGCGGAACAATCGTCGATGTCACGCCGCCGGATATCGGCCGCGACCCGATCGCTCTGCAGGAAATCTCCCGCCTGACCGGTCTGCACGTGGTCATGGGCTGTGGCCACTACGTCCACATCGCCCATCCGGCGAGCCTTGAGGACGAGCCCCCAGAGGCAATTGCCGAGCGCCTGATTGCCGAGATCAGCGATGGGGTCGGAGAGACTGGCGTTCGACCTGGAATCATCGGCGAGATCGGGACCTGGCATCCCCTTCATCCACGCGAGGAGAAAGTATTGCGGGCGGCTGCCCGCGCTCAACGGGAGACCGGACTTGCCCTCACCATTCATGTCCACATTGCGGCACGCCGCGGTCACGATGTTCTGGACATTCTCGACCAGGAAGATGTCGACCCGTCCCGCGTTGTTCTTGGACACCTCGACATCGCCCTCGGCCACCTCGACGCGGACTTCCTGGAGGCCATGGATTACCACAGATCGCTCGCTGAGCGCGGCTGTTTCATCGAGTACGACACCGTCGGTGAGGAAGTCTTTGCGCCGGGCTCCGATCAGACTCCTCCTTTCTGGACACCCCTCGACCTGACCAGAGCTAGGGCGGTCGCTTGGCTCCTCGAGCACGGATTCGGAGATCGACTTCTCCTCTCTCACGACGTCTTCACGAAGTCGCAGCTCATCCGGTACGGCGGATTTGGCTACGGCCACATCCTGCGCGATTTCGAACACCGGCTCCGGGAAGTAGGCGTCGGGGATGCCGATCTCACGAGGCTCTTGAGCGACAATCCGCAGCGGATGCTGAAACCGTCGGGCTGAAGTGGTGGGCAATTAGGCTGCGCCCGGGGTTGCCGCACGGCTGGCTGTGCCAGCTTGCAGCGGCCGTGATCGAAGGATGGTCTTAGTGGTCGTTGTAGAGGAGCTCGGGATTTCCGGGAAGACGGAACGGGCACTCGACTCCCTCCACCGCCAACGCGTTGCGAATCGCGGCCCATAGCTTGCGCCGGCCGATGCCGCGCCCGAGCCGGTCAGTCCCGCTCGGCGACATTGCACCACTCCATTGCGCATGCGGCGAGTGACTTGGCCGCCGTCATCATCTCGTCGAGATTGATCTTCTCGTCCTTGCAATGGGCAACGCGAAGCTCCCCCGGTCCGTAGACGACGCTCGGGATGCCTTCGTCCTCGAGGAACGACCCGTCGGATGCTGCAGCGAAAGCCACCGGGTGTTGAGGGCTCGGCGAGGGGACGGCGTCACCCGTGACCATCTCATGCCCACTGACCATCGCTTGCACGATCGGATGATCCCAGGGCGTCGACATCGGCGGCCAGTTGTTAATCCACCTGAACTCGGGCGGATGGTCTCGAAGCCAGGGATCGAGACGGGCGACCGCGCCCACGTAGTCCTCGATCTCGTCGACAACCTCTTGTGCCTCAAGCTCAGGCGGATACCAACAGCAGTATGCGATCTCGGCGCGGTTCGAGAAGTAGAACGGAATGTCGAGGCCCGGATCCGAGTAGAAGACGCCCGGGAGGAGCGTGAAGAAGCCCGGCATGAAGTACGGATGCTTCTTGGTCGTCCCCCACTGCACTTCGAGTTCCTGCAGAGCCTGGACGATCTTGACGCCTTTCTCGAGGGCGTTCACACCGATCTCGTCCCCGCGTCCACTGGGACGAATTGCCTCAGCTCGATTTCCACAGTGCGTACTGCGGCCATCGATGAAAATCCGGAAGTACCAGTTTCCGGCCGCGACAGGCGAGACCGTCAAGGGGTTCGGCACGGAGGTGGGCTCTGTGACCACCGCCGCGTCGGCCGTGAAACCTGCTCGGACGCATGCGGTCGTACCGAGCTCGTGCTGCATCGTCTCTTCACCGACGACCGAGTGGAGTTGGAGATCCCCATCGAGCTCGACGGCGCCGTCGTGGAGCGCTTGGGCGACGAGCCACATCGCGACATCGGCTCCCTTCATGTCGGTGGAGCCGATCCCGTAGAGCTGACCGTTCCTGATCTCAGGATTCCATGGGCTCCCGTTAACCCAATTCTCTGGATCGACCGGCGGCACCGTGTCGACGTGTCCGTTCAAGATCAATGACCTTCCTTCACCCGACCCGCTTCGGACGCCGATGAGGTTCCTTCGCTCCGGATCCTCGGCAACCCAGTGCGTTTCGAGGCCGGCCTGCTCATAGCGCTCACGCAGGATCTCGTTGCAACGAGTCTCGCCGCCGATTACGTCGGCCCGATCGACTCCGGCGAACTCCGGGTTCACGCTATTCGTTTGGACCAGCTCCGATAGCAGCTCGACGGCCGCCTCTCGAAGCGCCTCGATCCGAGTAAAGACACGATCGCGGGCGTCCGGCATGGAGTCAGACGATCTCGGGCTTCCCCGTCTCGAGAGAACGACTGGCGGCCAGGGAAACAAGAAGCGCATCGCGCGCGTCGTAGCCCGTTGCCTTGAGGGGCTCGCGCCGTTCGGGGACGGACTTCTCGAAGTACGCAAGCGCGAGCCGCTGGGCTTCGATACCGAGACGGACGCGAAGAGAGTCACCGTCATGGGCTTCCTCGGCCGAGACGACCGTGATCTGGGCGAACTGGTCGCGATCGAGCAGCAGGTGAGGGTGCTGCCCTGTTCGGAGGCCCGGCCATTCGATCCGCAGGCGCTCTCCGACCTCCTCCAAGGCCACCACGCGCAGAGCCTCGGGAAGACGTGCACCCTCGACAACGGCGCCTCGCTCGAGTTCCAGCTGAGTGACTCGCGCGATCATCACCTAAGAGCCCATTCCGCTAGGCGCGGTGCCGTCGGGCATGGCCCTCCTCCTCAGTCAGCCGGAACTCGGTCGGGCGCCAGCCTAGCCGATCCTCCCGCTCACCGGCTATCACGGATCGCCGGACGAGGAGTTCACTGGACGAACAGGGTCGATCCATGTCCTTCACGGTTCTCTCGCGTCGGGTTTGACGACGTGAGGCCAACTGTCGTATAAGAGTCGCTCCGCGAAAGGGGGTTTCAGTGGTCACCTTCGGTATCTCGCCGGAGTGTCTCTGTCACGACGTCCGCGACAACGTCGCGCGCGTGGGAGCGCTGGAAGAAGCTGGTTTCGAGTACATCTGGGAGGGCGACCACACCCTCCCGTGGCAGCACTCCTCCGGCCATACGTCGGGCATCTACACGACGCTTGGCGCTTTCCTTCATCACACCGAGAAGGCGATCGTCGGTGGCATGGTGATACCGCCACTCGGCCTTCGCCAGCATCCAATCGACGTCGCGATCGAGGTCGCCACACAAGCACTTCTTTTCCCGGGCCGCGTCGCGCTGTGTGTGGGCACGGGCGAGGCGATGAACGAGAAAACCACGACCGGCGTCTGGCCTTCTCTGCGCGAGCGGATCGAGCGCGTCGTTGAAGCGATGGAACTGATCAAGCTCGCCTGGACGAGCGAGGATTACTTCCGCCACAAGGGAAAGCATTTCTCGAGCTTCTTCCACCTCTATACGAAGCCGAGCGAGCCGATTCCGCTTCTCTGTGCGGCGAACGGCCCGATCATGGCGGGCAACGCGGGTCGCCACAGCGACGGCTACGTCGCCGTCGGTGTTCCACCGTCCTTCCACCGGGACACGCTCATCCCGGCGTTCGAGGAAGGAGCACGAGAGGCGGGCAAAGATCCAGACACACTCATGAAGTGCGCCTGGGTCTCGACCTCATTCCATCCAGATCGGGAGACGGCGTTCAAAGGGGCGCGCGTCTACGGCGGGCTTCTCATTCCCGAGGCCTACCACCACATTCAAGATCCGCGGGTGATCGAGGAGCGTGCCCTTCTTGTTCGTGACGAGGCGCTGGAGAACGCCTTCTGTATCGCGACGAGCGGAGAAGGAGTCGTCGCCCGCTTCGAAAGCTTCATCGAAGCCGGCTGTAACCACATCATCTGGGCGGACATGAGCCCCGACCCGAGCCTCGTGGCTCCGGTATGCGCTCAGGAGGTGCTACCCACACTCCGACAGAGGCACGTCGCCCAGGTCGGATCAGCCTAAGAACGTCATACGAACCAAACGCACGTCGCGGTCGGCGACTGACGCCGGCCATCCGTCGACGACGGCCGTCTGACCTCGGTCAACTCACCGTTCATAGAGGTTCGTCGCACCCGCCGCGAACCTCTAGAACCATCCTTCTTCGTCCGGATTCGTGTACTGCA
>CAYTCZ010000021.1:3651-7145 GCA_964436315.1 uncultured Gaiellales bacterium | reverse complement strand
GCACCCGCCGCGAACCTCTAGA
Source organism: uncultured Gaiellales bacterium (assembly GCA_964436315.1). Classification (GTDB taxonomy): domain Bacteria; phylum Actinomycetota; class Thermoleophilia; order Gaiellales; family Gaiellaceae; genus CAYTCZ01. The sequence goes on along the minus strand of CAYTCZ010000021.1, from coordinate 7,123 downwards.
ACCATCCTTCTTCGTCCGGATTCGTGTACTGCATGAACTCGACGAGCGCTCCACCGACGTTGACGAAGGCAACCCGCACGAAGCCATCGCCCACGTCGAACGGTTCGAGCACGACCTCGTGACCCTCGATCGCGGCCTCGACGTCCGCGACGCGATAGGCGACATGCGGATCGGTTCGCAGAGGACCGGTCACCGGACTGTCCGGCTCGAAGCGCAGGAACTCGATGTTGAACGGGTGGTCACGCGGGCTGGTAACCCAGACTCGCGTTGCCTCGACCCAGCTTTCCTTGGGCTTTTCCTCGGTTGTCACAACGCCGATGTGATCGAACTTCGACCGGTCAAACTGTTCCATGTGCCCTGCCCCTCTCTCGACTCCCCTGGCACCGTTTCTAACGCGGCTGAGGAGAGACGTCAAGGACCACTAGAATCGTCCGGCCCGTGCCGCCGAAAATGGACAGCGACCGATGAACGTCCTCACCGTCGGTGCTCATCCTGACGATCTCGAGATCCTCTGTGGCGGAACGCTGGCCCGCTATACGAACGAAGGCCACACGGTCGTGATGGTTCACGCGACCAGAGGAGACCGCGGCAGTTTCGAGCACAGCTCCGAGGAAATCGCACGCATTCGCGACGAGGAGGCACGGCGTGCCGCAGAGGTCTGCGGAGCGACGCATCGGAGCCTGGGCCTCTCCGACGGTGAGGTGAACGCCGGCGACCTCGACCAGCGGATGATGCTCGTCGACCTGATCCGCGAGACCAAGCCCGAGGTGATCATCACTCACTCTCCGGGCGACTATATGGTCGACCACAACGAGATCTCGAAGCTCGTCGTCGACGCGAGTTTCATCTCGAGCCTGCCCTTGCTCGAGACCGAGCATGAGGTACACCTGACGGTGCCTGCTGTCTTCTTCATGGAGACCATCACGGGACTCGAGTTCAATCCGACCGAGTTCGTCGACATCACAAACACGATCGAGACGAAGGCCGAAATGCTCGAGGCACATGCGAGCCAGCTCCGCTGGCTCCGCGAGCACGACAACGTCGACATCGTCGAGAACATGCGCATTACGGCAGCCCACCGCGGCTTCCAGTGCGGCGCGAGCTACGCGGAGGGATTCGCGCCCTGTCTCACGTGGCTTCGCGCGAGAACAACCCGGCTCTTGCCCTGAGCTGAGAGGAGAAGAAGTGGAGTTCGAGTACTCGCTGGCCCGATTCATTTCGTTCCGCGATCGCGACGAGTGCGAACGAGTCCGACGCATTCCTCGATCCGAGCTCACGAAGCATGAGAATCAGGACTTCCGCATCCGGATCATCGATGAACCGCCCGATTTTTACACCGCGTTCGCCCAGGACATCGTCATGCGGATCAAGGCGGCAGCGGACGATGACCGAGACTTCGTCGGCATCTTTCCGGTCGGCCCGATGCCGCAGTACGGAATCGCCGCACGCCTGATCAACGAGCAGCGGTTGTCGTGCCGCCATGTCCACAGCTTCAACATGGACGAGTACGCGAACCAGGACGGCGACACGGCGCCGACGGACTGGCCCGGCTCATTCCAACGGGCGATGATCGACCGGTTCTTCATGCTGATCGACGAGGATCTTCGGCCACTCGAGGCCAACATCCACTTCCCCACGAAGGAGAAGATCGGCGACTACTCGAAACTGATCGAAGACCTCGGGGGCGCCGACGTCTGCTACGGGGGCATCGGCTGGTGTGGACACATTGCCTTTTGGGAGTCGCATCTCGGTGAAGCGTTCGACGGCGATCTCGAGGCGTACAAGCAGGCGGGCGCCCGCCTCGTCGAGCTGCATCCCATGACTGTGATGCAAAACGCGCTGCACTCGTTCGGCGGCGACTGGTCGTGGGTTCCTCCGGCAGCCAACACGATCGGACCCCGAGAAATCCTCGGAGCCAAGCACCGGAGTTTCTGGCTCGACGGCGATCTTGGCGGAGGCGTCTCCTGGCAGCGCTTCATCGCGCGCCTGGTCGCCCATGGACCGATCTCCGAGTTCGTTCCGGGATCAATCCTCCAGACAGCCCAAAGCGACTACACGATTCTCGGCGGTGTGGCCGACGATGTCGAAATCCATATGTCCTAAAGAGAGAGCCCAATGAGCGGTGCCATGATCGCTTCGATTCGGGCCTGGGAGGCGCTCGATTCTCGCGGGACACCGACGGTCGCGTGCGAGGTCCGGCTGGACGACGGAGCGCGAGGAGTCGCGACAGTTCCGGTAGGCGTCTCGACTGGCAGCCACGAGGCGGTTGAGCTCCGGGATCGCGAAGATCGGTTCGGCGGACTCGGAGTGAGACGGGCGGTGGAGAACATCAATTCAATCTTGAGCACGGCCCTCCTGGGGCAGGACCCGGCCGACCAAGCAAGGCTCGACGGGCTCATTACCGAGGTCGATGGGAACGAGAATTTCTCGCGGCTCGGAGCGAACGCCGCAGTCGGAATCTCGATTGCCGCGTCGATCGCCGGTGCGGAAAGCGAGGATCTCCCGCTGTACCGATGGGTCGCGAACGGAGCAGATCCGGTCCTTCCGCTTCCAATGATCAACGTCATCTCCGGCGGAGCCCACGCCGGACGGATCATGGACTTCCAGGATTTCATGGTTGTTCCGGTCGGGGCGGAGTCGTTCGCGGCGGCGATCGAACTCGCGTGGCGCGTACGGGCTGCGACCGCTGAGCTTGCGTCGCGTCAGGGATATGCGACTTCGCTCGTTGCCGACGACGGCGGCCTCGGACTTCCACTCGCTGCGAACCGCCAGGCGCTCGACCTCTTGATCGCAGGCATCGAGCACGCCGGCCTCCGTCCAGGCGAGGACGTTGCGGTTGCGATCGACGTCGCCGCGACGCAACTGGTCATCAACGGTCAGTACCGCCTGGATGCCGAAGGCCGCTACCTGTCGTCTCACGAAGTGGTCGAAGAGCTTGCTTCCTGGTGCGCAGAACATCCGATCGTCTCGATCGAGGACCCACTTGCCGAGGATGACTGGGACGGCTGGAAAGAAGCCACCCGAAGGCTCGGCAGTCAGGTTCAACTTCTTGGAGACGACCTTCTCGCCACCGACGTTGAGCGACTCGAGCGAGCAGTCCACGAGGAAGCCGCCAACGCCGTGCTCGTCAAGCCGAGCCAGGTCGGGACGCTGACCAAGGCGCGCCGCACACTCGAGCGCGCCCGACAGGTTGGATATGCCACGGTGGTCTCGGCGCGGTCGGGAGACACCGAGGACTCGTGGGTGGCAGATCTCGCCGTAGGCTGGCAGGCGAGGCAGATCAAAGTCGGCTCGCTGGCGCGAGCTGAACGTACAGCCAAGTGGAACCGGCTCCTAGCAATCGAGTCGGAGCTCGGCGGCGGAGCGGCATACGCGGGTCGCGACGCTCTGGCGCCCGGACCGCGAGCTGGCTAACGCTTGCCCGACGGGGCAACGTCATGCCGCATCCACAGATTCGGCTCCACGTAGGACC
>CAYTCZ010000021.1:0-3551 GCA_964436315.1 uncultured Gaiellales bacterium | reverse complement strand
GCAGTCCACCGATAGTGCCGTCCCAGACGATCGGAATGGTGTTGCCCTTACCCAGAATCGAATCGCTGTCCGGGTCGTACAGAACGAGCTGCACTGCAGAGAACCGGTCGTAGAGATCATCCCAGTAGCGGTTCGCCGGGTCGCCGTCGTACATGAACTCTGGAAACGGATCCCCAAGCTCGTCGAGGCGCGCGCCGAGATCGGCTCGTTCCGCACAATTGAGAACGGCGACGGCCACCGTCCCGCCGACGATTCGCTAGGTCCCCGCGCGAACCGACCAGCGACGCTGCGGCTTGGGCCGGCGCCAACGGCCGAATACGAGACCTCCGAGAGTGAACCCGAGGCCGAAGGTCCCGAACGCAAATGACCCGACTGCGACCATTTTGCGCCAGGTCGAGAGTCTCGCCCAGCGGCCCAGAGCTTCCTGCTCGTCAACAGAGAGCGGCTCGCCGCGCCGACGCTTACGCTCGGCGGCGCCCGCGCGCAGGCCGAGGTAGATGTCGTCGAAGATCTCGGCGGCTTCTTCTGGCATGAAGACCACACTATAGTCTCGGCCCTCATGGCCCCGGTGCGCTTCGTCCAGGTCTCTGACCCACATTGGGGTTCGAAGGCCGACCGTGCCCTCGAGGGGGGCTTTCGCAATCTCGTTGAAGAGATCGATCCGGAGCTCATCGTGGTCACCGGCGATCTGACACATCGGAACCTGAGCGCGCAGCACGATCACGTTGCCGCCTACTTCCGCTCGCTCGGGCCGCCTCTCCTCATCGTCCCAGGAAATCACGACATGCCGATGCTTCCGCCGCAACGGTTTACGCATACCTTCGATGAATTTGAGCGCGTTTGGGAAACCACGGACCCCGTCTACCGTTCGGACACCCTCGTGGTCTGTGGTCTGAACTCTGCCCGCCCGTGGCGGCAGCAAGGCGGCGCTCTCGACGCGACACAGCTCCAAGCGGTCGCGCAATGTTTCGCCGATGCACCGACGAATGCGCTCCGGGTTGTCGCACTGCATCACCATCTTCTCGGTGCGCCGTGGCGCACGCTGAAGTTGCCCCTCGCAGATCGCTCAGGCGCCCTCAAATCGCTGATCGAGTCGGGCGCGGAACTAATCGTCTCCGGCCACGTACACCAGAGCGTCGTGGTGGAGCGACGGGAGTTCGAGCTCGTCCCGGAGGCGGTTTCGAGCACGGTGCTTGCCACGGCACCGGGCTTCGGACATCCGCGGTCGTGGAGACGCGGCGAAGCGCGAGGACTGCATGTCTTCTCAGCCGATGAGGAGACGCTCACCGTTTTGACCCACGCGCTCCAGGGCACCGAGCTCCATCGAATCGCCAGCCGGCGGTTCCCTCGTGACATGCGCCAGCTCCGCGCCAACGCGTAGCGCTCGCCTCAGACGACCCGGTAAAGGAGTGGCTCTCCAGAAGCGAGCCGACGGCAGTTCTCCGCGGCAAGCTCAAAGCTCCGATCGAATGTCTCGACCGTCAGCCAGGCCACGTGGGGAGTGAGGACAACGTTCTCGAGTTGACACAACCTGCTCGCATGATCGAGGGGCTCCGTCGCGAAGACATCGAGCCCCGCTCCTCCGAGACGCCCAGCTTCGAGCGCTGCGATCAACGCCTCTTCGTCGACGAGGCCGCCGCGGGCGGTGTTGATCAGGATCGCTCCGGACTTCATGCGCCCGAGCGCTTGCTTGTCGAGGAGGCATTCCGTCTGTTCCGTCTGCGGCAAGTGAAGCGACACGATGTCGGCCTCTGAGAGCAACTCATCGAGTTCACGCCAGTCGGCGTCGGCTTCGTCCTTTCGCGAGCGGGCCGTATAGAGGACGCGAGCGCCCATTGCCTTCAGCATCGGCGCAAGCTGCCGCCCGACCGCCCCGTAACCAACGAGGCCCACCGTTCGGCCGCCGAGCTCCCCGAGCTGGTCTTGAATCTGTGGATCGAGCGACCAACCGTCTCCTCGCCGGATTGCGCGGTCATAGGTCCCTAATTGACGGAGAACCGACAGCATGAGCATGAGCGTCAGCTCGGCGACGGCACGGCTGTTGGTACCGGGGAGATTGCAGACCGCGATTCCCCGGTCCCGCGCTGCATCGAGGTCGATCGTATTGACGCCGACGCCGATTTTTTGAATCAGACGGAGACGACCTCCCGCGTCGATCAGTTCTCTCGTCGCCGGGCGAAGAACGTGCCACAGCACATCGATCTGCCCGATCAGCTCGTAGAGGAGCTCGTCATCTGGCTCCGGACAGACATCGACGTCGAGTCCTTGAGCCGAGAGTGCGGCAAGCCGCCGCCGGAGTTCCGGTCCGGCCGCATAGTGGAAGAGCACACGCACACCGATGCAGCCTACTGCCCGGCGAGCAGCTGATGAAACTCGAGAGCGGAGACACACGAATGCCGTCGGCCCCCTGTGTCATCGTTGCCGCACGATGTGGGAAGACTTCGCCGATTGGGCTGTTACGAGCGGCGTCCGCATCGGAATCATTCTCGGAATCGCGGTGGCCACGCACGTGATCGCCCGCCGGGCGATCCCAAAGTCAGTCGCGCTCGCGATTCCTGAGAAGTCCTGGTTCGAGGATCAACCGATGGATCCCGACGAGCGGGCTCGGCGAATCGAAACGGTGAGTCACGTGTTCGTCCGCACGGTCGACGCAGTTATCCTGATCGTCGCAGTCTTTCTCATCCTCGGTGAGATTGGGGTCAATCTTGGACCGCTCATCGCCGGTGCCGGCGTGGCCGGCATCGCGATTGGCTTCGGTGCTCAGAGCCTTGTCAAGGACGTACTCTCGGGAACCTTCATCATCCTCGAGGATCAGTATCGACGCGGGGACGTGATCGAGATCGCCGGAGTGTCGGGAACCGTTGAGGACATCAACTTGCGCCGCACCGTGCTGCGCGATCTCGACGGAATCGTCCACAGCGTGCCGAACGGCGAGATCGCGGTTGCATCGAACCTCACGCGCCTTTGGTCGCGTGTGAACTTCAACGTCTCCGTCGCGTACAAGGAGGATCTGGACAGGGTCAAGGCAATCATCAACGCGGTCGGTACGGCCCTTGCCGCCGATCCTGAATGGGAGGATCGGATCCTCGAAGCGCCAGCGGTCTGGCGGGTCGACGCCTTCGAGGAGTCAGGTATCGCCATCAAGGTCGTCGCCAAGGTGAAGCCGCTCACGCAGTGGGAAGTCGCCGGCGAGTTTCGCACGCGACTGAAGGCGCGCTTCGATCAGGAGGGAATCGAGATCCCGTTCCCTCACCGCGTTGTCGTCGGCCAGTCGCCGCTCGGCACAGAAGCGGCGGGTGCCGCCGACTGAGGTCAACGCGCCGATTGAGGTCGGCGCGTTGTGTGGGTCGGAGCGCCGACTGACGGACAGGGTCGCGATCCTCCTTTTCGGTTCGGACATCATTTCGGCGCATTCGGTAGGCCACGCGAGCATCAAGCCTCGTTAGCCTCGAAGGCGGGCGGTGGGTGAGCGGCGGTCCCCCCAAGACCAGAGGCACGCGGAAATGCTATTTGCGCCTACGCGCCGCGCTTGTCGCCGATCGCGTAGAGAG
>CAYTCZ010000020.1:7934-38948 GCA_964436315.1 uncultured Gaiellales bacterium | reverse complement strand
GGCAAGCTCGTCGCGAAGCCGCGTCAGCTCCTTCTCGCGATCGAGCAACTTCCGCCGAGCCAAAATGACCCCGACTACGCGCGCTTGAGCTCCACCCTCATCGACTGACGTAGTCTTCGAACCCACGGTAGCCCGGAACTCGCGGCCAAGGGAGTTGCCTGTTCGGAGATGAGTCTCGTGTTTGTCATCACCGGAGCGTCGAGCGGAATCGGCGCGGCGACCGCTCGCCGGGCGGCCGAGGCGGGCCATCGCGTCGTTCTCGCTGCCCGCTCACTCGAGAAGCTGGAGACGCTGACACAGGAACTCGGCGGCCGAGATCGCGCAATCGCCATCCACTGTGACGTCACCGACTGGGCTGACCAACAACGACTCGCCGAGGAGGCGCTCGCCGGGTTCGGTCGAATCGATGTCGTCTTCGCGAATGCAGGCTACGGGGCCACGCCCGGCTTCACTTCCGAGACGCCGGACTACTGGCGCAACATGATTCTGACGAACGTGCTTGGCCCGGCCCTCAGCGTTCGCGCCACTCTTGAAGCCGTCAAGGAAACTAAGGGCCACTACGTGCTCACGGGCTCAGTCGCCGGCCACCGTGCCATCCAGGGCTCGGTGTACTCGGCAACCAAGTTCGCGGTGACCGGAATGGCAGAGGCACTTCGCCAGGAACTCAATGACACGGGCATCAGAGTGACCCTCATCTCCCCCGGCGCGGTCGACACGCCGTTCTTCAACAACCCGCCGCAATTCACCATGCTGGAGCCAGACGACATCGCTCGAGCGGTTCTCTTTGCGACTTCACAGCCGGATCACGTCGACGTGAACACCATCCTGGTTCGGTCCACGGCGCAGGCGCGCTAGCCACTCGCGTCACTGATCCCTGTCTCTCCTCTGCCCGTATCAGGGTTGATGGCCACCCAAGCTCCCACCGCATCGACACCGGCCGAGTTCGAGTCAGCGAAAGGCTCCATGCTGAGGCGGCTGCGCCCTTGGAACATCGGCGTCGGACTCTTGCACGCGGGGCAGGCTGCGCTCATCCTCGCGCTCGCAAACGACTTCGCACTCCCGGTCACCGCCAGTTTCCTCGACGGGCCTCCGGGCACCGACAGCATCTCAGGGCCAAACGTCGTCTTCAACCTTCAAATCGGTCCAGCCGTCGCCGTCTTCCTGCTGCTCGCCGCCGTCGACCACCTCCTCGTAGCGAGCCCCCGCATCGCCAATTGGTACGAGCGGAACCTCCTGCGTGGCGTCAATTTCGCCCGCTGGTGGGAGTACTCGGTGAGCGCATCGATCATGGTCGTCCTCATCGCGATGCTGACGGGGATCTCCGACCTCGCGGCGCTAATCGCAGTTTTCGGCGTCAACGCGGCCATGATCCTCTTCGGACTTCTCATGGAGACCGCGAATCGGCCGGGACAGCCGGTCGACTGGCGCCCCTTCCGCTACGGCTCGATCGTCGGCGCGGTGCCTTGGATCGCGATCGCCTTCCAGCTCGGCTACTCGCAGAACCAGACGGGCAACGTTCCGACATTCGTCTTCGTCATCTTCGTGACGCTCTTCGTGCTCTTTTTCAGCTTCGCCGTCAACATGGCGCTCCAGTACGCCGGAGTTGGACGCTGGGCCGACTACCTCTATGGTGAGCGGGCCTACATCTTCCTGAGCGTCACCGCCAAGAGCGCTCTCGCTTGGCAGATCTTCGGGAGCACCCTTGCCGCCTAGGCCATCTTCCCTCGCGATGGCCGCCTACCTCGCTTCGACGAGGTCAATGCTGAGCTAGCGAGCCGACCGCATCGGTCGTGGACGTTTTCGCGGCTGCTCCCTCCATCAGCAAAGCCAGCAGCGCCCCGACCTCGGTCTCCTGCTCAAGCGGATGGCGAAGCGGGAGTTTGGGATGAATCTCGTAGTGGTTTCGCCTCCCCTCGCGGATCCGCGTCACGTATCCGGCCTCGACGAGCTGAGCGACGATCTGCTGAGCCGTCCGCTCCGTGATTCCTACTTCGAGGGCGATCTCGCGGGTTCGGATGTCGGGGTTTCGAGCGATCGAGAGCAGCACGTGTCCGTGGTTTGAGAGGAACGTCCAGGATGGCTTTATGAAATTCATCTTATGAGTTTGACCTCGTAAGTTACGATACGTAAAATTTCCCTCGCATCTTGAGTCTACCCAGAAACGCCGGCGAGAAATGAACGTACGGGCGAACGCAGAGAACGAGCTTCGGCCGAGCGATGCCCTGTTCGCACGAATCATCTGCGGCGTGGACGGTTCGGCCGAGAGCTTCGAAGCGGCAGCGCAAGCGGCTGGGCTACTCGCCGACGGGGGACGACTCACCCTCCTCGCGGTCGCGGATCTCGCCAAGGCGAGTCAGGCAGGCTTTGAGGCTCGGAAAGCCGCGCGGCAGCTGATCTTCGAGCTGGATTCCGCGCTCGTGGAAGCGAGACGCAGGGCGATGGTCGGTGAGACGAGGCTTCTGCGCGGGCGTCCTGAGCAGACACTCATCTCGACGCTCGATCGCGAGGACGCAACCCTCCTTGCCCTGGGAGCTCCCGGTCACCGGCGCCTGCCCGGACTCGCACTTTCAGCGGTCGGTTCAGTTCTTATCCGCGAGTCCCCCCGCTCGGTCTTCGTTGCCCGCGCGCAGGCACGTTCCAGCATCCCCCCCGCGCGAATCGTGGTCGGAGTCGACGGCTCTCAAGAGTCGATCTTCGCCGAGGCGGTCGCGAGTGAGCTTGGCGAGCGATTCGCGAGCGAGCTCAAGACCTTAGCCGGTCTCGGTGGCAAGAAGGTCGATGCCGACCTCATCCGCGACCTCCATCCAGACGCGGAGCTTGACTCCCGCTCCCCAGTCGATTGCTTGGTCGAAGCCTCGTCCGACGCTGATCTGGTCGTCGTCGGGAGTCGTGGCCTCCATGGCCTGGCCGCGCTGGGAAGCGTGAGCGAGCGGGTTGCCCACCGCGCACGTTCTTCAGTGCTCGTGATCCGCGGATGAAACCCGGTGCGTATACCACCTGACCACGAAAAACGAATGGAGTGATGAACTAACTCCGAACACGCTGGCCGAAATACGAAGGGCAGTATCCCTGACGGGTGCCATCGTCAGTCCGGCCAGTGGCCCGGTGGTACCGCCCGGAATCCCGGGCGGGAGAGACCTTCGTCTCAGTGTCGCGCGCCGCGCGTGAGGGGCAGGGCTTCCGATGGAGATTTGGGTCTGGCTTGGATTCGGCGTCTTCGTGGTAGCGATGTTCGTCGTCGATCTCGTAGGCTTCGGCGGTCGGGGGGAATCAATTCCGTTCCGCCGGGCGCTCGTCTGGAGTATCGGCTGGACGGCGCTCGGCCTTGCCTTTACTGCGGTCGTGTTCGCACTCGTGGACGCGGAGGCAGCGGAGGCGTACCTGGCCGGCTTTCTGATCGAGAAGAGCCTCTCGCTCGACAATCTCTTCGTCTTCGCCCTCGTCTTTGCCTACTTCGCGGTTCCGGCCGCATCGCAGCGGCGAGTGCTGTTCTGGGGGATCGTCGGCGCGCTTGTCCTGCGAGGCATCTTCATCCTGGCCGGCGCGGGCCTCCTCGACGCGTTCCACTGGATGATCTACTTGTTCGGCGGCTTCCTGATCCTGACCGGGATCCGGATGGCTCGCCAGGGTGACGCTGAGGTCGATCCCGAGCGAAACCTCGTTCTCCGGGGATTCCGCAAATTCGTTCCGGTCACCGACCGGTTCCACGGCGAGCGATTCCTCATTCGTCAGGGGGTACGGCGGGTTGCGACTCCCCTCCTGGCCGCACTCGTCCTCGTTGCCGCCTTCGACGTGCTCTTCGCAGTTGATTCGATTCCAGCGATCTTCGCCGTCACGCGGGATACCTTCATCGTCTTCGCCGCCAATGCTTTCTCGCTTCTCGGCCTGTCGGCCCTCTACTTCTTGCTTGCCGGAATGCTCGAGCGTTTTCGCTACCTGCACTTCGGGCTCGCGGTGATCCTCGTCTTCGTCGGAGTGAAGATGACCCTGACCGACGTCGTCGAGATTCCGATCTGGCTCTCGCTGCTCGTCATCGTCGTGACGCTCGCGCTGACCGTGACGCTCTCACTGATACCAGCTCGACGCCAGGAAGCAGCTCTTGTTGCGGCTGGGGGCTCAGGCGGGACAGGTAAATGACCGCCTTCCCGCTCGCCGCCTCGATCGGTATCGCCGACGTCCTGACCGATCTCGCCATCGTTCTGGTGGCGGCGAAGCTCGGCGATGAGTTGCTCAAGCGAATCGGCCAGCCTGCGATCGTCGGCGAGATCCTGGCTGGCATCATCATCGGACCTTCGCTGCTCGGACTCGTCGCTCCGAGTGAAGTGCTCGAGGTCTTCGCTGAGCTGGGCGTCGTCTTCCTCCTCTTCTGGGTCGGTCTCGAGACGCGCGTCTCTGATCTGCGCTCCGTCGGCCGACTCGCTGTCAGCGTCGGTCTGCTAGGACTCGCGATCCCCTTCGCGGGCGGCTTTGGCCTCGGTCTCTTCCTCGGGGAGGAACTCGGCACGAGCGTCTTCCTCGCGGCCGCGCTGGTTGCGACAAGCGTCGGTATCACGTCAGCTGTTCTCGTCGAGCTCGGCCTCCTCGAGACACGCGCTGCACGAACGATCCTCGGGGCCGCGATCGTCGACGACATCCTTGCCCTCCTTCTGCTCGCGATCGCGAGCGGACTTGCAGCGACCGAGGGAATCGAGCCGACCGAGATCCTGGTCGTCTTTGCCCTAGCGATCGTCTTCGTCGTCTTCGTGGCCCTCGGCGGGACAGCGCTCCTGCGCCGCCAGCCTCAACTCCTGAAAGCCCCCCGCTTTGCCGAATCGCCCTTGCTCCCGGCGGTGCTCCTCTGTCTGGGTCTCGCCGCCCTCGCCGCGCAGATCGGACTCGCGGCCATCATCGGTGCCTTCCTCGCGGGCATGGTCGTCGCCGAGACGAAGGAGCAGCATCCGATCGAGGACGAGGTGGCTCCGCTCTACGCCTTCTTCCCGCCCTTCTTCTTCGTCTTCATCGGTATCTCCGTCGATCTCGGCGCACTCGCGGGGAGCAACACCTTGCTCCTCCTGATCGGAGTGACGGCGCTCGCGATCGTGACCAAGTTCGTCGGCGCCTGGCTCGGCGCGCGCAGCCTTGGAAGCGGCGACGCGGCACTCGTCGGGGTCGGCATGGTGCCCCGCGGCGAGGTCGGCATTATCGTCGCCGGGATCGGTCAGGTAGCAGGGGTGATCGACGCAGAGCTCTTCGCAGTCATCGTCGGCATGTCGATCCTGACGACACTGCTCGTGCCGCCCGTCCTACGAGTTCTGGCTAGTCGCTCTCGCGTTGACGAGCCGTGCAGATAGTGTGCGGACGGCATTCCTGGAGCACCTCAGGTCACCCAAGAAACGTCACAACAAGGGGGAACGAACAATGGCAGTGACACACGGAAGCGCCCAGGGCATTCTTGCCGACGAAGCCAGCGCAAAACGAGAAGAGATCATCGAACTCCTGACGAAGGCCTACTGGATGGAGCTCGAGACGGTGATGAGCTACATCGCAAACTCGACCAATCCGGATGGGGTTCGCGCGCAGGAGATCATCGAAGCCCTCGAGGAGGACATCGCCGAAGAGCTCGCGCATGCCCAGCAGTTCGCGCAGCGGATCAAAGAGCTCTACGGCGTCGTACCCGGCTCACTGAAGTTCGCCGCCGAGCAGACGTACCTGCAGCCACCCGAACACCAGACCGACGTCGTACACGTCATCAAGGGCGTGATCGAGGCCGAGACTGGTGCGATCGAGCACTACAACCGAATCATCGAGGCGACCGATGGGATCGACTGGGTGACCCAGGACATGGTGATCGCGATCCTGCGGGAGGAGGAAGGCCATCGGCGCCTGTTCGAGGGATTCCTCCGCGAGTACCAAGCGGAGGGCCTCGCCTGAGGCACTTCCCGCTCTCCACCAGGCGGCGATGAGCGCACCGGTTGCAGTCGTAACCGGTGCAAACCGGGGGATCGGTCTCGAGGTCACTCGCCAGCTCGCCCAGCTTGGGCATGCCGTCTACCTCGGCGCCCGCATCCCCGAGGCAGGCGACGTCGCTGCCAGTGCACTCCTGGAGGCCGGTCTCGCTGTCCACCCCATGCGCCTTGACGTCACCGATCCGACCAGTCTCGAGGCCGCAGCGAGCAGCGTTCAGAGGAATTACGGCCGCCTCGACGCCGTCGTCAACAACGCTGCCATCAACTACGACGGGGGCACGCAGGGGATCAACCCGGACCTAGACGTCGTCCGCGAGACCTTCGAGACGAACGTCTACGGGGCGTGGAACACGATGCTCGCTTTCCTTCCGCTCCTGCGCAAGAGCGACCGCGCGCGTATCGTGAACGTTTCGAGCGGCGCCGGGGCTCTCACCGACATGGCTGGCGGAGTCCCTGCATACCGCCTATCCAAGGTTTCGCTCAATGCCCTGACCCGCATCTGGTCGGTGGAGCTTCGCGCGGACGGGATCCTTGTCAATAGCGTCTGCCCGGGCTGGGTCGCGACCGACATGGGTGGATCCGGAGGTCGGCCGGTCGAAGACGGCGCGGCCGGAATCGTCTGGGCCGCGACGCTCCCGGACGGCGGTCCTACCGGCGGCTTCTTTCGGGACGAGAAACCAATCCCCTGGTAGCGGGCGGGAGGCGAGGTATCGACCTCAGCAGGATCTCGCAACCTGCCTATGAGCCGATCGGCTCGAAGCCCGAGAATCCCGCATACTTTCCCCTCCAAGACCGCATGCCCGGGTTTGACTACAACGGCCTCTCGGTTCGCTACGTCGAAGTGGGCTCCGGAGAACCGGTCGTTCTCCTGCACGCCGGCGCGAGCTCAGGCAACCAGTGGCGGAAACTCAGCGATCGCCTGCAGGATGCTTACCGGCTGATCTCTCCTGACCTGATCGGATTCGGTCAGACGCCGGTCTGGCCGGGCCCAAGCGAGCTCACCCACGACGACCAAGCCGGCCTTGTTCGGGAACTAATCGACACAACCGGCGCTGGCTCGGTCCACCTCGTCGGTCACTCGTACGGGGGCGCAACCGCGGTGCGGCTCCTCGTCGCAGAGCCGTCAATCGTTCGAACGCTCGTCCTGATCGAACCAATCCTGACCCCGCTTCTTCCCCAGGCGGGCGACCACGAGCTCTTCAACGAGTACGTGGGCTTTGCGCGTGATTTATCGAGCAGACGGAGGGCGGACACGAAGAGACGGCATGAGAGTCCTTTATCGACGTGCGGAACGGTCCGGGCACCTGGCACAGCCTCCCCCAAGAGTCTCGTAGGAAGTTCCTCGGCCTTTCACGACAGACGGCCGATGCCTTCAAGTCGAACCTCAGCAACCTGACGACACTTGCGGACTGCCGGACGATTACCGTGCCGACGCTCGTCGTCTGTGGCGGCGGAACCACGGCGCCCGAGCGTCGCGTGACCGAGATCCTTTGTGACGAGATCCCGGAGTGTCGCTATGAGGTGATCCCCGACGCAGAGCACATGTCGCCGCTGACCCATCCGGACGAGGTCGCTCGCTTGATCGACCAGCAGCTGGCGACCTCGGAGCTTCCGACTGGCTCCAGAGAGGACTGATCCAATGAGCGACTTGCAAACAGGTGGCGTCACACGACTGGAGTTCGGCGCCCACCTCCCACTGATTGATTTCGAGGGAGTCGAATGGTCGTTTGCCGACCTCGCGACGTTCGCTCGCACGGCCGTCGAGCTCGAGTACTCGTACCTTTGCGCAAACGACCATTTGATCTTTCGACGACCGTGGCTTGACGGTCCAACGGCCCTCGCAGCGGTAATCGAAGCCTCGGGTGACGCAACACTCGCGACGACGGTTGCGATTCCGGTTGTCCGCGGTCCAGTCCAGACGGCGAAGACGCTCGGAGCACTCGACATTCTCTCCGGAGGACGACTCATGATCGGCGTCGGCCCGGGCTCAACGGCTCGCGACTACGAGATCGTCGGTCTTGACTTCGAGGAACGCTGGAAGCGCCTCGAAGAGGCGATCCGATCTCTCCGTTCCTTCCTCCGCGACGACACGGGGAGCTTTCAGGGCACCTTCTACTCGACCGACGAGGTCTTTCTGGAGCCGAAGCCAGCTCAGTCGCCTGGCCCGCCGATCTGGGTGGGGAGTTGGGGTTCGGAGGCCGGCATGCGGCGAGTCGCCCGGCTCGGCGACGGTTGGCTCGCCTCGGGCTACAACACCACGCCGCAGCGATTCGAGGCCGGACGTCGGTATCTGGCCGAGCAACTCGAGGCGCGCGGGAAGACGTCGATCGACTTTCCGAAC
Source organism: uncultured Gaiellales bacterium (assembly GCA_964436315.1). Lineage (GTDB taxonomy): Bacteria > Actinomycetota > Thermoleophilia > Gaiellales > Gaiellaceae > CAYTCZ01. The sequence continues at coordinate 30,662 of CAYTCZ010000020.1, read as the reverse complement.
GGGCTCGCGACCATGTGGACGTACGTCACCGAGGACCGTAGCGAGGAGGAGCGGATCATTCGTGACGTTCTGAGTCCACTTATTCGGCGCCCCGTTGAGACCGTCCGAGAATTGTTTCTCCCGATCGGATCGGCAGAAGACTGCGCCGAGCGCCTGGCAGCCTTCGCGGCTGCGGGAGTCGAGCGGATGTTCTTCTGGCCGCTCGCCGATCCGTTGCGCCAGCTCGAGCTGTTCCGGGAACGCGTCGCACCTCTCGTGCGGGCCGCCGTCTCCGTTTAGCGCAGAACCGCGCCCTATCTCGGCAACGGCTCCGGTGAGGCGAGACGATCTGCGCGACGTGCTGTGACGGTGAACGCGGCGACCAGCGCGGCGACAACAGCGGCCACGATCAACCACGACGCCGACCATGAGTCCGTCCCGGAGACGACGAGGCCGAAAAGTGCAGGCACCACCAGTGCGCCCGAGTAGCTGAAGACCATGACGCTTCCGGTCGCACGACCGACGCGGCCGGGCGCAACGCTCTCGGCGGCAGTCGTCAGGTAGACGCCGTTCCAGCCGAGAGAACAGAACCCGAGCACGAAGAGAACGAACCAGATGCTCGGCCCGAGGCCGGTGACGGAGAGTAGAGCGAGAGCCATTGCCGACCCGAGCGCCGCGAGTTGGAGCGCGAGCAACCTCGTCCCGAAGTAGCGGTCTGAGACGACCCCCCAAGAGATTCGTCCGGACGTTGCCCCGGCAAGCGTGAGTGCGACCGCCAGTCCGGCCGTCCGGGTCGTTAGCCCCTCCCGGTCGATCAGGAAGACGGCCAGAAAACCAAGCAGCGCGACCTGTACGCCCGCCATCACGAAGCCATACGAGGCGATTCCTGTAAGGGAGATGGGACGGACCGCCTCGATCGTTTGGAGCTTGCGCGATTCGGGAGTCGCACCTCGGAGCCACAGACCGCCAATAGCGACAAGGACTGAGAGTGCGATTGGAAGGACGAGGGCAACGCGCCAGCTCGAAGCGAGCGCGAGGCTCGGCAGGATCAGACCACCGAGAAGCCCGCCGACCGTCATACCGGTCTGCTTGATTCCCATAAGGAGGCCGCGACGCTCGCGCGAGACGTTCGCACTGACCAGAACGCTGGTCGGGGGTTCCGCCGCCCCGTAGCCGATCCCGATCAGCACCAAGCCGCAAAAAAACACAGCGGGGGTCGGCGCGATCGCACAGAGGCAAAGACCTCCAACGAGCACGATCAGCGAGATGCCGAGCATGGCTCCGGCGGGCACACGATCGGTAAGCCGACCCGAGGGAAAGGTGCCAGCGAGAGCGCCGAGAAAGATCATCGACATGATGCCGCCGACGGCGGCGGTGGAGAGTTCGAACTCGTCCCGCAGGAACGGTACGAGCGCCGCAAACCCAATCGCGCCAAAGGCACTGACCGTTCTCCCGACCAAAGCCAGGCTGAGGTCGTTGCGGGCGCCCTGAGGAAAAGTCTCGACCGCAGTCACGTCACTAGCCTAGAGCGCACCCTCGTCGCGTGTTTCCGAACTAGCAACCTCGGTGGCATCCGAGCTCTTCCGGCTTTACCCACCCCTGGTGCAATCGAGATGTGTGCATCCGGAGCCGCAATCACTCACCGGTTCAAAGCGCGTCCTGTCCGCGCTGCTCGGGCCAGGAGACGCGTTCAGCTAGCAGCTCTGCGCGTCGAACCGCGACTAGGCCAGAACGTCTTGATCGCGAAGGAAGAAATGCATTCCCTGCTCGCCCGACTGAGCGTCAGGCTGCTTGTCGGCGAGGAGAGTGACTGGAAACAATTCCTTGCACTGCATGGGCGGCGCTATCGGTAAGCCTCAACATCGATTACGGCTCCTTTCGGTGTATGCGCGCTCCCTGGCAGTCGCAAAAACGCGCCATCTCGCGTTCCGCAGGGATCCGGGACCGAGCTCAGCGTCACGATCCCAACGTTTGATCGGACAGCGTGAAACGAATCCCGGCCGACGTCGTACTGGCGTCAAGTCGTTTGTCCCGCAGGTACGAGGCAGCCACGGCATCGAGGAAGAGTCGAGCCCCGCCTTCCTCAACCACGCGATCCTCGTCCTCGGGAGCACGCGCAAGCGAGACGTGCAGTTCCGTTTCCTCGCCCTTTGTCCGTCCGACAAGCCGAAGGCCGCTTGCCTCAGGTGACTTGTGTGCCTCCGTGCGGACGATCGTCCTTACGGCATCCACAGCGTCTGCGGTGAGCTCCAACACAGCTCACGCTCCTTCCCGCGGGCCACGACGCCCAGTTGGGAGACGCCGATCGATTCCGATCAGGCTACCAGGCGGACTCCAGCCCGAGCTTCCACCACGGCGGGCCCGGACCCGCCGGCGTTCCAGAGCTAAGGCTTGCGGTACAATCGTGTCCTCCGGGGTATTGACGGTTTTCGAGCGTGCCGTTCGACCGCCTTCTTTATCCGTTTGATCGTGATAAGGGAGGCGCTCGTACCAACGGGAACGCGGACTCAGATCGGTAGCGGTACGGAGTGGTTCGCTCGAGCGCGCCACGCTCGCGCCACGTTGCAGAACCGTGGTGTCTGGCTCAGCCGAGTGCTGTCCCTCGTGCTCTCGGCTCTCGCTTTCGGCGGCGTTTACCTCTTCGTCCGGAAGACATCTGATACGGCGTGGCCGCTCGCTGATGCAAACCTTCGCCTGGTCGGTGTTGCTGCAAGCCTCTTTTTGCTCAGCTATCTGTTCCGAGCGCTGGGCTGGCGGCGCCTCTTCATCCCAGCCGAGCGACCGGAACGAAGCGCCATGTTGGCTGCGAGCGGCGGAGGCATCGTCACGAGCGCTGTGCTTCCAGGGCGACTTGACCTGCTCGTCAAAGTGGCAATTCTGCGGGGCTTCAAGCGAAAGCTTGGCTTCAACGCGATCGCTATCTCGCTGGCGACCCTTGCTTTGCTCGATGCGGTCGTGCTGCTTCCGCTCGCGACAACGGGCGCGGTCACGAGCTCGACGCCCGCCGTCCGAGCCTCGTTGGCCGTCATTGCCCTGGTCGGGTTGATCGCCGCGGTCGCGTTCGTCGCCGCCTCGAGGCTCTTACGGTGGACGGCGACTTCCAAACGCCCCCGCGTGCGCGAATTCGGCGTCCGTGCCGGGGCGCGGATCGTCAGCGTGCGCGAGACGGCACTTGCCTACGTCTCACTCTCACTCTCCTGGTACGCGAGAGCGGCTGGTCTGCTCTTGCTCCTGGCAGCGATGGACATCGGCTTCTCGCCGGCCCTGGCCTTGAGCTTCCTCTGCCTCACGGCCGGAGCGGCGATCATTCCAATCGCTCCCGCAGGAGCAGCGGTCCAGGTCGGTGCCGGCGCCGCGATTCTGATCGCATTCAACGTCAACGTCGAACAGGCCGCGAACTTCGCCCTTGTCTTGAACCTTCTCCTTCTGACGGCAGGATTGGCCGGAGCCGCGTTCGCGACCGCGTGGTGGGGACACCGCCGCGCGATCGACCTCGTTTCGTCAGCGACGGCGAACGGGTTCCGTGTAGCACGCTGATCGTCCAGCCGGGCTCCGGATCCCCGTTCCGAGCCACTTTCCGGCTGACCCAAAGCGCGGCCTCAAGATGTTCCGCACGCGCGGCGTGGGCTACGCGATGATCGTCGTCATGAACGCGTTCGTGAAGCAGTTCCGCTCAGGCGAGCTTGTACTCAGCGATTTCGAAGGCTGGACGGACGAGATCAACAAGGAGTTCGAGCAGAACGATTTCAACGGCAACGTCGGCACAAAGCTTCTCCTTGAAGACGATCGGGTGCGCGTCTGGGAGATCAGGCTGGCTCCGGGCGAGCGCTTGCCGCCGCACCGCCACGTGCTTGACTACTTCTGGACGGCGGTGACGCCCGGACGCTTCCTCCAGGGTAGGAGCGGGCGATGGGAATCGAACCCACATAGCCAGCTTGGAAGGCTGGAGCTCTACCATTGAGCTACGCCCGCTCGCGCCAACGATCTTAGCGAGCGGCGAATCTCTCAGTCTGTCCGCGGTGTCGAATCCGCAAGCTGGGACGAGCGCCTTCCAGGGCCCACGACGAACAGTGGCAACGGTCACCGCACTTGGCCTTGTCCTGAGCCTCGTGCTCGTCGCCCTCCCCCTCCTTGTCCCCTCTTCGGATGAGAGAGGTACTCGCCATCGCCGTCATTGCTGCGGCCGTGCTCGCGCTCGCTCTCGGCGGTGGCCTCGCTGACGCAGCTCGTGGCCGGCGCCCAGTCCTTATCCGTGCTCGGCCGTCGAGAAAGACCGAAGTCGACTAGTCGTGGCGCCTGACTCGTCGCTCCGGGAACCGAACAGCTCCCAGAGCTTCCGGTGACGGTACGCGAAGATCTTTCGTAGATCACTCGCAACGAGAAGCCGATTCGCGAGCGCGCCCAACGGCACGCGGTAGTCGACGCGATCGAAGACGAGCGTTTGGCCATCAAAGTCGCGGAACGAGTGCTCGTGAATCCATTCTCGGTAGGGTCCGCGCCGCTGCTCGTCGACGAAACGAAACGGCGGCTCCCAGGCGGTGATCTCGCTCTGCCAACGGACGGGCACGCCGTGAAGACGTAGTCGGTAGTCGATCAACGTTCCAATTCCCATCTCGATCGAACGCGGTGAGAGGATTCGAAAATGGAGCCACGCCGGCGTGATCGCCTCGAGGTTCGCCGCGTCTGAATAGAAGTCGAAGACCTCGTCGATGCTCGCGGGGAGTACGAGTTCCGCGGTCAGACGGAAGCCGCTCCCTGATCCGCGGGCCACGCGAACAGCGCCGCTCTCAACCGAATTGGCCATTCAGGTTCCGCGGACGCTATGTGGCCCTCTTCGAGGAAGCGTCAGCGGGAACGGCATAGACGACAACGTTCGAGTCGTACTCCCTCTCTGTCTCGTTGAAGCCGCCACCACAGGTGATGAGGGTGAGGACCGGCTTCCCGTCCTGGGCGAAGATCCGGCGGTTGGGGAGCTCATCCTTCAGATAGCTTCGTCGCGCAACGACTTCGAACCGTTGCTTCGAACCGTCCTCATAACCGACGGTGACAACCGCCCCTGGTTCGAGCTTGCGAAGCTCGAAGAAGGCCCCCGGTCCGCCGTTGAGGTCCACGTGCGCGGTGAGTACGGCCGAACCGGCGTCACCAGGACTCGGGCTGTGTGTGTACCAGGCAACCGTCGTCCGATCGGAGGGGACTTCGACCTGCTTGGAATCGGGATCAACGCCGACCGGCTTTACATTCGAGCGGACGCCGATGTCCGGAATCCGTAGCGAGACAGGCGCCGGGCTCGCATCAGGGATGTCGGCAATTCGCGCGGACTGCACTGGTATCTCTGGAACGGCGGGCGCGGGCTCGATCGCCGATGGAAGCTCAGCAGGAGGCTGAGGGCCCGACGCGACGGGTGAGAACTCGGACGCGGGCTCAGGAGGCGGTGCGAGTTGGACAACAGGCTCGGAGGGCGTCTCGATCGGAGCCTCGATGGCGTCGAGCGAACCGGCGTTCACGTCCTCACGACTCAGCAGCCAGAAGGTGGGAACGGCCGCCAGGACGGCGAGGCTGAAAGCAAGGAGAGCGAGGCCGACCCAACGCACCGTCGCAGTGTTTCTCACGCTTCGGCTATCGGCGTACTCCATCGTCATCCCAAGGCTGAGTTTCGAGAAATGCAAGAGAGGTCGTCGACCGGCGACCTCTCTTGTGCGGGGTGGGGTGATTAGCGGCCAACGCGGCCACGGGCAACTGCGAGGCCCGAGCCGAGAGCTGCGATGCCGGCGAGGGAGAGAAGAGCGATTGCCCAAGCCGGGAAGGTGGACTCGTCGACGAGGCCGCTGGTGCCTGATGGCACGCCAGCGGGAGCTTCGCCGAGACCGCTGATGGTCTGGACGAGCGTGTCGAAAGAGCCGTCCTCGAGCGAACCGACGGCGTACACGAAGTACGCGGTGCCGGCGTCGAGCGTCAGGTCGACCGGACCGAACACGACGTCAGCCGAGCCGGCCGGCGCGATGCCGACGGAGTAGGTATCAGCAGGAACGTCCAGTGGGCCAGCCTCGTCGGGGCTCGAGAGACCCTCGACGAGTACATCGCCGTTAGCGAGGATGTCGACGGTCGGCGCCGCTGCAGTGTGCCGAACGGTCAGTCGCGTATCGCCGGCGGCGATCTGCGAGGTGTCATTGACGAAGACGGCGAGCGTCGGGGTGCCGTCCTCAGCGAGATGCGCGACGATCGAGGCGTTCGCACCACCGGGGAGAGTGGCCGAGCCAGCGATGATTGGGTCGGCATCCGCCGGATCACCAGCCGCGCGGATGTCGATCTGGTAGTCACCAGCCGGCAGCTCGAGCGGATCGGTGATCGTTCCGAACTCGAAGTTCGGCAATGTCAGCTCATCGTTGACATACACGTCAACGGTCGCGCCAGGGACGCCGTGGACGACGGTGACAACACCGCTTCCTTCCTGCGCCGTGGCGATCCCTGCGGTGGCAAGTCCTAGCACCACCACAAGGAGAGTGGCCAGTAGCTTTCGCATTCCTACACTCCTCTTGTTTGCATTTCACGTCGCCAGGGTGGCGACTCATACGTGCGTGGTACGCGCGCGCTGGCGGCCTGGATCACTCGGTCAGTCGGCGGCCGTTGTGACCGTGGCGGCGAGTCCTGGTTCTGCGTCAGGCTCAGGTCGAGGCGGCTCTTCCGCCGCGCGGCTGAGCCCGCCGGGCCACCAGGAGTTTCGGCGGAGCAGGAATCCCATTGACGGGACGAAGAGTGTTCGGACGATAAATGTGTCGATCAGCAGGCCGATCGCTACCGCGAAGCCGAGCTGAAAGAGAACCTCAAGCGGGAGGGTCATGAGAACGGCGAACGTTCCGGCGAGGATGATTCCGGCACTCGAAATAACGCCGCCGGTTCGATCAAGACCGACGAGGACTCCGTCTCGCGGCCCACGTTGGCGTGTCTCCTCCCGGATCCGCGTCATCAAGAAGATGCTGTAGTCAATGCCGAGCGCGACGGTGAAAATAAAGACGAACGTCGCGAGACTCGGGTCGGTCCCGGGCGAATCGAAGATGTGCTTGAAGGAGAACGCTGCAATCCCGAGTGTCGCTGCAAACGAGAGGATCTGGCTTGCCGTCAAATACAGAGGAGCGACAACGGCCCGTAGCAGCAGCACGAGGATGACAAAGATCACGGTGAGCGTGAGCGGGACGATGAGAAATGCGTCGCTTCGAACCGTGTCTTGCGTATCGGCCTCTTCGGCGGTCGGTCCACCGACGATCGCGTCCGCTCCAACGCTTGCAGCCGCACCTCGTGCAGCGTCACGCAGCGGGTCGATCGACTCGATCGCGGCGTCGCCGTAGGGGTCAGCGTCTAGCGCCACGCGCAGACGGGAGGCGTCGCCAGCGAGACTCATCTCAACCGGGGCAACGGATGCAACCCGATCCGCGCCCGACAGCGCTGCGGTAACGGCACCGGTCGCTGCATCGAGGTTTGCCGGATCGCTTAGGACTACGACGTCAGTGGGCGCAACCTCCCCTGCCGGGAAGGACTGCTCAACGACCTGTGCCCCGGTGACCGATTCGGTCTCGGAGCGGAACCCACCGACGAGCGAGAGCCCGGGCAAGGTCGTGAGGTTCCCGAGAGCAAACACTCCCAGCACGGCAACCGTGCCGGCGAGGGCAACCACCGGTCGGCGGGCAACCCGTTTGCCGATTCGCCCCCAGACACTGACCTTGACCTTTGCCTCGGCTCCGAACCTCGGTACGAAGGGCCAGAACGCGCGCCTCCCAATGATCGCGAGGAGCGCCGGCAGAAGAGTCAAGCCCGCGACCATGGTGATGGCAACTCCGATCGCAAGGACGGGGCCAGACGATGCCGTCGACGTGAGGCTCGCGACGAGCAAGACGAGCATGGCGAGACTGGTTGTTGAACCACTGGAGAGGATCGCAGGGGACGTGCGGCTTAGAGCCTCCGCCATCGCTCGGTGTTTGTCCTCGTGACGCCGAAGTTCTTCCCGATAGCGAGAGACCACGAGCAGCGCATAGTCGGTGCCCGCGCCGAACATAAGGATGACAAGCAGCCCGGCCGTCTGCCCATTCACCACCAGACCCGCCTCTGATACCAGGAGGTAGACGAACCCGGCCGCGATCGCGTAGGCAACACCGACGACCAGCAGAGGTACTACCGCGATCAACGGCGAGCGATAAATGATGATCAGCAGGAACAGGATGAGAACGGTGGAGGCGATGAGCAGCGTGCCGTCGATCTGGCCGAATATGTCGACCGCGTCCACCGTGAAACCGGCCGGACCAGTGACAAAGGTTTCGAGCGCCGAGTCCGGGCGCGAATCCACGACGCTGCGGATCTCATCGACGACCGACTCGATCCCTTCGATCGTCTCTGCGGTAATGGGAACAAACGCGAGTGCCGTCGTGCCGTCTGCGGAGGCGAGGCCACGCTCCGCGGCGCCCGGCGCGAGCGGCGAGTCGATCGGATCGGTCTCGGGCAACCGGCCCCGCTCGGCGAGTTGATCCAAATCACTCTCGATCACCTGGCGATCCGCGTCCGTGAGACCGCTCGGATTCGTGTAGACGATGAGTGCCGGAGTCTGGCGGCCTGACGGAAACTCATCCTCGAGAATCTCGAGAACTCGTGTCGACTCCGCGTCGGCCGGGAGAAACTCAGACGGACTGTTCGTGGTCGAACCCTGCAGCTGCGACTGGAAAGGACCAAGTGCCACGGCAGCGGCGATCCAGATTGCGAGCACGATCCACTTCGCTCGGCGGCCTGCAGGGAGCCTTGCGAGTGCAGAAAGACTCATGACGCGGCCGCGAGACCGAACTCGTGATGCAACGCTGAGCCGAGGTCCGGATACAGGAACTGGAAGCCGCTCTCGCGGAGGACGTTCGGTGCAACGCGTTGGCTCGCGAGAATCGTCTGCTGTCCCATCTCTCCAAACGCAACCTTGACGAAACTGGCCGGTACTCGCAGGAAGGTCGGCCGACCGAGGACGCTCGCAAGCGTCTTCGTGAACTCCCCGTTAGTCACCGGATGCGGGGCGGCCACATTCACCGGTCCCGACACGGCGTCGTCGAAAAGGAGATGGTGAATCGCGCCCACCATGTCGTCGAGTGAGATCCAGCTCAGATACTGATTGCCGGAACCGACGACCGCCCCCAAGCCGAACTTCGTCGGACGCACCAGACGGGAAAGAGGCGTTCCCTTGAGGGTCAGTACGACGCCACTGCGTAGGCTTACGACTCGGATACCGGCTTCACGGGCCGGTAGCGTCGCGTCCTCCCACGCCTGGCAAAGGTCGGCCAGAAAGCCGGAGCCTGGACTGCTCCCTTCGGTCAGGACCTTCTCGCCTCGGCTGCCGTAGTACCCAATCGCCGAAGCGGCGATAAATGTCTTCGGAGGCCGCTCGAGCCCGGCCAGAGTCTCAGCCAGGAACCGCGTGCTGTCGATGCGGCTGTCCCAGATTCTCTTCTTCCTCTTTTCCGTCCATCGCGAGTCGAGCCGCTTCCCTGACAGGTGGACGACTGCGTCGAGACCCTCGAGCGCGGTCGGATTGATCGTGCGGCGGATGGGATCCCAGCGAATTTCCTTGTCGTCGGTCGGCTGGGCGCGAACGAGCGGTCTCACTTCGTGGCCGCCACTCGCGAGAAACGAGGACAGATCGCTACCGATCATTCCCGAGGCTCCCGTGACCGCGACCCTAAGCGCACCCTCCCCGGCGACCGCGTGGTGACGGGCGAGGTCATCCGCAAGTCTGGCCTGCCGAAAGGTGAACAGGCGCTCGAGGGAACGGGCGGCGTACGCCCCGCCCAGAGCCTGGCCGACCGAGCCTAACGGCAACTCGTACTGAATCGAATCGACGAGCAGGCTCGTGTCCGGACCGATCGGGTCGAATCGATGTGTATGCGACCAGGATCGGAACGGACCTTCGACTTGCTCGTCGCGAAACTGGCGACCCTCGATGTAGTCCGAGTGCCGGGCAACCCAGCGGCGTCGAAGCGGTCCGCGCTGAACCTCGAGGACTACGCGGCCATTCTCCATACCTCCGGCTCGTTCGATGACTCGTACCCGCTCCCATGGCGGCGCCAGGCGCTCGAGCGCACCGGGGTTCTTGTGCCAGTCAAACGCAAAGCGGGCGGGAACGCTCAATTTCTGTTGTCGCGTGAACGTTGGCATTTCAAAGGTCTCTCCAAAGGCCTCGTTGATACGCAAGACCCGAGCGCGGGGATCAGTTAGTCGTCGCGGTCCACGTCATCCAGAGCACCACCACAGCGCGAGATGTCCAGGCCCAAGTCCGAAGCCAATTTGAGCTCACGAGACCGCGGTAGGCGCTGCGATTGAAACCTGTGCCGAGAACTCGATGCAACGGAACCTGGACGAGGAAGGTCGAGAGCCAGATGGTCGCAACGAGCCCGGCGCCGAGCCAGACCTGAGCCGCATCGACACCGGCAGGCCGATCGACCAGAAGGACGATCGCAGTGATCGCCTCGGCGAACATGAGCGGAACCGTTACCCAACCTGTGCGCCTGACGTGTTCCGAGTGGTAGGCCTCGAACTCAGACCGACCGACGGCGACGAACAACGGATAGTGAACGAGCTGCACGAACCAGATCAGGCCGACCAGGCTAAGGGTGGTCGCCACTTGTATGACGAGCACCGGAGCCAAGATGTGACCTTCCGCGTCGCCTAGAGGACGATCCGGGCAACCAGCTCGAGCGGTGCTCCGCTTGCGACCATCTTTCGGACCTGAGCGAGATCAACGTCCCTTGCTTCGGCAAGACGGTCTGCTTCTTCGGCGGAGAACCCGAGAGAGAGAAGCTGTTCGATGCGCCATGCAAGCACTGAGTTGTGTTCGGTTGCGGTCGTCATTTCGCCTGTTGGTTCGTCTTGGCTCCGGCGGCGGATCAATCCCATTCGAGAACGATCTCCTGGTTCGGACGCCTTCGATGGGCGTCGGTTTCAGCCTGCGGATGCGGTAGAAGCGATAGGCCAAGTTCGGGGGCCGTCGGGAGTTGGGAGAGAGGAGGGCGACGGCCCCCGGTTGTTACCTACTCAGGAGAGGTGTCCGTAGGCACGCTCGATCTTGATACGCACCGGCTCCGTATGGGGATCATCGGCGCGTGATTCGACAGCCGCACGCGCAATTCCGCGGAGCATGCCGTGAAATACGAGCTCATGCAGCGGATAGAGCACGTACCAGTACGCCCGCCCAGCAAGGCCGGCGGGGTCGAAGATCGCGGTCTGGCGTATCCGCGAGCCCTCTGGCGTCGGCTCCACCTCGAGATCGAGCCAGCCACGTCCGGGCATCTTCATCTCCGCAAGCAGTCGTAGTCGATGAGGAGGATCGAAGAGCTCGACGCGCCAGAAATCGAGGGCGTCACCCGGCACCGCCGAAAGAGGGTCACGCCTTCCTCTGCGCAACCCCACGCCGCCTACGAGCAAGTCCAGGAAGCCACGCAGATGCCAGAGCCAATCGACGTAGTACCAGCCCGTCTGGCCACCGATCCCCCGGATCGGTGCAAAGGCTGTCTCGGCGTCGACCGGAACCTTCACGGAGCGAGAGTCAACAATTCGGCTTCCGAACCGGACGCCACCCCAGGAGCGCGTCTCGCCGCTAGACGAGAGGGCGTCAGACCACCTGGTGAGTGCGAACTCCCGATCCTCGTTGGCCAGCGCGCGCTCAACTGCTTCACGTACTCCACGTGGGCGGATCGGGAATGCCTGAAGCGCGGACTCGTCCGTCACGATGGTTTCGTTCTTCAGGCTGTCGATGAGCTTGCGGCCGACGCGAGAGTAGACCGGGGTGACCAAGCCGAGCCAGAGGCTCGATAGACCGGGCGTAAGGACGGGAACCGGAATCATCAGTCGCCGCAGTCCTCGTTGGTTTGCGTACTCCTTCATCAGCCCACCGTACGTCGACCGCTCGGGGCCTCCGATCTCGAAGACGACGTTTCCCTCCACCTCGAGATCCGATGCCAGCACGAGATACTCGACCACGTCTTCGATCGCAATCGGTTGCGTCGGTGTGGCCACCCAGCGAGGCGTGACCATGATCGGGAGACGCTCGACCAGGCCGCGAACAAGTTCGAAGGAAAGGCTCCCAGAGCCGATCACGATGGACGAGCGCAGTTCGATCGTGGGCACATCCGAGTCCCGCAGGATCGCCCCCACCTCCTGACGGCTGGCGAGATGAGGCGACAGGTTCCCGTGTCCAAGACCGCCGAGATACACGATGCGGGAGACTCCCGCGCCTTGTGCCGCGCTGGCGAAGTTCTCCGCCGCCCGGCGGTCCTCATCAGAGAAGTCCCCGGAGGATCCCATCGAGTGGACGAGGTAGTAGGCGACCTCGATTCCCTCGAACGCTCCTTGAAGCGTGTCTGGCTCGAGGACGTCGCCGCGGACAACCTCGGTGTTCTCGCCGACCTTCGGCTCGAGATACTCGGGCCGCCGCGCAAGACATCGGATGTGGTGGCCACGCGCTTCCAGAACCCGCAGTAGCCGACCACCCACGTAGCCACTCGCCCCAGTTAGCAAGATCGCCCTCGGTTTCCGAGCGGGCTCACTTGACATGTGATCTCCTTTCCCGGCCGGAGCGTACTCGTAAACCGATGGCAACGATCGCCTGGTTCCGAAACGACCTACGGTCGGCCGACAACCTCATGCTCACTGCTTCGCAAGAGCGAGGCGAGCCGATCATTCCGGTCTTCATCTGCTCGCCCGATGAAGGGTCGCCGTGGGCTCCAGGAGCGGCATCTCGTTGGTGGCTCCATCAGTCGCTTCAAAGCCTCGACACAGACCTCAGAGCACTCGGATCCAGACTGATCTTGAGACGTGGACCGGCTCTCGACGTCCTGCGCGAGCTCGTCTCAGAGACCGGCGCAGACACCGTCGTCTGGAATCGTCAGTATGAGCCGGCCAACCTTGAGCGCGATGATCGAGTTCGGCGGGCCCTCTCGGAGGACGGCCTTCATGTCAGATGGTACGAGGGCGCTCTTCTGCACGAGCCGGAGGCGATCGCGACGAAGAGCGGGGAACCCTATCGCGTGTTCAGCCCGTTCTGGCGCGCTTGCCTGGCGGAGGGGGAGCCGCCCGAGCCCCTCCCACGTCCCCCCCGGCTCAGTTCTCCCGAGACCTGGCCTCAGTCCTTATCCCTCGGTGAACTCGAGCTCGAGCCGACGATCGACTGGGCGGCCGGTATCAGGTCGGCGTGGGACCCGGGCGAGAAGGGAGCGACCTCCCAGCTTCAGACCTTCGTCGGCGGTGCGGTCGGCGGGTACAGGGATGCCCGGGATCGCCTCGACCTGCACGCGACGTCCCAAATCTCTCCTCACCTCCACTTCGGCGAACTGAGCCCGCGCCAGGTATGGCATTCAGTTCGCGAGGAGGAAGCGCGACTTTCCGACGCGGCCGTCAAGAGCGCCGAGGGCTACCTGCGCCAGCTCGGCTGGCGCGAATTCGCTCACCATCTCCTCTATCACTTCCCGTTTACGACCGACGAGCCGCTCCGCTCGGAGTTCGCCGAGTTTCCGTGGGAAGACGACGAGGAAGGGCTGGTGGCGTGGCAGCGTGGCCAGACCGGCTACCCAGTCGTCGACGCCGGCATGCGCCAACTCTGGGAGATCGGTTGGATGCACAACCGAGCCCGCATGGTCGTCGCCTCATTCCTCGTCAAGGATCTTCTCATTCCCTGGCTCGACGGCGCACGCTGGTTCTGGGACACGCTCGTCGATGCCGATATGGCCAACAACACCCTTGGCTGGCAGTGGACAGCCGGATGTGGTGCGGACGCTGCGCCGTTCTTCCGGATCTTCAATCCGGTGTTGCAGGGCCTCAAGTTCGATCCCGATGGAGAGTACGTTCGGCGCTGGGTGCCTGAGCTCTCAGAACTGCCGACCCCGTGGATTCACAAGCCATGGGAAGCCGATCAAGACGTGCTCACGGCCGCGAACGTGTCGCTCGGAAAGGATTACCCGCACCGCCTGGTCGATCACGCGGAAGCCCGCGATCGTGCTCTCGCAGCACTCGACACGATCAAGAAGGAACGGCCGGTCTAGCTCGAAAACGTACCGGCGGCGACGCTCACACCGGAATGCTCCGGCGGACCTCCATCTGCCTGGACAGAGATGTCGACGGCCTCATAGTCACCGGGCCCGGGAAGGCGCAACTCGAGCCGGACACCATCGTCTGCCGGCGAGAACGTGCCGACAGCCTCCATGGCGCCGGCGGTCGTCGACCGCAAGACCCAAACCGTGTAGTGGTGGGCCGATGGTAATGGTGGGACTGCCGCCAACTCGAGAACCAGTACCCCATCGTCGCGTTGTGGATCGAAAAGCGCTGCCTCACCGTGTACGGCAGCGAACTCGGGGCTCCCTGAGATTGCCGCTCGCGCGTCCGGGTCTCCGAGACCGGCGTCCTGCACTGCGATAAGGACGATGGCGATGGCTGCGACGGCAGCAACTGAGGCTGCGAGCCCGGCGGACAGAAGCCGCCTCGGCCTGGGGAAGCGACGCGCACGCAACTCGTGAAGCCTTGGAATTCGACCGCGGCCGGTGCTCGAACCCTCTGGAGGCTCCGGTTCCGGACCCCCTTCTGCTTCGACGAGTCGGAGCAGTCTCGCACGGAGGAGCTCCGACGCAGGAGTCCGCGCAACGCCCTTTTCGAGACCGGCAACGGTCTCGCGGTAGCGCTCGAGTAGCGCTGCGAGCTCCGGATCATCCTCCGCTTCCACCTCAAGGCGGTCGAGCTCATCGGGAGTGAGAGCGCCGAGGGCCTCGGAGGCGGCAAGCTCTCGCTTGCGCCTGTCGTCTGCCATCGAGGCCCGGTTCAGGCAGCAAGCTCGTACTGGTCTGCGACAGCCCTCAGCCGATCGAGTCCGAGTCGGATGCGTCCCTTCACGGTCCCGACCGGGAGGTTGAGGCGTTCGGAGATCTCGACGTGGGTTAGACCTTCAAAGTACGCAAGCTGAAGAGCCTGCGATTGCGACTCTGGAAGCTCGGTCATGGCCTCTGCAATCCGCTGTGAGGTATCCGCTTGCACCACCAGCGTCGAGGGATCAGGTGCCTCCCCCGCCGCATCGATCTCTGCGTACGGATCCGCCGGCCGGGCTTGGCGTCGGCGCACCAGCTCGATTGCCCGGTTGCGCGTAATCGTGAAAAGCCACGTTGTCACTCTGGCACGCTCGCGATCGTACGCCCCCGCCCGACGCCAGATGGCCAGGAAGACGTCCTGCGTGCACTCCTCGGCGAGCTGTGCGTCGTTGAGGAGACGATATGCCATGCCGTGTACGAGATTCGAGTAACGGTCGTAGAGCTGGGCAAGCGCTTCAGAATCCCCGGCCGCGATCCGCTCGACGGCCTTCGCATCGGCAAGCGCCGAGCCGCTCTCTAGTGGACGCGACTGCGTCTCAGCCGGGCTCCGGACGTCCGACTCGACGGCGGTGAGATCTCCGAGAGCCGCCATCAGAGCTCAGCCCGATCGCGCGCGGTATGAATCTGCCGCGCCTTTTGGACGTCCTCAACCGCGGCGAGCGTCGGTTCGTCATCAGCGCGCCCGTCAAGTATCGCGCCCCAGATGACCAGGGCGAGCGCTGGCAGCAGGACTGCTGCTGAGAACAGGGCTAGGAACAGCTCAGCACCCATTGCGCCCGCCATTCCCAGCCACGTGGCGCAAGACAGAGCTCTTGCGGAACGAGGCTACAAACATGATCTCGACTCCTTTGTCCATAATTTGTCCAGCTAGTGTATAGAGTCTGCCCAAGTTTGTCAAGGGACTGAACAAGTTCTGTCCAGAGTCGCTGCTAGGCTGCGTGTATGCCTGAGCCTCCGACCGCCCAAAACGCCGACGCCGGGTACCTGCGCATCGGCGAGCTCGCGCGACGAGTCGGAGTGAGCCCCGAACTCCTCCGCGCCTGGGAACGTCGCTACGGCCTGCTCCAGCCCGAGCGGACCGCGGGCGGATTTCGGCTCTACTCCGATGCAGACGAGGCCCGGGTGCGCGCCATGCAGGCCCACATCGATCGCGGTCTATCGGCCGCGGAAGCCGCACGCCGGGCTATCGAAGAGGGGACCGCTCTCGACTCCAAGCAGCCGTCGGAGCTCCCAACTCCGCCGGCAAGTCCCCACGGAGAGAAAGAGGCGCTAGCCGAGGCGCTCGAGAACTACGACGAGGCCGCCGGGCACGCAACCCTGGACCGGCTCTTTGCCGCGTTTAGCCTCGACACCGTGATCGCGGACGTCGTGATTCCCTTTCTCCACGAGGTCGGCGACCGATGGGAGCAGGGCGAGCTCTCGGTTGGTCAGGAGCACTTCGCAAGCAACGTCATCCGCGGTCGACTCATGGCGCTCGCACGCGGTTGGGATCAAGGAACTGGGCCGCGCGCGGTATTAGCTTGCGCCCCGGGGGAACAGCACGACCTTGGTCTCGCGTGTCACGGTCTGGCCCTTCGCGCACGGGGCTGGCGGATCTCTTACCTGGGGGCGAACACGCCGGTCGAGACGCTCGCCGACACGGTCCGGACCGTGAATCCGGAGGTTGCAATCGTTGCCGCTGAAATGGAAATGAGGCTGGAACCAGTGGCCGAGCAACTCGGGGAACTCGCAAGGGATGTGACACTCGCCATAGGAGGCCGCGGCACCTACGAGGCTCTGGCCGACCGTCTCGGTGCTATCTATCTCGGCGAGGACCCCGTCGCCGCTGCCGAACGGCTCACGCGCCGGACTGAATCGAGTCCGGTCTAGACCGCTCCCTCGGAAAGGAGCGCGGACACTTCTTCCGCCCTCCGCCTGACCGCTGGGAGGTCATCGAGTCGATCGAGCATTCGAAGTTGGCGCCCGAGGCGGTGATTTCGCTCGAGTCGTTCTCGATTGCGGGCAAGGAAGTCCCAGTACAGGGTCGTGTACGGGCAGGCGGTCTCACCAACTCGCTTTGAAGGATCGAAGGCGCACTCGCCGCAGTAATCGCTCATCCGATTGATGTAGCGGCCACCGGCCGCGTAGGGCTTCGTCGCCATTCGCCCCCCGTCGGCATACAGCGCCATTCCCAGCACGTTCGGCAGCATCACCCACTCGGCCCCGTCGACGAACGACGTCCACATCCATTCCACGAGCTCTCGTGGCGAGATGCCGGTCAGAAGGGCAAGGTTGCCGATGATCATGAGTCGCTGGATGTGGTGGGCGTAGCCACGCTGCGCTATTCCCTCGAGCGTCGAGCCTAGACACCGCATCCGGGTGACTGCCTCTCCCGTGAAGACCGGCGGGAGCGGCGCGTTCGCTTCGAGCTCGTTCGCCGCCCGATACTGCGGCATCCAGAGCCAGTACAGACCCCAGATGTACTCGCGCCAGCCGATCATCTGGCGGATGAAGCCCTCCACCGAGGCGATCGGGGCCCGGCCCGCTCGATAGGCAGCCTCGGCAGCACCGCAGACCTCGTCAGGTTGAAGTAGTCCCAGGTTGAGCGAGGGACTGAGCAACGAGTGGGCGAGGTGCCAGTCGTCGGCGAGCATTGCGTCCTCATGCGGACCGAACCGCGGCAGGAGCTCGTCGACGAAGTGGCGGAGTCGCGCGAGAGCGGCACGTCTCGACGTGGCCCAGATCCCGATCGGCTCTGCACCAAACGCGTTCGCAGGCAGCGAAGCAAGAACTTCACGGTCGAGATCGTCCAGACGTGATCGGATCGGACAAGCCCAGTCGCGCGATTCCTTCGGTGGTGGTGGCTCGCGGTTGTCGGCGTCGTAGTTCCAGCGTCCGCCCGCGGGTTCGTCGCCGTCCATCAGTACGTCGAGCCGCCGACGCTGCCACCGGTAGAAGTCCTCGAGGACGAGACGTTCTCGACCGGCCGCCCACTCAGCGAAATCGTTGTAGTGACAGAGGAACTGATTCGAGCGGACGAGCTCTACGCCGAGGCGCTGAAGAAGCTGCCGCCCATCCCAGGACGACGGCTCCATCGCGCTCACACGGTCGGGGTGGTGTTCTCTCACATGCGCTCGAAAGGCGGCCGCGAATGAGTCTGCAACCCGATAGTCGACCTCATAGCCTGCGTTCACGAGCTCGCCCGCGAAACGCCTCATGCTGGCGAGCACGAGATGGAGTCGTTGACGATGCCAGCGCCTCGAGCCAAGGAGCGTCCGGCTCTCGACCATCAGCGCCCGAGCCGTATCGGGAGTTCTGCCTCGAAGCGCGGCGTTACGCCGATTCAGCTGGTCACCGAAGATCCAGACTGTCTCCATGTCGACAGTCTTTCGCACCCGAGCGTCGCTAGACGGTCCGGGCCTCCGCAGGCGAACTGAGGTGTTCCGCAACCAGCTCTTCGAGGAGTGACCAGACGCGGGGGTCGGCCCCGACGGTGGAACGTGTTTCAACGTGGAGTCCAGGGTGCCGCTGTCTGATTGCCGAGACGGCCGCCTCGAGATCTCCGGTGACATGCCTCCCCGGCGCGAGGAAGAGCGGTAAGACGATCAAGTTCGTGACACCGTCCGTCACTGCCTCGTCCGCAATGCGTCCCAGACTCGGCTCGGAGAACTCCAGGTATGCGAGCATCACACTCGCTTCGCTCGATTCCCGGGCAAACCGCGCACGAAGGAGCTCAAAGGGCTCGCGCCAGCGCTCATCGCGACTCCCGTGAGCAAACAGGACGAGGCGGGTGCTCATGAGGCGCGGGATGCTGCAGAGCTTTGTACCTGGCTGTTCAGCGCGTCACCGGCAGCAACCGGATCGCCGGCGAGCACGAGCGCTCCGGTCGGGGAAACCACTTCGGATCTTGCGCCTGGGCCGGCGACGAAGACGCGCCGGCTCCGAGCGAGAACCGCCAGGTCTTCTGCGGACGCTCGTAGCCGCTCTTCACTCGTCACGGCTAAGACGACGGCGTCGGGCTCCACTGCCCCGCGGGTGGCCAGCACGGTCTTCAGAGACGTGTCGGGCCCGAGGTAGGTCACGCGCCATCCGTGTCCACGAAGGACGAGGCCCAACGATATGAGCGCCAGCTCGTGTAGTTCGCCGGGAGGACAGGCCAGCACCACGCGCGGGCCGGTGCCTCGATCCCAACCGCGCGCGAGGCCAAGGAGGCGACCACGGATGATGCTGCTCGCGAAGTGCTCCTGGCCGACCGAAGCATCGCCCCGCTCCCACCGATCACCCAGATCGCGGAGGTAAGGGAGGAGTACCTCTGCGAGCACCGTCTCGAGCCGAAAAGACGCGAGAAGACGATCGAGGACCGCGTGCGCTCGTGCGTCGTCGAGTGAATCGAGCGCATCGCAGAGGTTGGCGGCTGCCTCTTCGAGTTCAGTGCGACTCCGATCTGCAGGACCACCCTGATCCAATGCTCGCTTCGCCGCTTCTGCGGCGGAAAGGCCTTCCTCGAGGTACGACTGCATGCGCCGAACCCTGAATTCATCCTCGCACGCGTAGAGACGTAGCCCACCGGCGGAGCGCTCAGGGGACAGGAGGCCATAGCGGCGCTCCCAGGCCCGGAGGACTTCAGGGCTTACACCCACCCGGTTCGAAAGCTCTCCGATGCGCAGGAAATGCGGCTCCATGCCTCTCATTGTACAGATTTATTGGACAATTTATAGACGATTTCTTGACAAACTTCGGTAGTTCTTGTCATAGTTCTGTCCATTGTTTGTCCAAATCGTGCGTCCGAGGCCCGCGAGATGACGAAAGGAGCCGACATGGAGCAGGCAAGAGCGCAGAAGGAAACAACCTGGCCCGAGCTCGCCGAGGGGCTGTACAGCTTCCTCACCGGTCGCGGAGCGACCATCGAGTACGAGCTCGAGGACATGGAAGTCATGGTCCCGCGCGACACCGGCAAGAACGCACCGCAAGCCCGGTGGCACCTGAACGGGACGATTCGAATCCGCACGTCGGAGAACGGCCAGTAGACCCGCTGTGCTGGACCTCTACGGCAGCATCGAGATCTCCTTTGACACCGGACAGGGTCGACTCGTCGCCGATGGCCGGCGGCTCATCTTCGAGGTCGAGGAGCCGACTGAGCTCCACGGTCTCATGGGGCGCCGGTCATTGCGGACGTTGGCTGACCATCTCCACCGAGCCGGAATAACCCTGCAGGTGCGAAGCGGAGATCGAGTGCTCCTGCAGGCCGGTCACGACGCGAAGGAGGGCGCCTGGAGTCGGCTTCTCCGGCTGCCGCACGTCCAGCTCAGTCCGCGTTTGGCAGTCCGCTCTCTTCTCGCCCGCTGAGGGCAGGAGCAGAAGAGGACCATCGCGTGCTGGGTCACGGCCGAAATCGAAAGGAGTCGCCGTGTCACACGTCACGATTTCGAGGGGGCTGATCCTCCTCGCCGCATTCATCTCATTCGTCCTGTCTGTCTCGCTCTGGTTCACAGGGAACGAGCAGCAGGCGATCTTCGTCGGACTCTGGGTGCCATCGATCCTCGCGCTCGGCGCCGTTGTCGTCCGGAGGAGCGAGGTTCGATGAACGCCGGAATCTTCGTCGCAGGCGTTTTCGTCACGTTGATCGTCACCGCCGCCATGGGCCTGCTGCTCTGGGGGTTCCGGGTCGAAGCCCGCGCGAACGCGCGTGAGCGTGAAGCCATGGAGGCGGGGGACGAGACCTCGCTCTACGAAGCCGTCAATGAGATCCGGCACCCGGGGCCTGACCATTCTGACGGAAGGAAACAACAGCCCCAGAGGGCTGAGGCCTCGGGAGACTTATCCTGACCGCCCCGCCGCTCACGAGGATTCACGAGCTATCCGAAGGCGGCGTCCTCGCCCCACTGAGAGCGGCCATGACGCTTCGCCGCCGGCGGCCAGCGGGCGCGGAGACCGCTGAGCTCGTCTGGCTCACTCGCGAGGGAGACGGACTTGCCCGCGTGCTGGCCGCTTTCGCCCTGGGTCGCTCTGTCGGTGAGCGTGTGAATGAGACTCTCACAGAACTCCTGGACGATGCCGACTCGAACATGCGAGAGGCCGCGATGCTTGCGTTCCTCGAGCGCCCGGCATATCGATCTGCGTTCGCGCCGCTGCTGAGCGAACAGGAGGCTGGTGGGTTCGCCGGAATGCTCGCGGGCCTCGTGCTCGACGAATGGCTCTCGCCCGAAGAGGTCGGCCGGCCGCAGGACACCTCGACGAGAAGCTCAAAGGCCACCGGGCTCCGACTCGCCCAGGTCTTCCTGCAGGGCAAGCTCGACGGCGGCCTTCAGCGGGCGGGAGACGGAGACGGCGGCGGCATTGCGACGCTCCTCGTTCATCTTTCAAGGGAACTTGGCCGGCGACCCTCAATCGGCCACGTCACAACTATTTCCCGCGCGTTCGTTGACGAAGATCTCGAAGTGTCGAGCCGAAACCACGAATCGCTCGGCCCAAACGCTTCGATCAAGAGGATTTCGTTTGGCCCGTCTCACTATTTGGCCACGCCAGAAATGTGGGCTCATCGCCGAGAGGTCGAACGCGAACTCGAGCGGACGTTCAACGAGATCGGGGGTTTGGACGCCGTACATCTCAGATTCGCGGACGTAGGCACTCTCGCAGCAGCACGCGTCGCGCGTCGCATGGGAATCCCGATCGTGTTCACCCTCGCTCCCGACCCGCACGGAGTGATCCGCGAGCGTGAGAGGACTGGTCACCTCACTCGGGAGTCGTTCCTCGAGGCAAATTCACGTGAACACTTCCTCTTCCGAGCGTGGCTTGTCGAGACGCTGCTCGAGCAGTCCAGCCGCCTCGTGCTGTTCCCGCGAGCGAATGCGAAACGCGAGGTCCGTGAGCTGCTTGGAATCGACGAGCAGCAGCTGAGTTCGGGCCGGTTTCGGACCGTCCCTGAGGGCATCTCACTCGCGAACATCGATCGCGCAAACGACGCGATCACCACACAGGAGGCTTCTCCAGCGCTCCGCGACCTCGACACCGCACTTCGCGCACTGCCTCCCAAGCGCGCCGGACTGCCGCTCGTTCTGTCCGTCGGACGATTTCATAGCGTCAAAGGATTTCCGCGGCTCGTGGAGGCTTGGGCGTCCGACCGCGAACTTCAGCAAGCGTTCAATCTCGTCATCGTCGGCGGCAATCTGAACGCACCGACCGCTGAAGAGCAGCGAGTGCTGCACTCAGTTGGGGACGTCGTCGACCGGATTCCCCACGCCGCAGACGGCCTTGTCCTTCTCGGTCATCGCTCCCACAGTGAGGTCGCGCAGCTGCTGCATGCGACGCGCCGTGGTCGCGCGGAGCTCGTGGGTCAGGCTGGGGTCTACGCGTGCGCGAGCGAGAAGGAGGAGTTTGGCCTTGCACTACTCGAGGCACTCGCCGCTGGACTGCCCGTCGTTGCGCCCGAGCGCGGTGGTCCGCCGACGTACATCGATGACGGGGTGACCGGGGCGCTCGTCGACACAACATCGGTGGAGAGCATCGTCTACGGCCTTCGCAGGGCAGCCGCGGTTCGCGAGGATGAGACGCGCGCGAAGAGGGCTGGATCGCTGATCCGAGAGCGGTTCTCGGTTGAGGCGATGGCGGCGGAACTCGGAGACCTCTATTCAGGCTTGCTCGAGGTTCCGGCGCACGCTGACGCCGCATGAGAATCCTCGTCCTCAGCCCCGACTACGCGTCCCACTACTATCCGCTTTCAGCGCTTGGACATGAGCTGCACGCATTCGGCCACGAGATCGTGTTCGCGACCGGATCCGGTCTGGCTTCGCGCGTCGGGGCCGACGGATTCGAGTACAGGGAACTGATCCTCGGCCCCGGCCGGAATTCGGGCCTCAGCAGAATCGACGACCAACCCCGCTCGGAGGGTGCCCACTTGCAGGCG
>CAYTCZ010000020.1:3963-7834 GCA_964436315.1 uncultured Gaiellales bacterium | reverse complement strand
ACCAGCGGAATTCGAAGCGGCCCAAGCAGAGCTCTCGTCTCTCTGGCTCCTCTGCACGGAAGTCGCGGAGCGCTTCACGCCGGTGTTCAACGAGACGCTTATCGACTTGAATCCCAACGCGAGTCCGGTCACAGACGCGCTCTCAAGTGGCTCGAGCGACCTCACCCTCGTCGACTACCAACTCGGCGGATACCGCCAGGCACTCCTACCACCAACCGCCCGGTTCGTCGGCGCCTCGGTTCGGGAGCAGCAACTCTCGGCCGAGCTGGCGGGTCAGCTTGCCGCGGAGAACGAAGCGCCGCGCATCTACGTCTCGCTCGGGAGCTTCCTCTCAGCGCGTACCGATGTGCTCCAACGAATGTTTCGGCGTTCCGAGAGCTACCGGTGCAGCTCGTCCTCGCGGCTGGTGTGACACCCCCGGAGGCACTTGAGCCAATTCCGGATCACTGGATCGTCGAGCCTCATCTCCCACAGACCGCCATCCTGCCGGAGTGCGACCTGGTCATTTCACACGGCGGCAACAACACCGTGACCGAAGCACTGTGGGCCGGCGTACCGCTCCTCATCTGCCCGTTCTCCACCGACCAGTTCGCCGGGGCCGAGGACATGCGCCGCGCAGGGCTCGGTGATGTCTTCGACCCAAACGGGGCCGAACCGTCGCAGATCAACTTCAGGGCAAACGCCGTCCTCGCAAGCCAGGCGCCGGCAAGAGCTGCCGATCTTGGACAGAAGCTTCGCTCGACAGCTGGCCCGCCGCTCGCCCGCCGCCTCATCGAACGGGCCGGCGGTCCCGGCCACCCTGATTCGCAAGGCTCTCATCCGGTTCGTCTAGCCGTGACTAGTTGAGCGCCTTGGCCTGAACGGCGGCGAACGTCGCTACCTCGGTCCCCACCGCCGCAAGTAGGAGCTTGGCCGGCTTTCGTTCATGTAGGGCTCCGAGCGCTAGGAGTCCCGTTGCGGCTGCCAGATTCGCGCTGGCCACCGCGCGCACCGAGGATCGCCAGTTAGCCCTGGCGCGCGAGCGTTGCGATGAGGCCGGCCCAGCCGATCGTGGAGAAGCCGGCTCCAGCCAGGAGCGCCGGGGGCACGCCAAGAGTCCTTGCGAGCGGACCTCGCAGACCAACCACGGCGCTTCCGGCGAGCGCGCAGTAGGCGGCGTCGGCCTTCAGCGAAGCGCGTCCGATCGCCTCCTTTGTCACGATTCCTTGCCGGCCTCAGTCGAGGAGGTCGGCTCCGAGTCCTCCATCGTGATCTCGCGACTCATGACCAGGTTGCCCGCCATGAGCCCGCAGTCCGTCACGTCCGCGACGAGGGCAACTGCCGACGTTCCGCCCTCCTGAGAGGAAGCGAGGGCTAGAACCTCTTCACGCCGATCGAGCGGGCAACCCGACAGCCCTTCTCGGCGAAGACACGGCAGAGAGTCGTCCCGATGCCGCCGGCCGCGCCGGTGATGAACCACTGCACCGGCGAGCCACAACTCTTCTCTTCCTCGCCCGGAGCCTAGAGCTGAACGATCTCGCCCGAGGCAGCAGATTCCTCAGCTGCAAGTGCAGCCTCGACTGCCGCCATGGACTCCTCAGGCGTGATGATCGTCGGCTTCTCGCCCGCAAGGACACAGCGTGCGAAATACGAGAACTCCTCCCGAAGCGCGCCGGCTGTCACACCATGGAGCTCGGGCCAGTAGGTCGTATCAGGGCTGCGAAAGCTCTCGCTCGTGACGATGCCGATGTTGGGAAAGGTGTCCTGGACGTGGATGAAGCCGTCACTGCCGATAATCGACATCCGCTCGTCGATATCGAACGGCGTCTTGTCGGGCATGCACCAGACGGTCTCCAAGGTCGCCGTCGCGCCGTTCTCGAAGCGATACATCGTCTGACCGATGTCTGGGTACTTGAGCCCTCGGAGATCGACTGTTTGCGCATAGGCGCTCGTCACGCGCGAGCCCGTGAACCAGAGCATGAGATCCGTGTCGTGAATGGCATCGCCGATGATAGGCCCGATCTTGTTGAGAATCTCGGGAGTCCAGGCCGCCGGGATGTTGCGCCGCGAACTCATGCACAGAATCTCTCCGATCGCGCCCGCGTCGATCTGCTGTTTCGCCGTTATGTACCTCGGATTGAACCGGCAGATGTGCCCGACCATGAGATGGCCATCCGCATTCTTAGCGGCGTCCACGATCTGCCGGCAGTCGTCGACCGTGTGCGCCATGGGCTTCTCGAGGAATACGTGCTTGCCGGCCTCCAAGGCGGCGAGCGTCGGCGCCGTGTGTTGATCCCACATCGTTGTGACGCTCACGGCGTCGATGTCAGGGTTCGCCAGCAGTTCGTGGTAATCGGTGTAGCTGTTCTCGACTCCGTATTTCTCCGACAACGCGGCGAGGCGCGATTCGGTTCGGGTGCACAACCCTGCGAGTTCGAGCGTCGGGATGGCCCTTATCGCATCGCAATGAACCTCGCCGAACCATCCAAGGCCGATTACTCCGATCCGCACCCTGTCCATGGATCCCCTCCCTCTTGAATCTGATCGCACCGTGGATTGGCGCACGTGCGTGGGCTAGTGAGGAGCCCAGCATAATTCCAGACCGGTCAGGAGTGCTCGGTCCGAAGCCGCTCGGCCATCCGGGCTGTGTATCGACGGGCGACGGGCCCTGGCAGGCTTCCAAGACCCTTGGCAAAGAGCGACATGCGAAGCGGAAACGCGATTTCGTCTTTCTCAGCCTCGAGGCCGTCGGCGATGATTCGGGCGGCCTCGTCTGACTCGATCAGGAACGGCATCTCGAACTCGTTCTGCTCAGTTGCGGGAGTCCGAACGAATCCGGGAGCGATCAGGGTCACTGAGACGCCGTCCGCCGCAACGTCAGCTCGCAGGGACTCGCACATACTGATCAGGGCAGCCTTGGTGGCTCCGTACGCTTCGGCACGAGGGAACGCCGCATAGCCCGTCAGGCTCGAGACGACCGCGATGCGACCAGACCGGCGTCGTCGCATCTCGGAGAGGACGGCCTCGATTCCGTGAATCGTCCCCATGAAGTTGACGTCGAGATGTCGTCGAAAGACCTCGGCATCGAAGGTATCGGGAGAGATTGGTTCATAGACACCGGCGTTGAAAAGGCCGATGTCGATTCGGCCCCAGCGCTGCTCGAGATCGCGCGCGATCGCATGCATTCGGTCGCGATCCGTCACATCACCGGGCAAAACGTGTATCTGCGCTCCGCCCGCTTGCAGCGGCTCCGCGACCTCCTCCAACTGTTCTTGACGGCGGGCGGTGAGCGCAAGCGCCGCGCCGCGTTGCGAGAGCTCTTTCGCGAGCGACTCGCCGATTCCGCTCGAGGCGCCTGTGAGCCAGACGGTCGACGAGGAGAGGGCACTCAAAACGTCATCCTGGGAGTCGGAAACCTTGGAAGCCTGGAGTTGAAGGGTCTCGTTAGCACGAGCTGGAGATCTTCGAGCGCCCTGATCTCGAATCCAGCTTCGCAGAACGCGAGGTAGAACTCCCAGATCCGCTCGAACCGGCGGTCGTATCCGAGGCGTCGAACGTCGTCGATCCGTGCGTTGAAGGTCTCGCGCCACTCACGGAGCGTGCGCGCATAGTGGATCCCGATGTCCTCGAGGCTGTAGACGCCTAGGTCGGACGATTTCGTCATAGCCTCCGCCAGGGCGTCCAGCGAGGGGAGCAGCCCACCGGGGAAGATGTACTCACGGATCCAGTTCGAGCGGCGTCGGGCTGCCTCATACCGCTGACCGGGAATCGCGATGGTTTGGATGCACGCGAGGCCCTCCGGCGCCAGCAGCCGATCGAGCGTGGCGAAGAACGTCGGGTACTGCTCGTGGCCGATTGCCTCGAGCATCTCGATCGAGGCGATCTTGTCGAA
>CAYTCZ010000020.1:0-3863 GCA_964436315.1 uncultured Gaiellales bacterium | reverse complement strand
TACGCGCAGGAGTACGTCATCGAGTCGTCGAGGAAGAGGCGGAAGAACTCGTTGCCGACGTCGTAGTGGTAGTGGATGTTCTTCTCGGTCTTGTGAAGGCCCTGTCGTTCCGGCAGTCGCAGCCGGAACCGCTCGAGAGCCGTGATCGTCGAGAGTGGCGGACGCTTGCGTGCGTCCTCGAGATTGAGCGCGAGGAGCTTCAGGACAGCGACGAGGTCGTCTGTTTCCCAGTCTCCGGCGACGTACGACTCCCCGATCGCGATGCGCGGTCCCCGCATCATGCGAGCAAAGAAATCGTCGCTTCTGATATCGAGCGTCGCTACGGGTTCCATACCCGGTGTGCCGAAACGTCGCCGCTCTCCCGTCGGGAACCGGACGGTCAGCTCTCCAATCGAGATTTCTTCCAGCGCCCGGTGTGTAAGCCGGCGCGCCAACCCGACCAGTTGACGACGCCCGGCGTCCGGAATACCTCGTAGTGCTGCAGTCGGCTGCGTCGCGGACGGTAGCCGCGTCGATTTCGGCGCGTGTGCGCTCGACTTCCGATACGGGTCGGGCGACACGCTCGCGCTTTTTTTCGTCACGCTCATCGCGGGTGGTGGAGGTCTGGGGATACCCCTGAACCCGGCCGAGCGGAGTCAGACAAACGATGGACGTTCGGCCGGCCTTCTCGGTGGGGCTCACGACTCATGCTTCACCGATCCTTGGGCCGGGACGAAGTCAGGCTTCCCATGAAACGGAACACCTTTGAGAAACAGCTTCACCGCCTGCCAGTGGATCAGGCCGATGACCTGAACCGGCATCAGGGGGTACCGAGCAAGGGCGCGGACAAGCGTCCTGTTGTTTAGGGGCTGTCGCTCCCCGCTGAGTGTCGCTCGAAACAATCTCTGGCCGTCTTCGTGCAAGTCGATTCGCGCATGCACATGCTCGGCGGCCTCGCTGAACGACAGCGTGTAGGTCTGATTCATCGCAAAGAAGGGCGAGACATGCAGCTTCTTCTCCGTGAAGTACGAGCGATGCCGACCGTTCGCGATCTCGTTCTCGGGTCGGAGCAAATACGGAAACTGTTCGCCAAACGTGTTGTTGACCTCGGCGATCACACACTCGAGCGTCCCATCAGATCGATAGCAGTAAAAGAAGCTCACGGGATTGAAGACGTAGCCGGCAACCCGCAGGTTGGTCAGCAGCATGATCCGACCGCCTAGCAGGTCGATGCCGGCGGCGAACAGAAATGACAAGACGTTGTCACGGATGGATCGTCTGCGATCTCCGAGGTGGTCTTCATTCCGAAGCGTGACGAGATTCCGCCGCCCGTAGCTGAACAGTCGAAGCCGACGGTCAAGACTCGGCAATTCGTCGAGGTCGAGGAGATAGAAGCACACCGGGTAGCTGAAGACGTTCTCCGCGGGCGCCTCGCGGGCGTGCATCACGGTTCCTGTGTACAGCGCTGAGTTCATCTACCAGCTCACTCCATGGGCAGCGGCAGCGCGAAGGCCAGAAACCAGCCCGTCTTCGTGGAAGCCAAACCCTTGGTAGGCACCACAAAATGCCGTGTGGCGGTGACCATTCAGACCGGGTAGCTCCTGCTGAGCCATCAGACTCTCGGACGTGTACTTGGGGTGCTCATACACCATGCGCGCGATCACCGCATCCTCGGAAATCTCGTTCTCCCGATTCAGCGTGACACAGTAATCGTGCGGTTCGTCAAGGCCCTGGAGCCGATTGAGGTAGTACGTCATGGCGGGTCGCGCAGAAGGTCGGCGACAGTCCGAGAGCTGGTAGTTCCACGAGGCTCTGGCCGTGGCGCCCGGAAGGAATCGGGCGTCGGTGTGGAGTACGGTCTCATTCGCGGCGAAACGAAACGACCCGAGGACACGTTGCTCGTCGTCACTCGGATCCTCCAGCAAACGAAGCGCCTGATCCGGATGCGTTGCGATGACGACCTTGTCAAACCAGAAGGACTGTCCGCTCGCAGCGGTGATCGACACTCCGTCGAGGGATCGCCGAACGGCACGCACCGGTGTGCTGATGTGGACCGGCATGTCCGTGCGCTCGAGGATTGCTCGGACATACGTATGGCTACCACCAACGACTGTCTTCCAATCCATTCGAGGACCGAGCACACCGTAACGAGGCGTGAGCAGTCCGTGGTTGTCGAAGAACCGGAGCGCGTAGGCGGCCGGAAATGCGAGGGCGCCAGCCGGCGCGGTCGACCAGATCGCCGCCGTCAGCGGAATCAGGAAGTGACGCTGGAATTCATCTGAATACCGATGGTCGCGAGCGTACTGCTCGAGTGTCACCTCGTTGCTGATGTCCGCATGGTCCTGCCGCATGAATCTGACAATGTCGGCGAGCATGCGCAGGAAGGCTGGGCGGAGAGCATTCGCCGGCTGGGCAAAGGGGCGGCGTCCCGAGTACTCGATTCCGCACGCCTCACAGCTCACCGAGAATGACATCTCCGAGTCCCGTGTTCGCACACCGAGTTCGCGAAACAACCGGACGAGGTTCGGGTAGTTCCGCTCGTTCATCACGATGAAGCCGGTATCGAGCGGCAACGATCGGCCACCAACCTGATGCGTGATCGTGTGCGTATGCCCGCCGATCCAGTCGGCCGCCTCAAAGAGTTCGACGTGGTGTGAGCGCGACAGCGCGTACGCAGCGCCGAGTCCAGCAATGCCTGTTCCTACCACTCCAATTTTCATAAGCTTCTCCGCTCGGGTGGTTCGTTCTGATCCGGCGAACGGATCAGCGCGAATCAGATCAGGCTGAAGACGACCTTGCCCGAAGAGGAGACACGTTGGAACTAGGTGACAACGCGCCCGCGGTTGCGACCGTCCGCTCGCGAACTCCGTTTTGGAGCCAGCTGATCACGCTCGTCGCCGTTGTCGTGCCTCCTGTGGTGGTCTTCACCGCTATGGGGCTCATGTGGGGCATCGGCTTCGGGCCCGTGGCGCTCGCCACGTTGATCGTCACCTACGTTCTTGGCGGGCTTGCGATCACGGTCGGGTTCCACCGCTACTTCGCGCACAAGAGCTTCGAGACCTCGCGACCGTTTATGGCATTTCTAGGGATCCTCGGTTGCAGCTCGATGCAGGGCCCGATCACCCAGTGGGTCACGGACCATCGAAAGCACCACGCGCTCTCCGACAAAGAGGGCGACCCGCACTCCCCGCACGGACACGGCGAGGGAGCCTGGGGCACGCTGGTCGGTCTGTTCCATTCGCACATCGGCTGGATGTTTCACACCAAGGGTCTCGATCGCGGGAAGACATACGGCAAGGATCTCTACGAGGACCGTCTTGTGCTCATCATCGACCGGTTCTATCTCCTGTGGCTCGCCCTGTCGCTCGCCATTCCGTTTCTCATCGGCTATCTCGCCGGCGGCGGGAGCGTCTCGTTGGGCATCCAGGTGATGATCTGGGGGGGCGTACTCCGCCTGTTCTTGCTCCAGCACTCGACCTGGAGCGTCAACTCGATCTGTCACATGTTCGGCGAGCAGGCCTACGAGACGCGAGACGAGAGTCGCAACGTCCGTGCGCTCGCTCTGGTGACATTCGGGGAGTCCTTCCACAACAACCATCACGCGTTTCCGAGCTCGGCGATCCATGGCCTCGATCGACGGCAGATCGACCTCTCTGCCTGGACGATCCGAGGCCTCGAACGTCTCGGGCTCGTCTGGGACGTCAAGCGGCCCGGCGAGAATCAGCTCGAGCGGCGCCGTTTGTCGCAGACCGCCTAGCCACGGCCGGCATCTACGACTCGTCAGCGACTGCCCACGGCGGCGGGTTGCCCTGCTTGCACTCGGGCTGGTCAGGCCCCGGAGGAGGAGAGTCGGGCGTGAAGTAACCGTTGAAGGTCTGCTCGAC
>CAYTCZ010000019.1:17584-39296 GCA_964436315.1 uncultured Gaiellales bacterium | reverse complement strand
CCTCCCGACCGTTAACGTCCTCTGCGTGCCACCGCTAGTCGTTCTCGATGCTGACGTCCTGGGCCGTCGCCGCACAGGGGACGAGACCTACATGGACAACCTGCTGCGTGAGCTCTCACAGCTTCAGGAACCGATTAGTCTCGCCGTGCTCACCCGCCGACCGGATCTCGTCCCGCCAGAGATTCGTGCTGTGGAGGTTCGCGCAACGAGCCAGATCCTGCGGATGAGTGTGTCAGTACCACGCGTTCTGCGCGACCTGTCGCCGTCACTAGCCCACTTTCAGTACGCGCTCCCGAGGGGCTGCCCCTGTCCTGGGGTGGTGACTGTGCACGACGTCTCATTCGAGCGATCTCCGGAGCTCATGTCTCGGCGGGATCGCGTCGTGTTCCGAACGATCGTTCCACGATCCGTCCGTCGCGCCGCTGCCGTGATCACCGTTTCTGCTCGAACGAAACGTGATCTCCTCGAGCTCTACGGATTGCCGGAGTCCAAGGTTGTCGTCATCCCAAACGGCGTCGATCCCGTGTTCTCTCCGGGAACGAACGGAGCCCGAGACTACGCGCTCGTAGTTGGCGCGATCCAGCGGCGAAAAGACCCACTGGCGGCCCTGAAGGCTGCCGACGCCGTCGGCCTACGGCTGGTGGTCGTAGGTCCTGCGAAGGACCTTGAGCTCACCCGAGAGCTCGCCCGCCTCGGTGCCGAGCTGAAGGGTTACGTGGCCAAACCGGAGCTTGCCGAGCTCTATCGGGGAGCGGCGTGTCTACTCTTTCCCTCACGTTTCGAGGGGTTCGGACTGCCGGTGCTCGAGGCGATGGCGTCTGGCACGCCCGTCGTTGCGACGGATGAACCGGCGCTGCGGGAGGTCGCTGGCTCCGCCGCCGTGCTCGTTCCCGCGAGCGACCTCGCAGCTGGAGTCGAGCAGGCGCTCGCCTCGCGTGAGAAGCTCGTTGCCGCCGGACTTGAACGTGCCTCTGAGTTCAGCTGGGAGAGGGCGGCGCGCCAAACGATCGAGGTTTATCGGGAGGTCTTGGGACTATGAGCATCGGGGCGATCATCGTCTCGCACGGACAGGCCGGTCAGCTGGCTCGGTGCGTGGATGCCCTCGCGCCCCAGGTGGACGAGCTGCTGGTCGTCGCCAACGTCCCCGGGTCGATCGATTATTTGTCCGAGGACATCCTCGTTCTCGAGAATCGAGAGCCTCGCGGCTACGGTGCAAACGTCAACGCCGGCGCGGCGCGTCTCCGCGCGGAGTTCGTGATCGCCGCGAATCCGGATGCGATTGCCCGCCCCAACGCCGTACGAGAGCTCGTCAAGATCATGGAAGCGAAGGAGCGGTGCGGGATCGCCGGCCCCCAGCTCCGGTACCCGGACGGCACCTGGCAGCCTTCACGACGGCGGTTTCCGACAGTGGGGGGCACGATTGTCCGGCGAACGCCGCTCCGCTGGATTGCCGATCCAAAGCGGTACCAGCGCAAGCACTACCTCCTGGACGAACAACCCTCCGAGTCAGTCGAGGCTGACTGGATGCTCGGCGCGTTCCTCCTCTTCCGACAGTCAGCTTTCCGGGAACTCGGCGGTTTCGATGAAACGTTTCGTCTGTATGGCGAGGACATCGACCTCTGCTTTCGGGCGGCGAAGGCAGGTTGGGAGCGCTGGTACGTTCCGTCGGCCATCGTCGAGCACGAGTACGCGGCCGTGATCGACGAGCAATTCCTCACCCGGCGGACGCTCTGGCACCTGCGGGGGATGGCCCACTTCGTCCGCGTGCACCCGGAATATCTGTTCCGGCGGGCTCATGCTCGCTGAGCTCAGAGCACGCCACGCGTGGCGGCTCATTCTGTATGTCCGACCTCCGTCTGATCGTCGCCGTGACGAGCATGGGCGCTGCTGTGTGTGCGGATGGTCGGGTCGCTACGTGACGAACTCGTGGATTCTCCCGAGCGACATGAAGTCGGAGCTTGAGAACCCCGAGCGCGTCGACGCCTTCGTGGCTCGCGAGAGCACGTTCTGCCGTCTTTGTGGCTCGTCTCTCAGGGTTCGGCGGATCACCGAAGTTCTGCTCGAGCTCTATGCAGACAGGGCGACGACCCTCGAAGAGCTTGTTCGTGAGCCTGCTTTCCGGGAGCTTCGGGTGGCGGAGATCAACAGCATCCAGCTCATTCATTCGTACCTCGCCCCGCTTCCCCGACTCGCATATTCGGAGTACCGGCCGGGTTCGTCTGCGGGTGCGGTCGTCGGCGGAGTACGCAACGAAGACCTGACGAGGTTGAGCTACGCCGATGATACCTTCGACCTCGTTCTGACCTCCGACACGCTCGAGCATGTGCCCGATCCAGTCACTGCATTTCGAGAGACGAGGCGCGTGCTGCGGCCGGGCGGTCGGCACGTTTTCACGATCCCGCTCGTTCCGTCCCAGCGCACGACCGTTGTGCGGGCGGCAGTCGACGACGCCGGGCGACCGATTCATCACAGGCGGCCCATCTACCACGGTCGCGGCTCTGGGCCGCTTTCGCTCGTCAGCCGGGAGGAGGATCAGCTTGTCTTCACGGATTTCGGTTTAGACGTCGTTGACGTGCTGCGCGAGGTCGGATTCAATCCAGAAGTCCGCTTCCTCGATCTCGAGCGACCAGACGCTGAGGCAAGTCTGGTCTTCTGTGCTACGGCAGTATCACCGCCGGGTTGAGCTCACGGGTCACCGTTCGCCCGAGGTTGAATCTCGGGAGGTACTCGACACTCGGCTGCACACCGAGCTGGCGCCCGTCGCCGAGTCCGAAGTCAGCCGGCGAGAACGTTGGAAGAACCTTGATATCGACGACGAAAGGCGGCCCATCGGGAACCGGAATGAGAAACTCAACAACCTGTCGCGAGTGGATCGTCACGGTCTCGAAAGCCACGGGTAGGCCCTCGACGAGTTCGCCGCTCACATTGTCGTGGGGCCCTTCCCACCGGAGTGGTTTCACGGTGATCTGGACGAGGCCCGGAACATCCTCGCCTCCCCAGGCTGCCCGTGAGACGGTGACCTTCGCGACGCCTGGCCCAGGCTCGTCTGAGGAGAACTGGTAGAAGCTCGCCGAATCGGCCATCCAGCCGTCCCCCATCACGCCATAAGACGCTTCAGCAAGCCGGAGCGGTTGCTCGACCTGGTACAGCGTCAGGTACTCCTCCTCACGGATTGGCTCTCCGGCGATCTTGATCTTGTTGTCGACGACGGCGTACGGCGAGTCTGGGAACTGCGGAAAGAGCAACCCGTCTGCGCCGACGATGTCCGGCGTGACCGACGCTCCCGGTAGTGGGGCGGTACCGTCGAGCGTCGCCAGGTGCCACATGTTCGGATTGAAGAACTGCGTGAGCCAAACGCCGTTCGGATCGGATATCGCTGTACCGAGAAAGACCGAGCGCTCTCCCTGCGTTTCTTCGTCGATCCAGTCATACGGCTTCGGAAGGTTGTCGGCGAACATCGCCGAGGCGCCGCGATTCGATCGGTCGGCCGCCACCTCGGCGGTCAGCGCGCCGGCGACGACGATGATCGCAAGAAGCGATGCACCGACACGTAAGACGCTGCCTTTCTTGATGACGTACGGGACCAGCGCAATGACGAGCGCCGCGGCGAGTGCGACCGCGAGGTAACGACGCACGTGATCGTCGGTCCATTGCAGGTGGCGATTGGCCGTCGAGAGCACCGCGAGTCCGGGCGCGTCCGAGTAGAGGCGGAAGGCAAGCTGGTACGGCACCTCGTAGACCGCGTACGTCACGAGCGCGAGCGAACCTGCGAGCGCGAATGGATTCAGTCGCCGGTACTGGAGGAAGATCGCCGTTCCGACCATGAGGAGCGGCGCCGCGTAAATCATGTTTCGCTCGAGAACGCGCGTCGCGAACGTGAAGTGGAGGAAGGCTCCCTTGATTCCGGTGTACCAGAGCAACGCGAGAATCGCGACGGCGGCAACGAGGCCGAAGGCGATGTGCCCCGGCATTTGACGACGTACTCCGACGGGCCACAGAGCGGCGAGCCCGAGGACGGCCGGCAACACGAGAACGCCTATTGCGAGTGCACCGCCACCCCACGTCGCGAACTGCGCGATCTCACGCCAGAAGCCGTCGACCACGTGGAACTGCCCATCGCGTTGAAGCTGCTCTTTGTATCCGAAGTAGAGCGCTGCGCCCAGCGCGACGAGACCGGGAATCGCCAGGTACAGCCGCATCCGTATTGGCCTGGCGAGGAGGAGCCGGAGAGCTGCGGCGACCGCGAAGACCGCATAGAGGATGTAGAGCTGTGACCGAGCGCCGAATCCGAGCGTGATCACGCTGAGTGCCGCGATCGCCCAAAGCGCCGTCTGGCTGTCGATCTGATCGTTCGCAAGCGTGCGGGTCATGAGCCACAACGCGGTGGTTGCCAGGAGGTACGCGAGCGGCTCCGTGAGGATCATCGAGGTGTAGACGAACGCCGGAATCGCGACCGTGCCGGCCGCGGCGAAGAGTGCCCAGGGGCGACTGACCACGATCCTTGCCAGGAGGAACGCGGGGAAGGCTGCTGCCGCCATCAAAAGGACGTTGAGCATCTTTGCCGCGAGAAAGCTCGTTTCTGGATCATCGAAGTGCCAGGCGATCGAAGTCACCCATGCGGTCACCCGGTCATCGGTGTTGGGTGTACCGCGGATCGAGGTTTCGCCCGTCTCGGCGAATTCGCGCGCCTGGCTTGCATGGAAGAGCTCGTCCTGGAAGATCCAGGGCACCTCTCTGTGCCACGCCTGGAAGCCGTAGATCCCGACGGCAATGGCGTAGATCGCGATCAGCCCGACAACGGTGAGGATGCGCCGATCTCGTAGCTGGGTCGTATCTGGTGGTGGTTCCGGCTCTGTCTCTGCCCGTGGCGCTTCGACGACTGTGCTCAAGATTGCCCTGCGGTCTCGGTTGTCTCCAGAAACTGTGCCGGATCGAGATCGTGCTCGCGTAGGGCAAATCGACACGTCACTCCTCGATCATCACAAACCGAGACGATGTGGCTGAGCGTTTCGCGCGGAGCTCGGGGGATCGTGACGAGCACGAGATCCGCCCGGACGCGATCTATAGCCTCGCCGCAGTTCCAGCAGGTTCCGAGGATTGGGACGCGCTGAATGCGCATGCCCTGTTTTTCAGGATCATCGTCGACGAACCCCAGCACGCTGTGCCCTGGGGTCTCCCGGAGCTCTCTCAGCAGGGATATTCCCGCCTTCCCGGCTCCGACGATCAATACTCGTCGAGATCCCGACGCGCCACGAACCGAGCTGAGTAGATCTTCGATCCAACGCTCGCTGAGTCGTGAAGCGCTGATCAGACCAATGCAGATCACGACGTCGATGACGAAGACGCTGCGCGAGTGGCCTTCGAACCTCCCGCTCATGGTCAGGATCGCCACCGTGACGATTGCGGACGCCAACACGGCGTAGCCGATCGAGATCAGGTCGCGCACGCCGGCGTGGCGCCAGATTCCCCGATAGAGGCCGAAGGCTCCGAAGGCGACGAGCCGGACGAGGAGCAGCAGCCAGAGCGAGTCCCAGAAGATACCGCCGCGCCATACCGCTTCTTCCTCGAAGTCCTGGAATCTCAGCGCGTACGCGAGCGCGTAGGCCGCGGTGATGATCAGCGCGTCGATTACGACCTCGACAGCCTGGCGTCGGTGAACGACGAAGAACCGGGAGTTGACCAGCGCCGGCCGAGCTGGGCGATCCGCGCGCTGGAGGCCCGCGAGGAACAGTCCGAAGCGAATCAACAGGGCCGCCGCAAGGCAGACGCCTGCGACGGTGAGGAACGGGCGATCGAGTTCGACGAGTGCGAGCGTTAGCCCTCCCAGGATCGCCGCAACCGCGGTTAGCACCAGCACAGCGCGTTGCTCGGAGAGCCCGTGGCCGACCAATCGATGGGAGGAGTGGTCGCGACCGCCGAGATAAACGGGCCTGCGTTCCCGGAGCCGGACGAGGGTGACGAGCGCCGTATCGAGGATCGGCACTGCGAGCAGGAGCAGAGGAACGATGAGTGCGACGATGACGTTCGAGCTCCCGCGCCAGTTAGACAAGAGCGCAATCGAGGCGAGCATGAAGCCGAGCAACTGGCTCCCCGAATCGCCCATGAAGATCGACGCTGCCCGCCCTCGTCTGAGATTGAAGGGAAGGAAGCCTAGGCAGGCGTAGGCGATCACGGCGGCGAGCGCGGCGATTGCGACGCTGTCCTGGAGGACGCTCGAGGCCGCGAAGAGTCCAGCCGACACGATGGCGATCAGGCTCGAGAGCCCGTCCATGTTGTCCAGGAGGTTGAACGCGTTCGTTATTCCGATCAGCCAGAGAACGGTCAGCGGGTAGGCGATCCAATCGGCCGAGATGATCTCGATCACAGTGCCGGTCGACATGACAACCGCGACGGCGGCCAGCTGGCCGGCGAGCTTTCCCCAGGCGGGCAGCGGTCTCAAATCGTCGACGAGACCTGAGGCGAAGACGATCGTCCCGCCCGCGAGAAGGCCGGCGATCTGTTTGTCGAACTCAAGTGTGCCGATTGCGATCAGAAGCCCGTACCCGACCGCCATGCCGGCGAAAATCCCGATGCCTCCGAGCGTCGGGGTCGGCTCGCGGTGCCACCGCTCTTGCTGTGGAACGGCGACGCCGCGGGTTGGCTGGCGGCGCAGGATCCACCAGGTTGTGAACGCCGTCACCGGCAAGGCGGTGAGAGCGATCAGGAACGCTTCGAGCATCCGTCAGACGACGGCTGCAACGCGTGATCGCTCCTCGATCACGCTGACAAGAATGTCTTCGAGATCGAGGGAGGGCGACCAGCCGACAGCGTCGTGGATCTTCTCGATGGACGGGATTCGGTGGAGCATGTCCTCGATGCCGTGGCCGTAGACCCGTTCGTACGGAATGAAGGCGAGATCCGAGCTCGACTCCGTCAGCTCCAGAACGCGACTTGCGAGATCAACGATTCGGATGCGCTCCGTCGATCCGATATTGAAGATCTCACCCGACGTGGACTCAGAGTCCATCAGTCCTCGGAGCGCTTCGATCGTGTCGGCGACATGACAGAAGCAGCGGGTCTGCATTCCGTCGCCGTGAATCTCGAGTGGTTCGTCGACCAGTGCGCGCTCGACGAAGCTCGGGATCACCATGCCGTACTGGCCGGACTGGCGTGGTCCAACTGTGTTGAAGAGGCGCGCAATCACGCAGTCGAGGCCACGCTCCTGATGATGTGCCAGAGCGAGGAACTCGTCCATCGCTTTTGAGTCCGCGTAGGCCCAGCGTCGTGCGGTAGTCGGGCCGTAGATGCGGCGTGCGTTCTCCGCGAGAGGTCGTTCTTCCCGATGGTCTCCGTAGACCTCCGACGTCGACGCGATGAGGACGCGCTTGCCGAATCGATTGCAGTGGTCGAGCACAATCTCGGTTCCCTGGACGTTGGTGACCAAGGTGTGCACCGGCTGTTCGACGATGAGCCGCACGCCGACTGCTGCCGCGAGGTGATAGACGACGTCGCACTTGTAGACCAGCTCGTTGACCACCGAGGGCGAAAGAACGGAGTCGACGATCAGGTGGAAGCGCGGGTCGTTTCGGAGGTGCGCGACGTTTGCCTCCGACCCCGTCGAGAGGTCATCGAGCGCGTAGACCTCCCAGCCCTCTCGTAAGAGGAGCTCGCAGAGGTGGGAGCCGATGAAGCCGGCGCCCCCGGTGACAAGGGCCTTTGCCGTGCCCCCTGAAGGCGTACTCACGGGAGAAAAAGCCTACAGAAGGGGTGTAAAAGAGGTGTGTAGGATCGGCCGCTCATGCGTGTTGCACTCATGATCGAGGGTCAAGAGGACGTCACATGGGAGGACTGGCGCTCGGTGGCTCAGACTTCTGAAGAGGCCGGTATCGAGGCGCTCTTCACTTCGGATCACTACTACTCCGTGTTCGAGCGGCCGAGCCGAGGCTCTTTCGACGCCTGGACCGTGCTCGGAGCAGTCGCGGTGGTAACGGAGCGAATTCGAATCGGGACGATGGTTTCGCCGGCGACGTTTCGTCATCCGTCGGTGCTGGCCAAGGCGGCTGTCACCGTCGACCACATCTCGGGCGGACGCCTCGAGGTTGGCCTTGGGGCCGGCTGGTGGGTCGAGGAGCACCGCCGCTACGGTTTTACCCTCCCGGCGCTCGGCGATCGGATGGCGTTGCTCGAGGAGCAGCTCGAGATCGTTCACCGGTCGTGGACAGAACCGGCCGTCACTTTCAGCGGGAACTCGTACGAGCTTGTGGGCTCACCCGCGCTCCCGAAGCCTGTTCAACGTCCGCACCCCCCGCTGATCGTGGCTGGACAGGGATTGCCGAAGACGATTCGTGCGGCGGCGCGCTGGGCTGACGAATACAACGTGTTCGGTGCTTCTCCTGAGCAGTGCCGAGATGTCCGGAGTCGGCTCGATGAGGCTTGTGCCCAGGCCGGTCGCGTTCCCGAGGAGCTACGACTCTCGGTGGCGGCTCGGTTCGTCGTCGGCCGAGACCGCGCCGAAGTAGCCGAGCGTGAGCGCGAGCTCGAGGCGTGGAGCGGCGTGGATCGCGCGGACGAAACGCTCACCGGACTCCAGTGGATCGTCGGCACGGTCGAGCAGGTCGCGAGCCGAATTCGAGAGTTCGGTTCGGCCGGAGTCGACCGTATCGTCCTCCAGCAGCTAGTCCATCGAGATCTGGACATGATCGAGCTCGTCGGTACGAAAGTCGCACCAGCCGTCGACGCGGCGGACCGGAGTAACGGATGAAGGCAGACCTAGCCCAAATCGTTGGTTCGGACTTTGTCCTCTCAGGGGACACGTCGGAGTATCTGCACGACGCCACCGAGTCTCGCGGCATCCGAGGTCATGCCGATTGCGTTGTCCTTCCCGGGACGACGTCAGAGGTTGCCGGGGTGCTCGCCTGGTGCAATGCGAGAGAGGTTCGCGTCGTTCCGCGTGGCGGCGGCACGGGTTTCGCGGCAGGTGCGGTGCCGTACGGCGGAGTCGTGCTCAGCCTCGAGCGCCTGAAGCAGATTCGCTCCTTCGAACCGCTCCTCTGGCGAATCGAGCTCGAGGCCGGCATGACAACGGGCGAGCTCCGTCGAGTTTCCCGAGAGAATGGACTCTTCTTCCCGCCCGATCCCGGCGCCCTCGAGCAGTCGCAGATCGGGGGGAACATCGCGACCAACGCCGGCGGGCCTCACGCGTTCAAGTACGGCGTGACCGGCAAGTGGGTAACCGGGCTCGAGTTCGTTGTCCCATCTGGCGAGGTGATCGTCGCGGGGGGGCCGCTACGAAAAGATGTCTCGAGCTACGACCTTACCGGTCTGCTCGTCGGCTCCGAGGGCACGCTTGCGGTCATCACGGCCGCCTGGCTCCGTCTGTTGCCCGCGCCCGAGGCGATCCACCCTGTCGTCGGTTTCTATCCGGACACCGCTGT
Source organism: uncultured Gaiellales bacterium (assembly GCA_964436315.1). Lineage (GTDB taxonomy): Bacteria > Actinomycetota > Thermoleophilia > Gaiellales > Gaiellaceae > CAYTCZ01. Next base: position 29,883 of record CAYTCZ010000019.1, on the reverse strand, counting down.
CGGCTCCGACGCAATTCTGCGCGTGGTCGGGTCGGGCCTCCAGCCGGCAGCGCTCGAGTACCTCGATGCTGCGACGCTTGCGATCGCCGGCAGCGCTTATCCCGGCGGAATTCCAGGCCGGGCCGGATTCATGGTCATCGCGGAGGCTGACGGCATGTCCGAGGAGGCCGCGCGGCTGCGCGATGACTTGGTCGATGTGTTGTCGGAGAACGCGCTCGATTGCACGCCAGTCAACCCGGCCGCTCTCTGGCGTTGGCGCGAGGGGATCGCGTATGCGGTCATCTCTCAGCGCGGAGGAAAAGTCGGCGAGGATATTGTCGTTCCACTCGATCGGCTCGCGGACGCGGTGGAGGAGACGGTCGAGATCGGCCGGCGCCACGGTCTCACCGGGTTGAGCTTCGGGCATGCCGGTGACGGGAACGTTCACTCGAACTTCCTCGTGGCACTCGACGACGACGGAGAGGATCTCGCCCGAGCAGAGCGTGCGTGCGCGGAGGTCTTCGAGATGGCCAGCCGGCTGGGCGGGTCGATCTCGGGCGAGCATGGTCTCGGATCGTTGAAGCGCGACTACGCCCGGTGGCCGAGCGGGAAACTCGAGCTCCTTCACGGTATTAAGAAGACGTTTGACCCGAAGAACATCCTGAACCCGGGGAAGAAACTGCCCGACCTCGGCGCCTCGTCTCATTCTCCGTAGCTCTCTCGGCCGGGCGCGTGTCTTCTCGACCCCCTAGATCCGGAGATATCGCTGTGCAGGCGATCCTGTGCCGCACCACTCTCCAACGCCACGCGGCGGGGCTATGTCGTTGCGGAATCGGCACATTCCGTGTACCAATCACGCGATTTTCGGCGCTACGATCGCAGTCGGGTGGTGGGATGGGGAGCCCCGAGGGGAAGGGCTGAAAGCGCCGCTCCTAGACCGGACTACGTGCAGGTGCCGTCGGCGATCGGTGCGCCAGGACCGTCCTGATGGGCCGAGACGCCTTCGACCGTGTCCGAGACGCAATAGTCCGAAACGGTCGTGCTCGTGATTGTCAGGGATTGACTGATGCCGCTGTCGAAGGCTTGAAGTGCGGCTACGTCCATACCCACGAAGGTGCTGTTCTCGCTGTAGTAGGTCATGATCGCCGGCAGTGCCGCCCGGACGTTGGACTCGGCCGCCGCGTTCCCGGTGCGGCTCCGATAGCCGTTTATCGACATGATCGCGACCGCAATCAGGATCAACATGATCATGACGACGATCATGAGCTCGGGAAGCGTGAATCCTCCCGACGATCGGAGTTGCCGCGAGAACCTGTAGGCCATCTACGGGAACATCGGCTTTTCCCCGCTTTGCTTGAATCTCCAACCGGCGCGGAACCCCAGGGAAGTGCGCAGTTCCGTATTCATCTGGCGTCGCATCGGCAGGCGCCGTGTCAAGGGACCCCTGACTCCGGCATTCTCGGTTGGTTAGGGGTTGACCGAGAGGCCGTGAAGACGGCGCGTGTTCCCCGCCAGGATCGAGGCCCCAATGGCATGCGCGTCGCGCTGGTCGAGCCAATGGCGCTCGACGGCCGTTCCGAGTACGCGTCCGAGGGCTTCCCGCCCAATCTGGGCCGACAGCCAGATTACCTCCGGCTCACTGGCTTCATCCGAGCCATAGAGAATCTTGGCGGTCGGGGCCGCGCCGAGTAGCACCTCCAGCTTCTGATCGATCGCAAGACTCGTCCAGGGAAGCATGAGCGAGACGTCCAGGTAGATATGCGGCAGGACCGAAGCGACGTAGGCAGCCTCCTCGACCCACGGCCAACCGGAGTGGATGAGAACGAAGGGCTGGCGAGGATGCTCGGCGAGGAAACCGTAGAGATCTTGCGGGCGAGCGCTCTGGAGACGGATCTCCGGATCGCCTCCCCCGCAATGGATATGGACGGGTCGATCGCGCACACGCGCAACCTCGGCTGTCCTCCGCAGTAACCGGTCTCTGATTGGTTTCCCTGCGTCGTGCGACTCCGCGAAGTCAACCTGTTCCCACTCCTTGTATGCCCGAGCGCAGTCGTCTCGCGACGGGTCGGTGACGCTGAGCCCTGTCCGGTAGGCGATTACGCTCTTGAACGCCACGAGGCGCTCGTCCTCGGCGGCCTCCTCGAGTCGGGCCACGAACGCGTCTTCCAGTTCGGGATACGACGCTGTCGCCTCCCGCGACTCGAGCAGAAGAGGCTCTATCCGAGCCACGCGATGGCAAGTCGTGCCTGTCGCGGTGGTGAACTCGTCGAACGAGACGGTTGGCTGCGGATATCCCTCGTCGTAGACCAGCCCTTCGATCCCTGCGTTCGCCATGAGTTCGGCCACGTAGGTAGCCGGGTTCTCCTGAAGGGCCGCCCGGCGGGCGCTCGCCACCCAGTCTCGCGCGGGCTCACATCCGAGGTAACCCGCGAGCCTTCTCCGCATCGTGAGAGCGAGCGGAGTGGACTCGGTGAGAGGACGAATGTCGACGTCGCTTTCTTCTCCGAACCCCGAGGTCACGAGGCACATGCCAGTCATGGTGATCCGCTCCTCGAACGTTCCCGGATCGAGGGCAAGGAGGTCTTCGTTTCGCCATGGGTGGCAGTGTGTGTCGACGACCGGCAGGTTTGTGAGGTCGAGCTTTGTCTCAGCCATCGCTAGCGGTTGCTCCGGTGAACATGCGCGGTGTGGATAGCTGCGGGGGCTCCCACTAGTACCTCCAGCGGTGGCGCGAGACCAGCTCGTCATCGCTGAGTCCCTCGCTGGCGGCAGCCTCGCCCCGTCGCACGGCCACCACGGAGCCATGGAGGACCCCGCCCATCTTCTCGCGAAGGACGACTGATGACTCCAGGGCATCGGCGGACTGGGAAAGTGTTTCAGGCAATCGGGTAATGCCTTTCTCGGTTCGTGCTTCCTGCGAGAGCGCGGCCGGATCGTGAACAACGGGTCTTGGGAGTTCAAGCCGCCGCTCGAGACCATCGAGTCCCGCGGCGATGATTCCGCCTAGCACGAGGTACGGGTTCGCGGCCCCGTCGACCGACTTCCATTCGAAGTTCGCGGTCTGCTTTGCGTTCGGACCTTCGGCGGCCGCCAGGCGCAGCGCGGCCTCCCGATTCTCGCTGCCCCAGCAGCAGTAGGCACCGGCCCAAGCGGATGGCTTCAGCCGTAGCGCCGATGCAGGAGATGGCGCGCCGAGCGCCGTCAGGGCGTCGAGATGATCGAGTACCCCGGCCACGAACGAGGCTCCGTCTGCCGTCAGGCCCTCAGCCTCGCCTCCACCGTGGAAGAGGTTCATCCCTTGGCGCCAAAGGCTGAAGTGAGGATGGGCGCCGTTTCCGACTGACCCGATGATCACGGCCGGTGAAAAGCTGGCGCGCCAGCCGGACTGAGCAGCAACCGTTCGGATGATGTGCCGCGCCAGCACGGACTGGTCACACGCTCTCACCGGTTCGGCGGGTGCGATCGAGAGCTCGACCTGACCCAACCCATACTCTGGATGGATCTGCTGGACCGCTATGTCGGCGGCGGCAGTAGACCGCAGGATGGCCATCATGTGCGCCTCGATCAGTCCGAACGTCGCCGCGCCGTAGCCGGGTCCGACGTGGATCGGCTGGAGTTCGCCCTCAGTTTCTCTCGCGACGACCCACTCGAGCTCAAGGCCCGCTTGCAGCTCCACGTCTTGCTTTCGCGCTTGGTCGACCATGCGACGGAGAAAATCCCGCTGGCAGCCTGGCCAGACGTGCCCGCTCTGATCGCATTGGTCAACTGGCGCCCACGCCCAACCGGGAGAACAGTCGAGCACGGCGGCCGCGCCCAGGTCTGGAACCAGGCGAAGATCTCCCGTCGGTCCCGTGATGCCGGGCACCGGCGCGAAGGCGTCGTCGGCCTGGGCTCCGGTGAATACGACCGAGAAGCCGACCCCGAACTTCGCGACGCGCTCGAGGCGAGTGATCGGAACGCACTTCATCCGTGCAATGCCGGCGCTATCCACGAAGGCCAGCGCAACGGCCTCGACGTTCCGCTCTTCAAGCTCTTCGAGAATGATGCGCGACGCTAGACGGGAAACGGCATCCCTGTCAAACTCGCGTCTCATGGCAGTGGAGGCGGCTACAGATCGAGAGGCGATATTGGCCCGGGCCTCCTCTGTTATCCCGAATGGCGTCTCATCCGGGGGGAGGGCGCTCTTCAGCGACGTGATCGTCAGAGCCGAAGGGGCGCACGTCTGGAACGCCGACGGCAAGCGTTTCGTCGATTATCTCCTGGCTTACGGCCCGATCGTTGTCGGGCATTGCGATCCGCGAGTCAACGAGGCTGTTGCGAGGGCCGTCTCGACGTGCGATCTCAATTGGGTCGGGCCTCAGGCTGGAGAGGTCGAACTGGCCGAGGAGATCTGCGAGGTGATGCCTTCAGCCGAGAAAGTCGCGTTCTGTACGTCTGGGACGGATGCGACGTTGCACGCCGTTCACCTGGCCCGCGCTGCGACCGGACGATCACGTGTAATCAAGTTCCACGGTTCATACCATGGTTGGCACGACCTCCTCGCCGTCGGATCTCGCTTCACAAAAGGGGGAACGGGACCGGGCGCCATGGCCGAGGCCAATTCGGCGGGTCTCCATTCTGGCGCAGTCGCCGACGTGACCGTTCTCGAGTGGAACGACCTTGATGCGGTCCGCGAGACGGTCGCTCGGGAAGGGCCGGACCTCGCAGCCATCTTTGCGGAGCCGTATGTGCATAGTTACGGCTGTGTCGCTCCTGCCCCAGGCTTCCTCGAGGGACTGCGCGACGTCTGCAGCGAAAACGGATCTGTTCTGGTTTTCGACGAAGTGAAAACAGGTTTCCGCCATCACGTCGGTGGCTATCAAGCCGTCTGTGGCGTCACTCCGGACGTGACGGCTTTTGGAAAGGCTCTCGGGAACGGGTACTCGATCGCGGGCATCGCCGGCCGGTCAGCGATCATGGATCTCCTGGGCTCGGCGTCCGAGACCAATGCGACGATCGAAGGGACGTACAACGCTTCTCCCTATGCGATGGCGGCCGGGAGAGCGACGCTGAAGATCCTTCGCGATGGTGGAATCGAACGGCTGTATGAACTCGGCGACTTGCTGCGGTCAAAGCTGGCCAACACGATCTCGGCTGCGGGTGTGGAGGCCTGTGTTGTCGGCTGGGGTTCGGAGTGGATCATCTACTTCAGCGCAGAGCCGCCAAGGACGTTTCGTGAAGTTCTCGAAACCGACACGACGCGCGCTGAGGCTTGTCGCCAGAAATTCTTTTCCGAGGGGATCCTCGAGCCGCCGTTCACGCTCTCCGACCGCCGACTCTGTCTGGCGACATCCGTGGCTGACATCGACGAGACGGTCGAAGTCGCCGCCCGTGCGCTGGCCCAAACCGACTAGCTCTCGCTGGGGCCACCCCGTGCCACCACCCACTTCTGACGTTAGCGTGAACTTTCGCGCAGTTGATGCGCGGGTCGCGCCGAGACCGTAACGACTCTGCGTTCGAACTCGTGACCGCCCTGCCCGAGATCGCCCGCGCCGAAGCTCGTCGGGTTGCCGAAGCGGTCGAGTCCGAACTCGACCTTCTCCTGCAAGATCTCGAAACTTGGGTCAACATCGACAGTCCGACGAACGAGATCAGCGCACTCGATCGCCTGGCAGCGGTAATCGGGCACCGACTCGAGGAGTACGGCCTCCATCCGGAGCTTGTCCCGGCCGGGGATCGGGGCCTCTACCTGCATGCCGGTCTCGAAGGGAACGGCCGAGGGCGAGTGGCGTTCCTCTGCCATCACGACACCGTGTTCCCGCTCGGGACGGCCGGGAACCGCCCATTTCGGCGGGATGACGCCCGCTGTTACGGACCCGGTGTCGCCGACATGAAGGGGGGCATCGCAGTCGCCGCGCATGTCGCTCGCGCGCTCGCCAAAGGCTCTCGCCCGTTTGAGTACCTGGAGGTTGTCTCGAATCCCGATGAAGAGACCCGGAGCTACGAGCCGGCGACGATCGACCGCCTGCTCGAGTTCGATGCGGTTCTCTGCATGGAGTGCGGGCGAGCGGACGGATCAGTCGTCTCCGCCCGCAAGGGTGCCCGGTGGTTCCGGATCAGCGCAAACGGGCGTGCGTCGCACGCCGGTGTCGAACCGGACGAAGGTCGAAACGCGATCTTGGCGCTCTGCAGTGAAGCGGTCCGACTCGCGGATCTTCACCACGCCGTTCCGGGCCTCACCTTCCAGCTAACCGGTTTCGAGGGAGGCGAAGGGCTCAACACGGTGCCGAGTCACGCGTCACTGACGGGCGATCTGCGCGGAACCAGGCGAGTGGATCTTGACTGGGCGATGGGGGAAGTCACACGATTTGGCGACCACGCCGACATCGAGTTTTCACTCGAAGACCTCGGTGGGCCCCCCGCTCTGGAGAGAACCGCGGCCGTCGGGATGTTGGCCGAGGCTGCGATCGAGCTCGGAGCCGAGGTTGGCGACTCGTTCGGAGAAACGCTGACAGGGGGTGTCTCTGACGGTTCGTGGACGGCCGCGAAGGGAGTGGCCACGCTCGACGGATTGGGGCCTGTCGGAGGCCTCGATCACACGCCGCACGAGTACGTTGAGACGGCCTCCGTCGCACGGCGATCCGGTGTTTCAGCCGGACTGGTGGCCGCCATCGGCGCGGGACTCCTGAACGCGGAGTAGCTGAGTTTCAAACGGGGGTGGCTCGACCAGTGCGCACGCTAGAGTGCCCGTCCGGGTATGCGCTTGATCGGTTCCACTGTAGCTCTCGCAATTCTGCTGGCACTCGCCGTCCAATCGCCCGCGGCGTCGAATCCGATGATCACGCCGAGGGATCTGGTCGTGGCGATCAACGCTGAGCGATCGGCAAGAGACTTGCCGAATCTCCGGGTAACCGCGAAGCTCCGCAAGGGTGCCCGAGCGAGCGCCCGGCTCATGATGCGTCTGGATACGCTCGCGACTCCCGCGCTCGGAAAGGGTCTCTCGGAGAATCGCTTCTGGCGCAGTACCAAGCGACCACAAGCGGAGGCAGTGGTAAGAGCCTGGCTCCTCAATCCATCGACACGCGAGAACCTCCTCTCGAAGGAGATCCGGAAAGTGGGTGTCGGTCTCGCGTTCGGCGAGTTCCGAGGCAACACCCGGTCGGTTGTCGTTGCGGCGCGATTTTCGAAATAGTCGACGCGCGGTGCGCGGGCGCAGGCGACGACTACGGGCGTACGGGAATCAGCGCTATCGCGGCGGCTGGCTTAGCGCTTTTCAGCACTCGCCTACGTGAAGGCTTCTTCACACGAAGGCAATCGTCCGGTCAAACAAGAATGCTGCAATTTGCAGGGCAGACGCCGGAACCGGGGCTAGACCAAGCTCTTCTTTCACTCCTCAGGCTCTGCATAACCGATGCACGCAGAGGGCGGGTAGCCAGCGATCATCACCCGCCCTCTGCCAACCGCTCAGGACTGCCCCGCCGTGGGCTGCTGCCTCCTGGGTAAAGGGGGTATCCCCCAGTGAGCAGCGTCAGAGCTGGATTCGCGTCGGTTCGCCAAATCGGCGCGAGTCGGCGCCGACTCGCGCCGTCTGACGGAGGGCTAATCGCGTAATCGTATGGAATAGGTCCAACGGCCTATTTGACCGCGGGAGTCTTGAACTAAAGATCTGGCCGCGCTACTATCGACCGGCCGTCATCATTCCCTATATCTCCCGTTAAGGGAGGGAGAAGAAGTGAGCCACAAATCTATCTCGTGTCGGTTTGCAAGCGCGCTGCTTGTAACTCATCAGTGCCGTAGAGAGAGACCGGATATCCGGTAGCTCTTTTCGACGGTTCGACCTATCACGAGATCCATAGAGAGTCGTTATGCAGTCCTGCCTAAACCTGGACCAACTCGCGGGTGAAATCGAGACGCTGTTTGCATCCGTGCATTCCGCGAACTCGACACAGCGTTCGGTTGTAGCCGATGCACGGCAACAGGCCAACGCGCTCGGAACCGCGGCGGGAGAGACCGAGGAGGCCGCTTGTCTCTCGGGAGAGGTCCTCGCAGCCGATCTGATCTGCGGCCTCGCCCTCGAGCACCGCTGGACACGTCGCGAGATCAGCTCCCTCATGCGAAGAGTTGCGAAGGTGACTGGCCGCTCGGTCGACGTCACCACCGCGGCCGTCTTCCTACGGGTCACGCGAGATCCGCGAGTGATCGAATTGCCGCCCCATCGGGCTACGGAGACGATCTTGCGAACTCTCTACTGCTTCGTGCCGGTGCGAGTTGTCTCTCTCTGGCGCGGGACTGCGTTCGAGCCGCCGACGTGCTTGTCGCATGTCGGTTCCGGTGCGATGACGCGCGGGATGCGAACGGTGGCGAAGGCGGCTCTCGATGGCGAACTTCGCCCGGTGAACAGCAGGACGACGATCCATGCCGTTCCCGTCACTCAGAACGGGATCGTAAGTGGAGCGCTCGTTTTTCGCGTCGATCAACAGGAACGGGACCGCGCGTTTGCGTTTGCTCGTGAGACCGCCAACGCGCTCAGTCTCGTGCTCGAGCGCGAAGTCGTGCTCGCGGAGGGCGGCGCACGCGAGCGGGCACTTGTCGAGTCGACGGAGCGCCGTCTGGCCTGCCTCGGCTATGACCTCCACGACGGCCCGCTCCAGGACATTGGAGCTGCTACCCGGGAGCTCCACCTGCTCCGCTCCGAGGTACGGAAGTCCGTCCCGGATGGTGGTGGCAAGACTCGTGTGCTCGAGAAGCTCGATCTGCTCGAGCTGATTCTCGACTCGAGCCAAACGGACATCAGAGAACTGTCAAAGCGCGGCGATTCCACTCTGCTACTGGAGACCCAGTTCCGGGAACTCCTGGAGCGCGAGATCTACGAGTTTTCGACATCGACCAACGTTCGTGTAAGCACTCATTTCCGTGGAGATTTCGAACCCCTCACGGTTGCACAACGAACTGCGCTTTTGCAGATCGTCAAAGAGGGTCTTACGAACGTCCGAACCCATAGTTCCGCGACCGATGTTCGCATCACTGCAGTAGAGACACCGGACGCCGTTCGCCTCGAACTCACCGACAACGGGCACGGATTCGACGTGGAGCCCACGCTCCTTCAAGCTGCCAAGAAGGGTCGACTCGGTCTCGTCGGTATGAGCGAGCGGGCGCGTCTGCTCGGTGGTGTGCTTGACGTGAGGTCGAAACCCGGGGAATCAACGACCATAACGGTACGCCTACCGGCGCTCCGAAAGCCGAGGAATGACCGGTGGTTGAGGGCGTCGGGCTAGCGGCATGTCGCGAAGGATGAGAAAGACCAACGGACGTACGGTCACACCAGGCCCTACCGGCCGGCCATCCGATCGCGCGAAGGAGGAGAGCGAAACATGAAAGTGCTGATTGCTGATGATCACCGCCTAACTCTTGAGGGGATCCGACGTGTGCTCGAAGCGTCTGCCGATATCGAGATCGTCGGCGAGGCGAACACGGGGAGCCAGGTTCTACCCCTTATCGGTCGCTCGAATCCTGACCTCGTCTTGCTCGACATTCGCATGCCCGAGCTCGACGGTCTCGCGTGTCTCGATCGCATTCGGAAGCGACACCCCGATCTCAAGGTGGTCGTCATGTCGATGCTCAACGATCCGTCGAACATCGAAGCCGCCTTCAGACGCGGTGCTTCCGGCTACATCGTCAAGAGCATTAATCCATCGGATCTCGCGTCTGCGCTCAGGCAGGCGATTGAGGGGAACTTCTACTACGTCGTTGGACAGCCGAGTGACGAATCTGCCGGTGGATTAAAGGATACGGGATTGACCGAGCGTGAAATTCTTATTCTCAAGGCGGTTGCGCGTGGGCTTTCGAACGCAACAATTGGTAGAGAACTTTGGCTCAGTGAACAAACCGTCAAGTTTCATTTGCATAAGATTTATCGCAAGCTTGGTGTGGCAAATCGAACAGAGGCTGCACGGTTTGCCTACGAGCATGGGCTCGTGGAGAGCTCTGCCTAGAGGAGTTGAGCGGACTGCTATGTCGACTGAGAACTCCGCTCGAAGGATGTAAGGGCGCCCACTGTTGGTGAGTAGAGCAAGCTGCCTTGGTGTGGTCTTGTCTAGGCCGTGCTTGAGACCCCTGCCCGTGGAAACGTGTTCCAGATCCGGCGGATCCGGGTGTTGCTGGCATCCGACGATGTTCGCTATGCGGGTGTGGCCCACTTTCTCCTGACGAGGCGAGGTCTTCGGGTGGAGCTGATCTCGACGGGCGACGTGATTCCCGAGACATGTCTGAAGGATGCGGACGTGTTGGTGATCGACGTCAGCGGTGCTCCCGACGAGATCGCCGCGAGCGTCTCGGCCGTCGAGGAACAGCATCCCGCGCTCGGGATCGTGGTCGTCGCTGAGGAGGAGGACGAGAGCCTTGCTCGACATCCGCAGCTGTCGAAGTGGACAGCCCTCGATGAGCTCGCGGGAGAGATCGAGCACGTGTACTCGACGGCCCATGCACGGAAGACCTCGGTGCGGCGGGTACCGTGACGAGCCTTCTCGGCGCGGCGGTGCGTCCTACCACTGGCGCTCGCGACTTTGGGCTTCGTCACGTCGCCGTGCTCGTGGCGGCGCTCATGGTTGCAGCAGGCTTTGCAACCTTCGGGCTGACGGGCCATGCGGCCGTAATGACGCTGTTTCTGGTCGTTCTCGTCGTTCTCTCGGTCATCGACATCGAGCAGCGGATTCTTCCCAACCGCATCGTTCTGCCGGCCGCTTGTGTCGCTCTCGCGGCAAACATTGCTCTCGCTCCCGAGCGCGCTGGGGAATGGGTAGCGGCCGGAATCCTCGCGGCGCTGTTCCTGCTCGTCGCACACGTCCTCTATCCGGCCGGAATGGGCATGGGGGATGTGAAGCTTGCCCTCCTCTTGGGTGTTGCGCTTGGGTTCTCCGTTTCGGTGGCTCTCGTCGTCGGGATACTCGCGGCGGTTCCCCTCGCAGTCTTTCTGCTCGCACGTGAAGGCCGCGCCGCGCGGAAGACGACGTTCGCGTTCGGTCCGTTCCTCGCAACTGGCGCCGTGGTCGCGGTCTTCTTCGGTCAGCAACTGCTCTCTGTCTACCTCAGCTCGGGCGTCGGCTAACGCCTGATCCATCGCCGGTTCTTCCACGCGCTACCGCGCGTCCTGGCTGACCGACGTATGGAGCCCGTTCTGAGCCTCCGTTCGGACCGCTATCGAAGGAGCGGGCGAAACCGGCTTTCCGTTATCCCAAGTCCTTTTTCTCCTGCGATACAAGGTCTTTGTAACCAAAAACGGAGTTCCCATCTGGAGGGGAGTTCGTCTCAACATCGGATGGAACGAAGGGAGGTGAGCTGTGTCTAAGTTTTTCAACTATCCCAAGCGCGAAGAGGGTCAGACAATGGCCGAATACGGTGTCGTTCTGGCCGTCATCACCCTGGCCGTCATCGGAGCTTTTACGTTCCTGTCCGGCCAAATCGAGGGCGCCGTCAAGGCAGTCGCGGACATTCTGTAGATGCCTCCCGGAGGCGGGCCTCCGGCCCGGGGAGGCCCGCCTATTTCTCTCTCCTAAGACCGACCGAGCAAGTTGTTCATTGAGGAAACAAACAGAAAATTTGAGAGACAGAGAAGACCCAAAGTGATTCGACGATTTAGGCAGATTTCGACGGTCAACGAAAAAGGTCAAACAATGACCGAGTTCGCGATCATCTTGCCGATGCTGGCGCTGTTGCTACTCGGCATCATGCAGTTCGCGGTTGCGTTCAACAATTACGTCACCGTGACCGACGCGGCCCGAGCGGGTGCTCGGAAGGCGGCCGTCGGGCGAGATCTACCGAATCCCGCGGGTGCCGCAGAGGCCGCAGCCCGAGACTCCGCACCGAACCTTGACCAGGGCAAGCTGGCTATTTCGGTGAACTCGAGCTTCGAGCGCGGGAGCGACGTCACCGTACAGACGTCCTACCCATACGAGATCAGCCTGCTGGGGCTGGTCGTGAAGTCCGGCCAACTCACGAGCACGACAACGGAGCGTGTGGAGTGAGGCGGGGATCGGGGAACGTGACGCGTGACCAGAACGACCGGCGGCCCGCCGGCGGCGTGTCGAGCGATGTCAATCACCTGTTCAACAAACGAATGGAGAGGGGCAAATGACCTACCGGCTTCGGAACATCTTGATTGCTGTGGGGCTTGCTGGCGTCGCAGCTCTACTGACGGTCTTCTACGTCACGAATGCGCGAAAGGACGCAGAAGAGAGCGAGGCTCTCGTGAGCGTCTTCGTCGCGGCGAAGGACATCGTCGCTGGAACCACCGGCGATGATGCGGTCACCAAGGATCTGCTGACCGAGAAGGAGATCGAGCGGAA
>CAYTCZ010000019.1:0-17574 GCA_964436315.1 uncultured Gaiellales bacterium | reverse complement strand
GGGGCGATCTCGAGTCCCGAGCAGGTAGAGGCCCTGGTCGCCAATGAGACGATCTACGCTGGCGAACAGGTCACCGCGCGGCGCTTTCAACCGGCCGCCGAGCAGGGCATCATCGCTCAGCTTGACGGAAACATGCGCGCCATCCAGGTGCCTGGAGATGAAAACCAGGTACTGACAGGAACGCTGAAGGCCGGTGACCGCGTCGACGTCGTCGCCTCGATCGACTACAAGGTGAGTGAAGTTGCGCCTGCCGCAGTCGGTGAAGGTGAGGAAGAGGCGGCTCCTGCCGACAACGAATCGGCCCTCGCCGCCAACGTCGAGCGAACAGCAAGCCGTGTCGTTCTCAGAGACATCCTCGTCCTAGAGGCACCTGCACCGACGAGCACCGAAAGCGGACTCACCGAAGGGATCGCAGACACGTCCTACGCGGTGCTCGCCGTGTCGGATACCCAGACGCAGAAGCTCTTCTTCGTGATGAAAAACGCGGAGTGGTCACTTCAGCTCCGCCCGGCGAATGATGCTGCTGACAGCCCAGAGAGCGTCGAGACCGTCGAATCAGTGCTCGCGGACGGTCTCACCGCCAATCAGCTCAACCAGCTGCTCTCCGGGTTCGGAGAAAGGAGTTCTAAATGACCGCCCCCGAACGGCCCTCGGAGGGAACCATGAACCCGAGTCGCGAGAAGATGCGCGTCGTCTTGACCGGCACGTGTGACGGTCTCGGCGAGCTCCGCCAGGCGCTCGAAGCGCACGCAGAGTTCGATCTACGAGGCTGGAGCGAGAACGTCGCCGATGCGTCGGGATTGCTCGCCGGAGCCAGTCCGTCGGTGGTCCTCCACGCCACGCGCGGGAGCACCGTGCCGACGGCAGAGCTCGCGGCAATTCGCGAGCAGACCAAAGCTCCGATCATCCTGCTCGGATCGAGTGAGTCGTCGGGGCTCCTCGACGATGCGCTCGACGCGGATGTCGCGGACGTGCTTCTCCTCCCGCAGCTCGCGCAGAACGTGATCTTCGCCATGCGGAAGGCACAGCATGGCTCCCGCCCCGTCGTACAGGAGGTTCCGAGCGGAGGACCGCGCGGACGTGTCGTCACCGTGTTCGCCCCCAAGGGAGGAACGGGGAAGTCGGTCATCGCGACGAACTCGGCGGTGAGCCTTGCGAAGAACCGTGACAAGCGGACGCTTCTGATCGACCTCGATCTTCAGTTCGGTGACGCGGCCATCATGCTCGGCACCGAGCCCGAGAAGACGATCTACGACCTGGTCGCCGCACCGGGCCAGCTCGATGCAGACAAGCTTGCCGGCTACACGCTCCGGCATCCCACCGGCCTCGACGTCCTGGCGGCGCCGCTCCGGCCCGAAGATGCGGAGCTCGTCACCGAGGCGAAGGTAACAAGCCTCCTCGAGGTCGCCAAGGGTGCGTACGACGCGATCGTCGTCGACACGTCGCCGTTCTTCCACGGCCCCATGCTCGCGGTACTTGATCAGACGGACGGGTTGCTCCTTCTGACCGGTACCGATGTGCCGACGTTGAAGAACGTCAGCCTCAGCATGCAGACCCTGAGCCTGCTCTCGTTCCCAGAGGAGCGGATCGGTCTGACCTTGAACCACGCGACCCCGAAGCGTGGGATGAAGCGCGCCGAGATCGAGCGGGCGCTCGAAACCAAAGTGCGCTTCGAGGTCCCATACGACTCTGACGTTCCGGCTGCCGTCAACCGTGGCACGCCGCCGGTCCTCGAGTCGGGCAAGTTCGCCAGGGCGATCGCCGAGATGACCGGCGTCCTGATCTCACCTGATGACAAGAAGCGGGGAAGGCGCTCGCTCGTCGGAGGCTTTCGCCGCCGCGGCGATTCATCCGATAACGAGGCCTCGCTTGTCGCTGGGAGTGCGTGACGATGGGTCTGCACGAAAGGCTCAACGGTCAGAACGGGGCCGCCTCGGAGGCCGGTCTCGACGGAGACGGACACGAGAGTGACGGTCTGACGACGACCGGCGGCCTGGGCGTCCGTGCAGGTGAGCCGGCGGGAGCGCTAGCCGCCCGAACCCAGCGTGACGATTCCCAGCCACAGGTCGCCTCAGATCCGTATGCGGATCTGAAGACGAGAGTGCACCACGCCTGCATTGCGAGGCTTGGTCCCGAGCTATTCGCAGCCGAGGCCAGCAACGATCTCCCCGAGCGCGTAAACCGTGCCGTGACGGAGGAGCTCTCCCTCGACCGTACCCCGCTCACGCGAGACGAGCGCGCACGACTCGTCCGCGAAATCACGGATGACATCCTCGGGTACGGGCCGATCGAGCCGTACCTCAAGGACGACAGCATTACCGAAGTCATGGTGAATGGAGCTGCGGCGATCTACATCGAGCGCGGCGGCATGATCGAGAGGACTGCATCGAGCTTCCTCGACGACTCGCACCTGCTTCGCATCATCGACAAGATCGTGTCGCAGGTCTCGCGTCGGATTGATGAGGCCTCGCCGATGGTCGATGCGCGGTTGCCAGACGGGAGCCGGGTCAACGCGATCATCCCACCGCTGGCACTCACGGGGCCGACGCTCACGATCAGGAAGTTCGGTCGAGATCCATACACGATGGACGACCTCATCGGCTTTGGAACGATCAGCGCCAAGGCCGCGCACTTCCTCGCCGCGGGTGTTCGCGGGAAGCTCAACGTTCTCGTTTCCGGCGGTACCGGTACCGGGAAGACAACCACCCTTAACGCCCTGTCGGCGTACGTACCAAACGCCGAGCGGATCGTCACGATCGAAGACTCGGCGGAGCTTCAGCTTCAGCAAACGCACGTGATCACTCTCGAGTCGAGACCTCCGAACATCGAGGGCCAGGGCGAAGTCGTCATCCGGGATCTCGTCCGGAACTCGCTTCGCATGCGTCCCGACCGCGTCATCGTTGGTGAGGTTCGAGGCGCAGAGACGGTCGACATGCTCCAGGCGATGAACACGGGGCATGACGGCTCGCTCACGACGATCCATGCGAACTCAACGAGGGATGCGCTTGCGCGCCTCGAGTCGATGGTGCTCATGGCGGGAGTGGAGTTGCCGCTTCGCGCGATCCGTGAGCAGATCGCGAGTGCGTTCGATCTCGTTGTTCATCTGACGCGGCTCGTTGATGGGTCGCGGCGAGTCACCCACATCACTGAGGTGCTTGGGATGGAGGCAGACGTCGTCACCATGCAGGACCTCTTCGTCGCTCGACCACCCAACGAGGAAGAGGTCAGCCGGACGACGAAGCTCCTGCTGCCGCTCACGGCGACCGGCTTGAAGCCGCACTTTCTCGAGAAGCTCGCCGTCAACGGCGTTGCACTTCCCGGCACCTTCTTCCAGTCGATGGACGACGAAGCGTTTCCGGCTGCGTACGCGGTCGGCGCTGCTGCCCGACCGGAGGTCTGAGCGATGGCACGTCAACCCGACGCACCCGTTGTAAAAACCCCAGATTCGGGGCTCGACGGCCTGGTCACCTCGTCTCCGGTCGGGCGGCGGCTCCTACTCTTCGTCGCCGCCCTGCTCGCGCTGCTGATCCTCCCGAGTACCGCGGCAGGGGTCGTCGAGATCCGCAATCTCGACGCGAGTGAGTACCCGATCGTCCGGCTTTCGGTGATCACCGGCAAGCTGACCGAGGATCAGCCGTCATTGACGGAGAACGGGGAGACGGTCTCCTCGCTTGACGCGAAGAACCTTGGTCGCGCCAAGAGCGTCGTCCTTGCGATCGATCAGTCGAAGTCAATGCGTGGCGACGCGCTCAAGGATGCGATCAACGCGGCCCGTGCGTTCTTGGAGGCCAAGCCGGTGAGCGATCGAATTGCAGTCGTCTCGTTCGGCTCGGAGGCTGTTCAACTGACAAGCTTCTCCTCCTCGACGATTGACGCGGACACCGCGCTTCGAACTCTTTCCGCTGACAAACGAACAGGCACCGCCCTCTACGACGCCGTCGGGCTGGCGTCCGACGCGCTCGCCTCGGAGCCTCTCCAGGGTCGCGTCATCGTGCTCCTCACCGACGGGAGTGACCTAAACAGTGAGACGACTCTGTTCGAGTCGATCAACCGCGCGACCGACGCGGGGGTTGCGGTCTATTCCATCGGTATCGAAAGCAAGCGGTTCTCGCCCGACGCCGTGCAGCGAATCGCCGACGAAACGGGCGGCACGTATTACAGCGCGTCCTCGACGAAAGCGCTCACAGAGGTCTACGCCGCCGTCGCTGACGAGCTCGTGAGGACGTGGCAGATGGAGTACGTCACGACCGCTCGCCCTGGTGACAGCTGGGCAATCGTCGCCTCTGCCGACGGACAAGGAGAGGGATCCGTGACGCTCGCTATTCCCGAAGGGCTCGGGACTCCGGCTTCTGAGCCGTCCAAGCCCTCCGGTCTTCTTCCGGCCACGCTCTACCGGTCGGGGTGGGGACCCTGGGCGTTCGGCGGTATCGTCGGTCTGCTTATCCTGGCGGCCCTCGTGCTGGCGCTTGCCTCGCCCCGAAGCGCATGGCTTCGGCAGCGGCTCGCACCGCATGTGGGCGAGAGGAAAAGCACTCCGAAGACCGCCGCCACGAAGGCCAAGCGCTCCATCGGGCTTGCGAGTCTCTATCGGCTCACTGAGCGCACCTTCGGTCATCGCCGTTCGTGGGGCCGGATCGAGACGCAACTTGCGCGAGCGGACGTTCCGCTTCGCACCGTCGAGTTCGTGTATCTGAGCGCAGGACTCGGCATTTTCGGCGCGCTCTTCCCGGCGGCTGCCGGAGCCTCCGGCTTGATCATTCTTGCCGGAGGAGTCGCCGGTGCCTTGCTTCCGCTGCTTGTGGTCTGGATCAAGGCTGGTCGACGCGTCCGTGCCTTCGACGATCAGTTGCCCGATCTCCTCGTCACGCTCTCGTCCTCCCTCAAGGCGGGCCACAGCCTGCGCCATGGGATCCAGAACATCGTCGATGAAGGTGAGCCGCCAGCGAGCAAGGAGTTTCAACGCGTTCTCGCCGAGGCTCGCCTCGGGCGACCGATGGATGAAGCCCTCGAGGACATGGCTCGCCGGGTCGGCTCGAAGGACTTTGAATACGTCGTCACGGCGATCGCTATTCAGCGTGAGGTCGGAGGCAGTCTCGCAGGGCTGTTCGATCTCGTCTCGGAAACCGTCCGGGGCCGTCAGCAATTCCGGCGCAAGATCCGGAGTCTCACGGCGATGGGACGGATGTCTGCGTACGTTCTGATCGCGCTGCCGTTCTTCATGGCCTTCGCGATCACGCTCATGAATCCGGAGTACATGGAGCCGCTCTACAACACGGACACGGGCCACTTGCTCATCGCAATTGGGCTGGTCGCAATGGCGATCGGCGCCGTGATCCTGAAGAAGATCGTCTCGTTCAAGGGGTAGGAGGAACGAATGCTTCTGCTGATCGTCGGAATGGCCTGTCTCGGGGCCGCGCTCTTCCTCGTCGGTGAGGTCGTCACCCTGCCGGCGCGGCAACGCGAGACCTCAATCAAACGAGCGGTGAACTACGGTCGACCGCGAACCGCGGTTGCGATCGGCCAGGACAACTTCCAGAACCGCGTCGTCTTCCCCTTCCGCAGTTGGCTTGCCGGTCTTGTGCTTCGAATCAGCCCCAAGACGACTGTGGATTCGGTTCGGCACATGCTCTTCGTTGCCGGAATGGGTCGCAGCGTCTCAGCCACCGGATACCTTGCCGCCAAGGCCGGCCTTGCGATCGGCGGCGCGATCGGCGGCATCGTCCTCGGAGCAGCCGTCGCCGACGGTGCCGGAGGCGTTCTCTTGCTCGGCGCATTACTCGCCGGGTGCGGATATCTCATTCCGGACTTCGTCGTCAAGATGCAGGGCCGAAAGCGCCGCGACGAGATCCAGCGAGAGCTTCCTGACGCGCTCGATCTCCTTGCCGTCAGCATCGAGGCCGGGCTCGGCTTCGATGCCGCGATCGCGAAGCTCATCGAGCGGTCCGAGGGGCCGCTCACCGAGGAGTTCGAGATCGTGCTCGCCGAGATGCGAATCGGAGAGAGTCGCGAGAACGCTCTGAGGAAGCTCGGCGCACGGACCGACGTAACCGAGGTCAACAACTTCGTGCGGGCGATGGTCCAGGCCGATCAGCTGGGAATGTCGATCGGGCGGATCCTCCGTGTTCAGGCGACTGAAACGCGCCTGAGGCGGCAGGCTGCGGCCGAGGAGCGCGCGATGAAAGCGCCCATCAAGATGCTGTTCCCAACGGTGCTGTTCATCTTTCCCGCGATGTTTCTCGTCGTCCTCGGTCCCGCGTTCATGAGTCTGTCGGAGCTGTTCTAGGCATGAAGCGAATGACTCGCCGCTCAGGAAGGTTCGGCCGAGTGAAGGACAGCTCCGGGCAGGTCCTCGCACTCTACGTCGTTGCCCTTGTTGCGCTACTCGGCCTCGCCGGTCTTGTGGTGGACGTCGGTCACGCGTTCTTCGTCAAACGGTCACTACAGGCTGCTGCAGATGCCGCCGCGACTGCTGGAGCCTCCGAGCTTCCTGATCCGGGCGCTGCCACCGCGACTGCGCAGGCCTACGGCGGAAGCTCCGGAGGCGCCAACGAGCGCAACAACATCCCCGGAGTTCAGACAAGCGTGTCGACCAAGTGTCTGTCGATTGCGCCCTGCCATCCGGTCAACGCCGTAGTGGTTGAGCAGTCCACGAAGGTCAACACGTTCTTCGCACGCGTTCTGGGCATCGACTCGATCGACGTGAGTGCACGCGCGACCGCGTGTTCCCCGTGCTCTGCAAAACCGCTCGACGTGATGCTCGTTCTCGACCGGACGACGTCGATGTGCAGGGGCGGGAACTGCAGCAAACTGAACAACGCCCGGGCCGGCATCAAGACATTCCTGACCTTCATGGATCCCGAGCAGGATCGGGTAGGGCTGTCGGTCTTCCCGCCGGCTGCGAGCGTTTCCGATCGATGTGGACCAACGCCAACCTCAAACTACGACGCTCCGTCCGCTGCCTACGTTGTCGCTCCACTTCACAACGACTACTCGGGCCTCACCTCCACCCTCGACTGCTTGCAGCCGGGGGAGCGGACGTCATACGCGAATGCCCTTGAAGCCGCGCAGGCCCAGCTGAGCGCAAACGGTCGGCCCGGGGTTTCAGACGTCATTGTCTTCCTCTCCGATGGCCGAGCGAACTACGGTCCGGCGTACTACCCGGATTCTTCGCCGTACCGCCGTCGCCCATGTGCACAGGCAATCAGCTCGGCGGCTGCGGCAAAAGCCTCGGATACGCAGATCTACACCATCGGCTACGACCTGGGTGGGAAGCTTTGCCAGGCGTACGACTGGTCGACCGAGCAGCCATCGATCTCCTCGGTCCAGGCCATCATGGCGATGGCCAGCGCTCCCGACATGTTCTTTGAGCAGCCAAATGCCGGCGAGCTGAATACGCTCTACACGCGGATCGCCTCTCAGCTCACTGGTACACGCCTCGTCGACAACAACCTCTCTTAGACGTCCCTCGGCCCGAGGGAGCGTTCGGCTCGAGCGGTTGAGCCAGGATGACCTTCTCATCTTGGCTATGGCGAAAAACTGCGACGGCTGGCTCATAATCACGGGATAGGTGGGACGGACTGTTTCTCGGGGTACGAGCCTCCCGCGACGCACCCTTGGTTGGTGGGCGCGACGCGCTGCGATCGCCGCGGTGGTGATCGTCCAGATCTTCGCGACGCTCCACGCCTATGACGCGGCGCAGAAAGTCTTCGGTTGGCAGATGTTCAACGCGTCAGATGACTGGCAGGCTGAGATCGTGCGGGTGACGGCGGACGGTCACAAGGTGGACGTTCGCGAGCCATGGCCCGGCGGGTATGAGTGGTCGGCCTTGGTGAGTGGCCGCGGGCTCGACTATCCGTTCGTGCGTCGCCATGCGAGCGCCGGCCTTGAGTCCACCTTCGACTTTCTCCAGAACGCTCTCGACTGGGCCGCGGCCAACACCCCTGCTGACACGGAGACCGTCCGTTTGGAGGCTCACGTGATCTATTGGGAGAACGGTCGCGGTCCGTCTCGTCGAGTGTTTACGAGCGCGCCTCGGGTCGAGCATCGAGCACACGCCGATTGGAGACCGGACTCGTGAGTGTCGCAATCCGGCCATCGCACGATATTTCGAGCGTCTCTCTCCTTGACCGGGTCGGTGACGTTCGGGCTGTAGAACTTCTCCGCATCGCGGCCGGGCCAATCGTCCTCTTGCATCTCCGACCGTTCCTGGAGCGCTCGGCTGACGGAATCATCTACTCGGATCGGTTCTACCAGCCCTACGTTCCGTGGTATCCCGAAGCACCGCGAGAGGTCTACATCGCGCTCCTGTGGCTCGTGGTCCCGGCTGCGGTTGCCCTCGGCGTCGGACTTCTCACGCGGATAGCGGCCGCGTATGTCGCGCTCTTCGTTGCGTACAACCTCTTCCTCTCACAGACTCACTTCCACAACAACCGCGCGTTTCTGTTGGTTCTCCTCGTCGGTCTCGCCCTGCTGCCACTCGGGCGGCGCATGTCGGTTGACGCGCTCGTCCGCCGGGCCAAGGGGAGGCCTTTGCTGGAGCCTGAGGGCCGGCTCTGGCCGCTGCTCATCATGCGGATCGAGGTCGTCGCTGTCTATCTGTCCTCGGCACTTTCCAAGCTCATCGATCCTGACTGGTTCGGGGGAACGGTGCTGCGCATTCGATTCGAGCGCGGCCGCGAGGCCGCCGCGGACGGCGGTGTTCCCGCCTGGTTGCTCGACGTCGTGACTTCTCCCGACTTCCACTTCTGGCTGGCGAAGGCCGCGGTTCTGACGGAGTTCGCGATCGGGTTGGGTCTCGTTTTCCGCCGAACGAGGCTCGCAGCCATCTGGATCGCGATCGTCTTTCACGTCACGATCCAGGTGAGCTTCTCCGTTCAGGTGTTCTCGTACGCGGCGCTGGCCGCGCTGGTGATTTGGATTACACCGTCGGCGCGGGATCGCCTCGTGGTGCTGCGAGGGCAGACCGCAGGCGTGCGCCTCCTTGCAGGTTCGCTTCGCTGGCTCGACTGGACCGGACGATTCCGCGTCGAACATTCGACCGACTCTGGCCCCGCGGTCGTTCTCAACGATCGTGATGGAACCGTCTACCGGGGGAGCGCGGCCGGGCGACGAATCCTCACCCGACTGCCGGCGACCTTCTTCTTCGTCGCGCCGGCGAGCCTTCCTGGTCTCCGTCATGTCTGGCGCCGATCCACGGCAGGATTCTTCGATGGGGCGGGCGCGAGCACGACCGGTCACGGAAGTCGATGACTGCGCCGGACGCCGAAAACCATAGGCACACTGCACATATGCGTGCTGCGTCGGTCGCAGCTCCAGGCAGGATCGCCGATTCCGCTGATGCTTGATCGGTCTATCGATCAAGCATCTATCTTGACGAGGCCGCTTCGCGGCCTCACGAGTCCGTCAAGCAGGCCAGTCGACTCTCGCATTCGCGGCATCGATCTCGCGCGCGCGATTGCGATTCTCGGGATGGTGATGGTGCATATCGGGCCGGTCAGGATGGACGGCTTCGGTGCGCTGGGAGCCGCCTATCGGCTGCCGCACGGACGCGCCGCGATCCTGTTCGTCGTCGTAGCTGGAATCGGCATCTCTCTGCTCGCCGGTGACCGAACGCGAGACCGGCTGCGTGGAACGGTCGCGCGACTCGGCTGGCGTGCGCTCGTGCTGCTGCCGGCCGGCCTCGCCCTGGCGACCTTGCCCCACCCCGTCGCGGTGATTCTCCACTTCTACGCCTTCTTCTTCCTCATTGCGGTCGTCACTCTGTGGCTCTCGGACCGGGTTCTGCTCGTCCTGGCCGGGTCGTTCGCGTTGCTCGGTCCGATCACACTCCTCATCGCGCGCCAGGAACGGCCGGAGTGGTTCGCGCCCGGAATGCCGAACTGGAACGAGGCGGGCCATATCGCCCGTGATCTTGTCCTGTCCGGGACCTACCCCGCCGTGGTCTGGGTCGTGCCGCTGTTTCTCGGAATCTTGGTCGGACGACAGAACCTCCGTTCACTACGGGTTGTCGCCGGAGTTGCCGTCGTTGGGTCGGTGCTCGCAGCCCTGAGCTTCACCGCGCACAACCTGCTCCAAGGACGAATCGGTACGCCTTCGTCGAAGGCCGACTGGAGCCAGCTAGCGGCGCTCGAGCCGCACAACGGCATGCCGCTGTGGGTGCTTTCCGCAACCGGGATTGCGATCGCACTGGTCGGGATCTGCATCCTTGCGGCACGCGCCCTGCCGAGGCTCTTTTGGCCGGCCGTGGCGGTAGGACAGCTTGCTCTCACCATCTACGTCGCACATCTGATTGTGCTCTCCGAATGGCCCGAGTGGCTCCGGCGTGAGTCGTTCGAGTCGGCATTCTGGTCGGTCGGCCGATTCGCCATCGTGACGCTGGTTCTCGCCGCGCTCTGGCGCGCCTTCGCCAGCCGGGGTCCACTCGAAGCCCTGATGCATCTTCCCTGGTGGCTCGGGCGGAAGCTTCGACGGCCAGGGGAAGGCCTGCGGCCGCAACGGCCGAAAGCGCCGCTGGCCAAATGGCCACCGGTCGACCTGGCGCCTGGCCACGGTTCTCCCTCGCTTGACTCGAGGCCTGGCTGAGTTCGACTGAGCCGCGGTGGAGTCGTACGCCTGGCGCTGAGGCGACGGGCCGCTCGCGCGTCGTCTCTAGCTCCGCTCGATGAGTTCCTTCAGCCGTTCTGGCTGCGGGCCGTCGACCCGACGCATCCCGGCCGCGATCACCGGGGAGGCGAGGTTCCCTCGATCCCCGACATCCATTCAGGGGGCCCTATCCCAGTCGGGTCGGCAGCGCCAGACCTCGTCGGTTGGCCGGCCGATCATCGCGCATGACTTGAAACCTCTGCTCACTTCTCGTACCTCCGATCAATCATCGCCTGTGGTTTCGTGCAGCCTGGTTTGATGCGGAGTCGCGCCGTGCCCGTTGCGACGGGTGATTCCGTCGTGAACGGATCGCCGAGCACGATCGCCAGCGTCGTGTACGGCATTGGAAGAAGGTGATCCGCCCGATAGGGAATTTGTCCCTCAGCCCACCAGAGCTCCGCGACCACCGACGCGAGCGACTTCCGTGGTGGCCGGGCGCGAAACGTGAAATCCACGGTGTGAGTCGAGGCTGCGAGAGCTAGGCGGAGCGGAAGCGCTCGAACCCCCCCAGGTCGTCTTCGAGGGCGGCGGCAACGGCGAGCGCAACGTGTTCGCGGAACGGGCGCGCAACGACCTGGACGCCGATCGGCATGCCGTCTTCCTCTCCTACCGGGACCGAGACCACGGGAACCCCGGCGAGCGCGTAGATGTGGACGTGATTGAAGGCTTGATACGAGTTGTTGCCGGCGCTCTCTCCGGGCCACCCACCATGAGTTGGGGCGCATCCGGGATTGACGGGGCAAACGACCGCGTCGAATCGCGAGACGAACGCACGCACGCGCGACCGGAAGTCGAAAACCCTCCTCCGGAGCTCAAAGAACTCGGCCGCGCTCACGGCGAGTGGCCTCAGGTTCTCGAGGAGCTGGCTCATTTCCTCCGTATGACGGCCCTGCGCTGATTCGAGGTCGGCTCGCGCCCGAGCGCCGCCGTCGGCAGCCATGACTTCGAAGAAGAGATCGGTTGCCTCCGCGACGTTCTCGGGCGTGCTCTCGGTCACCTCGCAGCCGAGAGCTTCGAGGACCGCTGCGGCTTCGTGGACTGCATTCGCCGTCGACTCGGTCACGGGCGCGGTGCCTTCGTGCGTGTAGTACGCGACATTCAAGGAGCCAACCTCGACGATCTGCCAATCGTCGAGCCCAACCGGCGCGACGTACGGATCGATGTAGTCGGGCCCGGCAATAATCGGAAGAATCAAGCCGAGATCCTTCACGTACCGGGAAAGCGGCCCGATGCAGTTCAGATCCATGAATCCCGTCGATCGGGTCGGCGGCCAGTAGCCGGTCTCGGGAACCCGCCCCGTCGTTGGCCGGATACCGACGATGCCGCAGTAGTGAGCCGGCACCCTGATCGACCCTCCTCCGTCGGTTCCGATGCCGACCGGAGAGGCGTCGGCCCCGAGAATTGCCCCCTCGCCGCCGCTCGAACCTCCGGGGGTTCGGTTTGGATCCAGTGGGTTATTCGTTCTGCCCTGAACGACGTTGGCTGTCTCGTAGGACCACGAGTACTCGGGCAGGTTGGTCTTGGCGATGACGATCGCTCCTTCCCGGCGCAGTCGCGCGACGACCGTCGCGTCACGGTCGGGGACGAACGTTGCACGCACGACCGACCCACCCGTCGTCACGAGCCCTTCGGTCTCGAGCGCGTCCTTCACCGTGATCGGGAGACCCAGGAGCCGCCTCTCGCCACCGGCAGCTCGATCTCGGTCGGCCTGCTCGGCCTCGATCAGCGCTCTCTCTGCCGCGAGTGTTACGACGGCGTTGAGCGTGTCGTTGACGGCCTCGATTCGCTCGAGGTAGTGGACGACGAGTTCACGAGACGAGATCTCGCTTCGCCCGAGCCGGTCGAGCCAGACGGTTGCCGACGGCTCAGCCAAGCGAGGAACTCACCATCGCCGAGGTCATGAGCAGAACCTATCCGGTTGGATTTCCTGCCGCCTTCTCTGGGTGAGCCGCTGGTACGCTCGGTGCCTGCGAGATCGACATGACCGGGGCACTCGAGGCCGTTCCGATGTCAGTCACGTTAGTCCGCGACTCCGTGGCAGGTCTCGTTGGTCGCGAGTTGTGACGTCAGCCCGCGTCGAGCTGCGCAAGCTCCTCACGCACGACCTCGAGTCCGACGGAGGCTCTCGCAAAACCCACGTAGTTCGCGAGCAACGTGATCGCCGCGTCGAGTTCGTCCGACGTCGCACCATGCTCCAGAGCCCAGCGAACGTGGGGACGAATCCGCGCCTCGACGCCGCCGAGTGAGACGAGGGCTGCGAGGACGATCAGGCTCCGGTCGCGCAGCGACAGGCAGTCGTCCTCCCACGCGCTCCCCCCTGTCGCGTTGAGCGCTTCCTCTGTGAATCGTGGCCCGAATCGCTCGCTGAAGAAGTCGACGACTTCCTCCTCGGGCAGGGCGAGTTGGCTTGCGTAGGCCGCGATGCCTCGCGCGCGTCGATCCATTCGTGGACCTCCAGGTTCGCTTCATCGGAGATCGACATTGTCAAACACCCGCCATCCATCCTTCAAACACGCGCCACCTATCCCGGTGGTCGCACGGCGAGTATTGTTGGTCCTGCTCCGTGAGGCGGCATCCAGCTGACGTTTGAAGGAGACGCTATGACCGACGAAGTCCAGACGACACCGGGCGGACCCGAAGCGGGTCAGACGATTGTGATTCAGGCAGGTACTGCAGAAGAGCTGGCCGCCGGCGTCCACGTGATCCCCGACCAGCGGATCAATCTCGTGCCGAATGTCGGGATCGTGGTCGGCGAAGACGCGGTCCTCGTCGTCGACACGGGCATGGGCCCGAGGAACGGGCAGATCGCTCTGGATGAAGCGCGGAAGCTTGCCGGCGGCAAACCGCTTTGCCTGACGCTCACGCATTTCCACCCGGAGCACGCCTACGGAGCGCAGAGCTTCAAGCCCGAGGCGGTTATCGTCTACAACGAGGCCCAGCGCACGGATCTACGCGACTACGGCCAAGAGTTCATCGAGATGTTCAGCGGGTTCGGTGAGGAGATCGCCGAGATCCTGTCCGAAGTCCGGCTCGTCGATCCAAACATCGTCTACGCCGACCGGGCGGAGGTCGACCTCGGCGGACGAGTCGTCCAGCTCGTACACATGGGTGGAGCCCACACACGGGGCGATCAGATCGTCTTTCTCCCGGCGGAGCGCATTTTGTTCACCGGCGATCTCGTCGAGAACCGATTTTTCCCGATCGTGTTCGGCGACGACTCGAACGGCCCCGAGTGGCTCCGCGTGCTTGACCGCCTCGAGGAGCTCGAGCCCGCGGTGGTCGTTCCCGGGCACGGCGCGGTCGGTGACGTCGGGCTCATCCAGGAGCTTCGCGACTACTTAGTCCTCGTCCACGACGGCGTCCGCGAGCGGATCGGCGATGGGCAGGACGTGGAGACAATCGCGGCCGAGTTCGGCCCTGAGGTTCAGAGGCGTTACGAGCACTGGGACAACTCGGAGTGGGTGGACTTCGCAATCCGGAACTTCCACCGCGAGCTGGCCTAGCCGACTAACGGCTCAGTTCGATCCCGGCCGCCTCCCGGTCCCAGGTGAACTCGGTCACCCCGCGCTCCCGCAGCACGACCTTGCGTACCTTTCCGCTCTCGGTCAGCGGGAGCGAGTCGACGATGTCGACGTAGCGCGGAATCGCAAAGTACGCGAGGAGCGGCTCGCAGAAACGCACCAGTTCCTCGGGATCGATGTCCCGCCCGGGGCAAGGCACGACGACGGCCATGACCTCGTCCTCGCCGAGCTCAGCGGGAACAGGTATCGCAGCTGCCGCCTCGACGTTCGGGTGACGAAGAAGCACTTGTTCGACCTCCCACCCCGAGATGTTCTCGCCGCGCCGTCGGATCGAATCCTTCAGGCGATCCAGGAATCGGAAGTAACCGTCCGTATCGCGAAGGACCCGATCGCCTGAGTGAAACCAGCCGTTCCGCCACACCGCGGCGGTCGCGTCGGGCATGCGCCAGTAGCCCGAAGCAAACGCGAGCGGATCCTCGGACCGCATGACGAGCTCACCGGCCTCACCATCAGGAGCGTCTCGGCTCTGCTCGTCGACGACTCGGGCTTCGAAGCCGGGCATCACGCGGCCCATGCAGCCGGGCCGCTGCTCTCCGCCTCGTGGGCCGATGACCGCGTTCGTCTCGGTCATACCGTGGCCGTCGACCACGTGAATCCCGAACCGTTCCTCAAAGATCTGCCAGGCCTCAGGGCTCGTCGCCGGAGCGAGTGCGATCCGAATGCGGTGCGATCGCTCCAGGGGTGATGGATCGCAAGCGGCGAGGATCGACGTCATCGTGCCGAGGAGATACGTGACCGTTGCTCGTGACTCGACCATGCGTTGCCAGAACTTCGAGGCCGAGAAACGTGGCCCCACGACGACGTGGGCTCCGAAGAGCAGGGCCTGAATGAACGTGCTGAGTGCGTTCGTGTGGAAGAGGGGGAGACTCGTGTACAGAGTGTCCCCGGCGTCTAGCGAGAGCCACCCACCCACGTTCACACCCCAATGGATGAACTGTGCCTGCGGGCACATCACGCCCTTCGATGGCCCGGTTGTCCCGGACGTGTAGAGGATCGCATGGATATCAGCCGGTCCAACCTTCGTGGGCGGGGCAGGTCCGCGCGGCTCGGGAAAGGGCTCAATTCGAGCCACGATCGGCGAGTTCTCCTCCCCGATCGCCGCGATCGGCGAGTTCTCCTCGCCGTCGGACCCGAGCGTCCAGATGCGATCGATCTTGGCCGGACTCTCCAAGCCGGCCAGACGATCGAGCAGTCCACTCTCTAGGACGAGGATTCGCGGATCGGCGTTGCCGAGCATGTGCTCGAGCCCGTCTCCGCGGCTGGCGGGGTTGAGCGGAACGAAGACGGCACCGCGCCACGCGCAACCAAGGAAGAGAGCGAGCAACTCGAACCGGTTCTCGGAGATGATCGCGACCCGGTCTCCCTGGCTCACACCTCCAGCGTCGAGCAGTCCGGCATAACTCGCTGCCACCTCGAGAAGATCGGAGTGAGTGACGTGCGATTCATCAATCGTGAGGCACGGGCGGTCGGCATACTGCTCGGCGCAGCGCCCGAGGAGTGTCGGAATCGTGCGCTCGTGGGCAGTGAGTTCGATCAACGGTTCCGAAGTTCGCTTCCGTCGTCGGGCGCTGTGCATGTTTGTTCTGTCACTGACACGCGACACACGATAATGCCCTGCAATACCGGTGCCGGGAGCGCGAGGAGGTAGCTGAATGCGGATTTGGTGGCAGAGCTTCGTCGACCCGGAGCAGAACCGCTCGTATCTCGAGCGGCTGTCTTCCTATCTCAACGAGATTGCCGACTCGGGCACCGAGGTTGTCGTTACCGGCATGACTCCGCCAGACCGGTGGTTTGGACGGCTTACCGAGTTTCGATGCGCGGCGCTGGCGATCGATAACGCACTCCAAGCTGCCGAGGAGGGATACGACGCCTATGCCATGGGGCACTTTCAGGATCCAGGGCTCTACGAGGCGCGGTCTGCGGTCGAGATCCCCGTCGTGGGACTCGGGGAGAGCTCCCTCCATTGGGCTGCTCAGCTGGGTCGGCACATCGCTCTCGTCACGATCGACGCTGTGTTCGAGCGTTGGCATCTGGAGCAGGCGGATCTGTATGGCCTTAATAGCCGGATCACCCATGTCGTCGGGCTTGGACTGTCGGTCGAGGACTTCGAGCCCGCGTTTGCAGGCGATGCCGACGCCTACCAAAGTCTGCGCGCCCGGCTCGACGAACTAGTGCGTCCACCTGTCGACGACGGCGCCGACGTGATCGTTCTGGCGGGTGGCCTTCCGGGGCTTCTGTTTGCACGGGAACACGGGCATAGCGTCGGCCATGCGCCGGTCGTCAACTGCGTCGCCGTTGGCCTGAAACAGACGGAAGTTGCGGTGAAGCTGCGGACGCTGACCGGCCTGGGCCCGAGCCGTGGACCGGCGTTCTCGCTTGCGCCGGACGGAGCTGTTGACGACTTCAGGAAGTTCGTGGCGAGCGGGAGAGCCTCGGGCAAATGAAGGTGCAGGTCGAGCGGCGCTTCGTTCAGATTCCCTCCGGCGTCGTGCACTGTGCAATCGCCGGCACAGGCGAGAACGTGCTTCTGCTCCACCAGACGCCGCGCTCGTGGGACGAGTACCGCGATGTACTCCCGCTCTTGGGGCGCCACCGGCGTGCGATCGCGATGGACACGATCGGGTTCGGCGATTCCTCTCGACTACGGGAGGGGCAGAACTCCATCGAGCGATGGGCCGAGGCGGCGGTCGAGTTACTCGACGCGTTGCGTATCGAGCAAGCTGCGGTCGTCGGACATCACACTGGCGCGTACATCGCCACGGAGATTGCGGTTGCTCGGCCCGAACGTGTCAGTGCGATCGTGCTCTCCGCGATGGCGCTCTTCAGCGAGGACGAGCGGCTTGCCCATTCCAGCCGTCGAGCTGTCGTCGACGAGGTCGATCGAGCGCTGGACGGCTCCCACCTGCAGGAGCTCTGGCGACTGCGCGCGCCCTTCTACCCTTCCGATCACGAACTGCTCGAGCGGTTCATCGTCGACTGTCTCAAGGCCGGCGACCTAGCGGCCGAAGCTCATCGGATCGTCGCTCGGTACCCGAGCGCGGAGCGTGTCCCGCTGATTGCGTGCCCGGTTCTCCTCATCGGAGCGACCGATGACCCCCACTCCTTCGGAAGCCTGTCGAGACTCCGGTCGGCGCTTCCCGATGCGCGGGTCGTCGAACTCGACGGCGGCATGGTGCCGCTTCCGGATCAGATGCCTGAGGAGTTTGCGGCGGCGGTCGAGCAGTTCCTTGCCGGCTTGAATACCTATGGCTCTTAGAACTCGTTTCACAATGAACCCTGTGTCTCCGGGCCGCGCTGTACGCCGTGAAGCGTTGTCCTCGGTCGCGTCCATATTTCAGGTCAATATGAACGC
>CAYTCZ010000018.1:27347-40780 GCA_964436315.1 uncultured Gaiellales bacterium | reverse complement strand
GCCGGTCCAGTTCGTATGGAAGAACTCACCGCGCGGCTGATCGAGACGTTCATAGGTATGCGCGCCGAAGAAATCCCGTTGCGCTTGGATCAAGTTCGCTGGAAGCCGCTCGCTCCGATAGCCGTCGTAAAAGGCAAGCGCGGTCGAATAGGCGGGAACGGGAATCCCGATCGACACTGCGGTTGCGATCACGTGGCGCCAGCCCCCCTGTGCCGAATCGATCTCGCTCTTGAAGTAGTCATCAAGCAGCAGGTTCGGAAGCTCGGGCCTTGCCTGGTACGCGGCGTGAATCTTTCCGAGGAACGCGGATCTGATAATGCACCCGCCGCGCCACATAAGGGCGATGTCACCGTAGTCGAGATCCCATTCGTACTCGGAAGCCGCCTCGCGAAAGAGCATGAATCCCTGTGCGTACGAGATGATCTTCGAGGCATACAGGGCGTCGCGAACGTCGGCGATGAACTCGTCGCGGTTGCTCGGGTCGATCGTCGTCGGTCCCGGTCCGTCAAGGACCGCTGCTGCCCTGACGCGCTCGTCCTTCAAGGCCGAGAGTATGCGGGCATACACGGCCTCGGAGACGAGTGTCACAGGCATCCCAAGATCGAGCGAAGAGATCGCCGTCCACTTCCCGGTCCCCTTCTGACCCGCAGCGTCGAGGATCTTCTCGAGGAGCGGCTCTCCGTCCTCGTCTTGGAAGTTCATGATGTCTCGCGAAATTTCGATGAGATACGAATCGAGCTTCCCTTCGTTCCACTCGGAGAAAACGTCGTGGAGCTCGTCGTGGCCGAGGCCGAGACCAGATCGGAGGAGGTGATAGGCCTCGGCAATGAGCTGCATGTCGCCGTACTCGATGCCGTTGTGAACCATCTTCACGAAGTGCCCAGCGCCATCAGTCCCGACCCAGTCACAGCACGGCGTCCCGTCGTCGACCTTGGCTGCGATCGACTGGAAAATCTCTTTCACATGTGGCCAAGCGTCCGGTGCGCCACCCGGCATGATCGACGGACCGTGACGAGCCCCTTCCTCCCCGCCTGAGACACCGGCACCGATAAACAGGAGGCCGGCCTCCGCCATGTCGCGTGTCCGCCGAATCGAGTCTTCGTAGTTGGCATTTCCCCCGTCGATCACGATGTCGCCTGGCTCGAGATGAGGTCGTAGCTCAGCGATCGTTGCGTCGGTCGCGTCGCCGGCGCGCACCATCAGCATCACACGCCGCGGCTTCTTCAACTGTGAAATGAGTTCCTCAATCGTGTGCGTCCCGATGACGTTCCTCCCGGCGGCCGGTCCTTCGAGGAACTCGTCGACTCGTTCGGTGGTGCGATTGAAGACCGCGACCGTGTAGCCGTGGTCGTCCATATTGAGGACGAGGTTTTGTCCCATGACGGCGAGACCGATGAGTCCGATGTCGGCGGTCGCTGAGCTCACGATCAATCGGTCAGCCTACAGGCGAACTCGCGCTCGAGCGCAGCCACGGTCTCGGCTGCCTCGCGATGCCGGATTGCCCGAAAGCCCAGCTCCTCGGCGGCGGAGCAATTCCAGGGGAGGTCGTCGACGAACACGCAGTCCGCCGAGTCGAGCCCGATTCGGTCTCGTGCGAGATCAAAGATCTCCCGGTCAGGCTTTCGAATTCCAACCTCGCCTGAGAGGACGACGGCGTCGAAGAGCTCGGGAAAAAGCTCGCGGTCGTAGAAGTCGAAGCCCCACGAGTTCGAAAGAAGACAAGTCCGGAATCCCGCGCCGCGAAGCCGTCGGACCGCCTCGATGAGAAGCGGCTCGGGAGACAGGCCGGCGAACACGCGACCGAGAAGATTCTCACTCGACGCGAGCCCAAGTCGACGCGCCAAAGCGAGCTCGAACTCTCTCTCCGGCAGGATGCCGGTCTCGAGCCCGTGGAGCTCAGCGATTGCGATCGCGTCTTCGAGGTAGAGGCTGAGAATGGCGTCGGGGTCGAGGCCCTCGACGTCGCAGAACTCGCGGAACGCGTCGAGCACGCTTGTCGTGAGAACGCCGCCGTAGTCGATGAGGAGGCCTTTCATCTGGCAGCCGCCCTCTCCGCCGCTCGAAGGAGCTGCGGGACTCCCTCCCCGAGGGAGCTCGCAAACGGATCCTCTCCGGCCTTCTCTCCGCGGAGCCATCGGCCGTAGATCGCCTCACAAAAGACGGCCGCCTTCCAGAGAGCGAGAGCCTCGTACCAGGAGAGTTGTTCGGCCGACCGCCCTGATCGATTCTCGTACTCGGCCACGAGGCTCTGCCGAGACGGGAAACCCGATTCACCGGTGATCGGAGACAGCTCGAGCGGCGTTCGTGGTGAGGTCAAGTCCGTATATGTCGCCGAGAGGTAGCCGACATCGGCGAGCGGGTCACCGAGAGTCGAGAGCTCCCAGTCGAAGACCGCGACGAGGTGGGTGGGGCTCTCGGAGGCAAAGAGAACGTTGCCAAGCCGGTAGTCGCCGTGAACCACCGTGGTGTCTGGGGAATCGGGCCGATTGCGCTCGAGCCAGTTCGCGACCTCGTTGACCTGCGGGAGCTCTCTTGTGGCGTTGACCTCCCACAGACTCGAGAAGCGGCGGATCTGACGCTCCAGGTAACCGGTCGGGCGCCCGAAGTCCTCGAGTCCCGCCGAACGCCAGTCGACCGAGTGGATCTCCACGAGCGCCTCTACGAGCTCGCTCCCGACGGCGCGGCGATCAGCGGCGTCGAAGTTCGTAGGAATCTCGTTGGTGAGTACCACGCCTGGGAGGTACTCGAGGACGTAGAACGGGACGCCCAGGAGAGCCTGGTCGTCACAGACGGCGAGGATGCGCGGGACGCGGGCTCCCGCAGCGTGAAGAGCTCTCTGCACGCGCGCCTCACGCAGCATGTCGTGGGCAGACGGCGGAAGCGGAGGACGTGGCGGTCGTCGGAGCACGAACTGTCGGCTCGAGCGTTCGATCAGGTACGTGATGTTGGAGTTTCCCTCGCCGAGTCGTCGAGCGGTGATTGGCCCCGCGCCCAGCCCATGGTCGTCGAGAAACTCCTCGACCAAGTCAAGTATCAGCAGCGGCGCTGATTCGAGGCCTGCGGCCTGCTCTCGCGTCTCGACGACTTCGTGTTGGGTCAAGCCTCTCGTTCTGCAGCCCGCCGGCGGGCCGCGCGCCGTGCGATTGCCCAGCGGTGGGTTTCGGATGGGCCATCGTAGATTCGAAACGGCCGGACTTCGTTCAGATAGCGAATGAGCTTCTCGTCCTCCGAGACGCCGTGGCCTCCACAGATCTGGATGGCTCGGTCGACGATCCGGTTCACAGCCTCGGCCACATGAACCTTGGCAATGGATGACTCATGACGCCCATGCTGGCCGATGTCGAGCATCCAGGCGACGTAGCGGATGAGCGAGCGACTCGTCTCGAGATCGATGACCGAGTCGGCCACCAGCTGTTGCGTCATCCCTAGCTCGTCGAGCCGTGCGCCGAAGGCCTCTCGCTCGGCTGCGTAGTCGAGGGCGATGTCGAGCGCTCGGCGCGCAATTCCCAGCCACCGCATGCAGTGCGTCAGGCGTGCCGGCCCGAGCCGAACCTGTGCGTAGCGAAATCCGAGTCCTACCTCGCCGAGGACTGCATCGTCGGAGACCTCGCAGTCGGTAAACGACACCTCGGCATGGCCACCGATTGCCAGACCGTCGCTGGTTTCGATCAATCGATCGATTCGCATGCCCGGATTGTCGGCCGACACGAAGAACATGGTTGCTCCCTCGGCGCCCTTTAGCTCCTGTCCGGTCCGAGCCATGCAAATCGCGAACGCAGCGCCTTCTGCTCCCGTAATGAACTTCTTCTGACCATTTATTCGCCAGCCCCCGTCGATCTGCTCGGCTCGAGTCGCCAGTAGGGAAGGATCTGAGCCGGCTCCCGGAGGAGGCTCTGACATCGCAAAGCACGAGCGCACTTGCCCGGCCGCGAGCGGACGCAGGTACTTCTCCTTCTGAGCATCGGTCGCGACAACCTCGAGAAGTCGCATGTTGCCTTCGTCCGGCGCGGCGCAATTGAGCGCCAACGGACCGAGCAGGCTATACCCAGCCTCTTCGAATACGACGCTCCAGGCACGGATATCGAGCCCATGGCCACCGAACTCTCTTGGCACGTGTGGCGCGAACACGTTGGCGTCTCGGGCCGACTGCTGGAGTTCCAGGCGTAGCTGCTCGGTCAGCTCTCGGGGCTCGGTCGGGATAACGACGTCGCGGACGAAATCCTTCGTCCGCTCCGCGAAGTCGGCAACCTCGGCTGGTATCTCGAAATCGATCACGGTTCGTTCGCGTATACGCCGTGCTCGAGTGTCGAGGCATCGGGTGCCGGAGATGCCTCGGCCTCAGCGAGTCCCGCTGCGACCTCGTCGGCCGCCCGCTCACGCAGGGCTTCAATTTCGGGTTCGCTCAGCCCGTCTTCATGGAGTCTCGCGGCGAGACGCTCGATGGGATCAGCAAACTGCTCCCGGAGCTCGGTTGGAACGTAGCTCGCGTCGTCGTGCGCAGCGTGACCGTGTCCACGCAGCGTTAGCGCCTCGACAGCCTGGGGTCCAAGTTCGGATCGGGCGCGTTCGATCGCGGCGCGAACGGTCGTGTACACGAGAATCGCATCGGTTCCGTCAATCCGCGCGCAAGGAATGCTCCAACCTCCCTCCAGTCGCTCGGCGATGTTCGTGTTCACCATCTGCCGGGCCGTCGGGGTCGAGTACGCGTACTGATTCGATTGGACGACGAAAACGGCCGGTACCTCCAGCACCCCGGCGAGATTTAACCCTTCGTGGACGTCGCCGGCGGAGAACTGACCATCACCGATGAAGGTCATCGCCACCCGAGCTTCACCTCGACGCTTGAAGGCGAGGGCTGCCCCAACTGTGAGCGGGACGAGGTCGCCGAGCATCGAGACGAGCGGGAAGACGCCATTCGCCGGGTAGCCAAAGTGCATGTTCCCGTCTCGCCCGAAAGTCGGCGAGTTAGCGCGGCCAAAGAAGTTGCGGAAGACCGCGGCGACCGGAACGCCGCGAGCATAGTGGCATGCCTGCTCCCGATTGAGAGGTGCGACGACGTCATCACGCCCGAGGGCGAGCCCTGCTCCTGCGGCGACCGCTTCCTGACCGTTTCCGGTGTAGACGCTGCCGGGGATTCGTCCCTGCCGGTAGAGGGCCATGATGCGGTCCTCGGCGAGGCGTTGCAGGAGCATCAAGTGGAACAGCTGCAGCCTCGTCTCGGTCGGGACCTCGCGAGCGTCAACTGCCGGGGCAATGGCCTGCTCAGTACTCAAGGAGATCCTCCAGCTTCTCCCTCACGGATTCGACGGACGGGAGATATGCATCCTCGAGTTCCGGCGCGAACGGCACGGGTGTGTCCGGCGGTGCGAGGAGGGCGGGGGGTGCGTCGAGAAGTTCGAAGGCGCTTCGGGCTACCAGCGAGAGGATCTGGCCCGCGACGCCAATCGAACGGGCAGCCTCCTGGACCACGAGAACGCGTGAGGTCTTCTCGATCGATTCGAGCACGGCCTGCTCATCGAGCGGCCACACAGTGCGAAGGTCGACGACTTCGACGTCGAGTCCGTTCAAAGCGCGGAGTGCCAGATCGACTCCCGAGCCGTAGGTGACGACCGTGGCGTCCTGCCCCTGTCGGACCACCTGAGCCCGCCCGATCGGAGTTCGATGCTCGCGGCCTGGATGATCGTCTTTTAGACGGCGATAGAGCCCTTTGTGCTCGAAGAAGAGGACTGGGTCTTCATCCTCGACGGCTGCTCGCAGGAGTCCGTATGCGTCTTGGACGGTTCCGGGGCAGACGACTTTGAGCCCGGCGGTCCCGACGAACCACCCCTCCGGACTCGAGGCGTGAAAGGGCCCGCCACGGATGCCACCCCCTGACGGAGCTCGGATGACGAGCGGAATCTTGATTCCCGAGCGCCAGTGGGTTTTCGCTGCCAGCGTCACGATTGCGTCGAACGGACAGGAAATGAAGTCGGCGAACTGGAGCTCGACGATTGGTCGCTCGCCCATCCAAGCGGCTCCGATCCCGGCGCCGACAAACCCCTCCTCGCTTATCGGTGTGTCGATGATCCGCTCGGTCCCGAACTCGTCGAGCAGACCCTTTGTCACGCCAAAGGCACCGCCGAAGTGGCCGATGTCCTCTCCCATGAGGAACACCCGCTCGTCCGCCCGCAGTGCGTCAGCGAGACCGGACCGAATTGCCTCGAGGTACGTAATCTCGCTCATCCGTCACGTCCCAGGCCGAGAGTCACTCTCAACGAGACACCTTTCAGAAGTTCTACGGATTCGGCACGAAGCGTTGAAGAGTGGCGCGGCGAAAGCCGATACGCTCGGACTTGGGTGGTGGGTGGAGCCTACCCCACCCACTGGGTGGGGAGGTAGGTAAGGGCGGTCGGTTTTGAGTGGTCGAGCTTGTGCCATGCCGGTGGAGTACGGACGGAGGCGTGGTGGGCCGTCTCCAGTCGGCGATGAACGGTGCTCGTCTAGAGCGTGGCCGGTCGCTGTCACGCCGCCATTCCACCGTCGACAGCAAGAACGGCACCGGTCACATAGGACGCTTCGTCCGAAGCCAGGAAGAGGGTGGGCTTTACCACTTCGGCAATCGTTCCGATTCGACCAAGCGGTGTTTCGGCAAGGACCTCATTCCGAAGGCGTTCGATTGAGAGGAGCTCGCGGCTCATGTCCGTCTCGACGTACCCAGGACAGACGGCGTTGACACGAACGCCCCTATCAGCCCATTCACGCGCGAGCGTCTTCGAAAGTTGCACCAGGCCGGCCTTCGACGCACCGTAGGCCGCCAGGCGCGGGCTGGCCGCGAGTGCCGTGGTGCTCGCGACCATCACCACTGCGCCGCCCTCGTCGAGGAGCTGTGGCGCTGCGGCGCGGGTCATGTGGTACGCACCCGTGAGATTGACGTCGGTTATCTCGTGCCATGCGTCGACGTCGTGCTTCTCCGCTCGCTGACGAACAGGCGAGACACCAGCAGCGTTGATCAGAACCGTTGGGCTGCCGAATCGCGCGCTGACCGCAGCAATGGCTTCCTGGCACGCGGCGAAGTCTCGAACGTCTGTAGGGAGTGCGAGGGCATTCTCGCCGATCTCTTCTTGCACCGCTCCGCACTGATCCTCGGATCGTGCGACGAGGCCGACCGACCCGCCCTCCTCGGCGAGTGCGAGAGCAATGCCGCGGCCGATGCCACGACCGGCCCCGGTAACCAGGCACACCCGCCCCTCGAACCGGTGTGTTCGCAAATTCGGCGACCGCTAGGCGCTCACCGGGTGCCCGACGCCGGCGACGACACCTGACTCCCGAACCGTCTTGTGGTCGACCGGAGTCTCTGGACCCGGTACCGATTCCTTCAGACGCGAGGTCACCCGTCCGTGGTCGACACGTGCCGGATAGTCGTGGATCGGGAGGATGAAGGTCCCGGAGTTCAGAGCCCGCTTCACCGCAGCCTTCTCCTCGCGCTTCGTCGTCCCGTGGTTGCCTGTTGGCTGAGGCTCGTAGTCGTTCACTTGATACGTCGGCTCGATCACCTGGTTTTGGATGTCGTAGATCACATCGCCGCAGATGCAGGCGATGCCCTCGGGCGTCTCGACGTTGATGTTCATCGAGCCCTCCGTATGTCCCCCCGCCGACTCGCAAACAAGGCCCGGGATGATCTCATCGGGGCCTGAGAGCTCCAGATCCAGAAGCCGCATCGCGCCCGGTGTATGGAGTCGATCGATGTGGTGCTTGACGTACTCGGGCGGGTACTGACCGCCCATGAGTCCAGACGCCGAGTACTCGAGCTCGCGTCGGTTCACGATCAGAGTCGTTGACATGGGGAACTTGTCGTCTTGGCCTGCATGGTCGATGTGGTGGTGCGTGTGCATTACGTAGCGCACGTCTGACGGCTTCACACCGTGTTTGGCCAGTTGGTTCTCGAGTTGTTGCTCCTCGGTGACGTAGCCTGTCATCCCGAGGCGCTCCATAATCGTCGGGTGTGAGGCCCCGGTATCGACGAGGATCGGATCGTCCCCGCCGAGGATCAGATACCCCCAGGTCGGAACTCTCGTCGTGATTCCCATGTTGCGACCAAGGACAAGGAAACTCGATTCGAGCTCAATGTCGATCAGATCGAGAATCTTGATCTCCAGCGCCATGTTCAATCCCCTCCTGCCGGTACTCGGGTCCCGTCCGCCCTTCCGACGACCGGTCGAGTCGATGTCTAGTAGCAATCGACTCGTCTGTCAACGCTAACGTCTGAAGGACGAGCCCGTTGCGATCGGGGTCACGATCAGCCACTCGCTCGAGGGCAGATCGAAGAGGCTCGTTGCCGATGCAACAATCCAATCGAAACAGGGCCATGATTTGGCCATCCAAGCGAGGGTGTTCGCGATGGATCGGATTGAGTTCGAAGGCCTCGAGATCGCGTTCGAGCGATCCGGTGCCGGACCGCTCGTCGTGCTGCTCCACGGCGGGCTTTCCGACGGTCGCGAATGGTCGCGGCAGATCGAGGCGCTGGTTGCGGACTTCACCGTGGTTGCTTACAGGAGCAGGGCTAACGCTAGCTCCTAGGACTCCGAGAGACCGAGGGCTGCGGTCTTCTCGGTCTCGTCTACCGAGCTGAGCGTGGAGTGCGAACCGAGCGACTTCGCGCTCGGCAAAACGATTTCGAACCTGGCGCCGTTGCCTAGTTCCGATACGACCTCCGCGTCGCCCCCGTGCGACTCGGCAATCCGCTTCACGATCGCAAGACCCAGTCCGGTGCCGCCGTGTTGGCGTGACCGAGAAGAGTCCGCGCGCCAGAACCGCTCGAACACGTGCTTCTGGTCTTCATCCGAAAGACCTGGGCCGAGGTCGGCAACTCCCACGCGGACGTTGCCATTCGTCCGTCGTGCGGTCAGCTCGATCGTGGAGCCCTCGGGCGCGTGGCGGACGGCATTGTCTAAGAGGTTCGCTACCGCGCGCTTCAGCGCGTCCCGATCTCCGTGAACCCGTAGATCGGCCTCTAGGGCCCGCTCGAGGTGAACGTCTTTCTGAGCGGCGAGCGCCACGTATTCGTTGCCGGCCTCTGCCGCCACGGCGGCGACATCGACCGACTCGTTCGCGAAGGTCGGAGTCTCGAGTCTGGCGAGCGCGAGAAGATCGTCGACGAGTCGGGCCATCCGGTCACTCGCTCCACGAGCCACGCGAGCGTGTTCGCGCAGCTCTTCCGCCGTCGCGTCTGGATCGGAGAGAGCAACATCGAGGTTCGTCCGGATGATTGCCAAAGGGTTTCGGAGCTCGTGTGATGCGTCCGCGATAAACCGGCGCTGGGCGGAGAACGCCGAATTGATCCGACCGAGCATTTCATCGAACGTGTCAGCGAGGTCTTTCAACTCGTCCCTCGGACCGTCCAGCTCGATGCGTCTCGAGAGGTTCGACGCCTGTATGTCGCGCGCGACGCCGGTGATCTGGCCCACCGGTCGCAGAACTCGACCCGAGACTGCCCAGCCCGTACCAACGCTGATCAGGAAGAGCCCGCCCAGTGCCGCGAACGAGAAGAAGCGCAGGTTCGAGAGCGTCTTCTGATCGACGTTCTCCTCGAAGTCTCGGATCTCGGAGAAGACGAGCGTCTGCACCGGGACCAACTCGCCGGTCTCGCTGCGCACGACGCGGGTGATCGCGGCACTCCCGGCAAGGTCATCGCCCTTGAGGGTCTGGGAGAGGCCGAAGTAGAGCCCGGCAACCAGGAGCACCGAGATGGCGAAAATCAGGCTCGAATAGAGAACCGTGAGCCGAAACCTGATCGATCGCGCCCAGTCGGGAACGCTCATCCGCTCTGCTTGAGCCGGTAGCCGGATCCGACGACGGTCTCGATGGGATTAGGCTCGCCCGACGCTTCGAGTTTGCGTCGAAGGTTCATCACCGTCACGCGCACCGTCTTTGTCGCCGGGTCTGCGTTTTCGTCCCAGACGTGGGAGAGGAGCGTTCCTTCGGAGAGCACCTCCCCGGGGTGCAGCATGAAATATCGGAGGAGCGCGAACTCCTTCGGCGTGAGTGCAAGCTCCAGCCCGGCCCTGGACGCGGTACCTGATGCGGTGTCAAGGGCGAGTTGGCCGACTGTGAGGGCGGCGGTCGCCACGCCCGCCGCGTCACGGCGAAGCAAAGCGCGTACTCGGGCCGTGAGTTCGCCGAAATCGAAAGGCTTCGTCAGATAGTCGTCAGCGCCGTCGTCGAGACCGCCAATTCGGTCCTCGATTCCGTCGTTCGCCGTCAGGAAGAGAATCCTTGGCTGTGCGCCGTCCTCGTCCGACTCCGAGCGGAGGCGCCGCGTCAGTTCCCGGCCGTCCATCCCCGGCATGCTGATGTCGAGGCACAGGAGGTCATACGGGTAGACCCGGGCCTTGACGAAGGCGTCTTCGCCGTCGTAGGCCACATCCACCGCGTATCCCTCGCGCTCAAGGCCGATGGCAATTGCGTCCGCCAGCCCGCGCTCGTCTTCCGCCACCAAGACCCGCACAAACTCAGCGTAGGCCTCAACAGTTTGAGCCGAGGTTAAGGCGTTTTAACCTCGGTAAACGGCGCTGTTGCGGCTCCTCATGGCCTTGTTGACGCTCATCGAGGCCGCGGATGCGAATAATGCTGTCGCCAACCGAGCGAAAGGAGAGCGACCGCATGGCGGCTGAGTTCAAGGGAGTAGTCAACGTCGACATTCGGGACTCCGTCCCTGACTGGGAACCGTATGTCCAGCCCAAGGCGCCCGAGGGAGCGCCAAATGTTCTCATGATCGTCTGGGACGACGTCGGCTACGGCGCAATGGACGTCTTCGGCGGACCGATCGAGACTCCAGCAATGCGGCGCATCGCGGATGCGGGATTGCGGTACGCGAACTTCCATACGACGGCCCTGTGCTCGCCAACGCGCTCGAGCCTCCTGAACGGGCGGAATGCGACGAGCAACAACATGGCGTGTATCACCGAGGCCTCAGCCGGGTTTCCGGGTTTCTCTGCGCGAATCCCCTTCGAAAACGGTCTGATCTCGGAGGTCCTCGGCGAGCGCGGCTGGAACACGTACGCCATCGGCAAGTGGCATCTCACGCCCGGTGAAGAGACGGACATGTCTGCTTGGAAAGCCCGCTGGCCACTCGGACGTGGGTTCGAGCGCTTCTACGGATTCCTCGGCGGCGAGACGAACCAGTGGTATCCAGACCTGACGTACGACAACCACCCGGTCGAGCAACCGGCCCAGCCGGACGAGGGCTACCACCTCTCGGCCGACCTCGCCGACAAAGCAGTTCGGTTCATTCGCGACGCCAAGGCGGTGAACCCGGACAAGCCGTGGTTCATGTACTTCTGCCCTGGCTGTGGGCACGCTCCACACCACGTCTTCAAGGAGTGGGCCGACAGGTACAAGGGCCGGTTCGATGAGGGCTATGAGGCGATTCGCGAGACGATCCTCGCCCGGCAGAAGGAGCTCGGTCTCCTTCCCGACGACGTCGAGCTCTCTCCCATCAATCCGCATAGTGAGCCGGACGGCATCACCGGTCCCGACGGTCAACCATGGCCGCAGCTCGACTTCGTGCGCCCCTGGGACTCGCTCACAGAGGACGAGAAGACGCTCTTCGTCCGCATGGCAGAGGTGTTCGCGGGCTTCGTCAGCTACACCGACCACGAGATCGGTCGGCTCATCGACTACCTCGAGGAGTCGGGTCAGCTCGAGAACACGATCGTGGTCGTCGTCTCGGACAACGGCTCGAGTGCGGAAGGGGGACCCAACGGATCGTTCAACGAGAACAAGTTCTTCAACAACGTCCCCGACAGCATCGAAGAGAACCTGAAGCACCTGGACGCACTCGGCGGCCCCACGTCCTACAACCACTACAACAGCGGCTGGGCCTGGGCCTTCGACACGCCGTTCCCCTACTGGAAGCGCTTTGCCGGCTACGAGGGCGGGACGGCCGACATGTGCATCGTCTCCTGGCCCGAAGGGATCAGCGCCCGTGGCGAGGTTCGCCGCCAGTACCAGCACGCGGTCGACATCGTTCCAACCCTGTACGAGCTGCTGGGAGTCGAACCGCCGGACGTGCTCAAGGGCTACACGCAAACCCCGATCGAGGGCGAGAGCTTTGCGGCCTCGTTGACGGATCCCGACGTCCCAGAGCGTGAGACGCAGTTCTACTCGATGCTCGGTATGCGGGCCATCTACCACAACGGTTGGCTCGCGAATACGCTCCATCCGCCGATCTCCGGCTGGAGCAAGTTCGAAAAAGACGAATGGGAGCTCTACAACCTCCGCGAGGATCCGTCGCAGACTCGCAACGTCGCTGCTGACAACCCGGCGCTTCTCGAGGAACTCAAAGGGCTCTGGTTCTTCAGCGCCGGGGTATACAAGGGTCTACCTCTCGACGACCGCACGCCGCTCGAGATCTTTGCCACACCGCGTCCGCAGCCGACCGAGCCGCGCGCGCAATACATCTACTATCCAGACACGGCCGACGTCCCCGAGTCGGTCGCCGTCAACACGCGACGTCGCTCATTTACGATCGCCGCAGGCGTAACGATCGACGGTACAGACGCCGAAGGAGTCATCTTTGCGCACGGCGGCGTTCCCGGCGGCCACAGCCTGTACGTGCAAGGCGGGCGCCTGCACTACATGTACAACTGGCTGGGGGAGAAGCATCAGAAGGTGACTTCTGACATCGATATCCCGACTGGTACTCACGTGTTCACTGCGGAGTTCGTAAAGACGGGCGAGGATCTGGAGACGTTGAGTGCGCTTGGAACGCTGACTCTCTACGTTGACACGGAGCCCGTGGGAAGCATGGAGATGATGACTCAACCGGGGAATCTCGCCCTCACGGGCGACGGGCTCTGTGTCGGACGCGACAGCGCCTCGCCTGTGTCGTCCGACTATCGCGCCCCGTATCCGTTCAGGGGCGGGACCATCGATCGCGTCGTGATCGACGTGAGCGGTGATCACTACATCGACCACGAGAAGGAAGTGCTCGCGTACCTCGCTCGCGACTGATGAAGCGCGGTTTGGCTCCCAGTGCGGTGACTATCGTGCTGGGAGCCATCCTCGTGCTCGCGCTCGCTGGCTGTGGAAACGACGGAGAATCCGCGAACTTCGACGAGGACGTTGTCGACATCACCTGGATTTGGGAGAGCTTGGACGACGAGCAAGGTGACGCCGTCACTCCGCCGAACCCCGTGGATTACGGCGTCCTCTTCGACCAGGATGGCTCTGTGGCGGTTCAGGCCGACTGCAATCGTGCAGCCGGTACCTACGAGGTGGATGGAGAGAGTCTGACGATCGTGCTCGGGCAAACCACTCTCGCTGAGTGTGGGCCCGAGTCGCTCTATGACCTCTACCTTGCTCTGCTGGCCGATGTCGTCTCGTTTTCGGTCGACGAAGACGGTCTTGCTCTGGCCCTGGCTGACGACGACCGCACGATGCGCTTCAGCGGGTAG
>CAYTCZ010000018.1:14697-27247 GCA_964436315.1 uncultured Gaiellales bacterium | reverse complement strand
AGACCTGACCCCGGCTTTAACTCGTTTTTATCTCGCTCTGCTTCACTCGGTCGCAGTGATGAAAGGAGCCACTTCTGTGACCGACAACGTCTTCCCGAGTCAGAAAAACGAACTCCCGGCGTCGGAGCCTGAGTCGCCCACGATCGACGCCGGAGCCCCGACGGAAGAGCTTCCGGCAACCGCGGCGGCCGAGACATCCGCAGCGATCGAAGAAGAGACCGGCGCCGCGACCTCACCTCAAACCACCCTCAACCCGGCAGACGTGAACGCGAAGCTCGAGAACGCACTCTTCGAGCTCAAGCGAGTCATCGTGGGGCAAGAACCGATGCTCGAGCGCGTTCTCGTCGCGCTGCTTGCGGGTGGCCACCTGCTCATCGAGGGTGTTCCTGGACTCGCGAAGACGCTCACGGTGAAGACGCTCGCCGAGGTGCTCGGCGGAACGTTCCACCGGGTGCAGTTCACCCCTGATCTCGTCCCCTCGGACCTCGTCGGGACGCGCATCTACAAGCCGAACGCAGAGTCATTCGACACTGAACTCGGTCCGGTGTTCTGCAACTTCCTCCTGGCCGATGAGATCAACCGTGCGCCTGCCAAGGTGCAGTCGGCGCTGCTCGAAGTGATGCAGGAGCGGCAGGTGACGATCGGCGCCAAGACGTTCGAAGTTCCTGACCCGTTTCTGGTGATGGCAACGCAGAACCCGATCGAGTCCGAGGGAACGTATCCGCTTCCCGAAGCCCAGGTCGATCGCTTCATGCTCAAGGTTGTCGTCGACTACCCTGCGTTCGGCGACGAGCTCACTGTCGTGCAGCGTTCGCTC
This sequence comes from uncultured Gaiellales bacterium, assembly GCA_964436315.1. Taxonomy (GTDB): domain Bacteria; phylum Actinomycetota; class Thermoleophilia; order Gaiellales; family Gaiellaceae; genus CAYTCZ01. The sequence continues at coordinate 26,430 of CAYTCZ010000018.1, read as the reverse complement.
ATCGATCCTCCGGCGCTCCGACAGGTCTTGACAGTCGACGAGCTCCACGCCTTGCAGCGGACGACGGCGGCCGTGTACGTGGATCCTCAGGTTCAGACGTACGCCGTTGCGTTGACGCTTGCAACCCGTCGACCTGCCGACTATGGCATTGCCCACGTAGCGCCCTACATCGCCTACGGCGCGAGCCCCCGTGGCTCCATCAATCTGGTGCTCGGTGCGCGCGCGCTTGCGCTGATCCGCGGCCGCGACTACGTCCTTCCCCAGGACGTCTACGAACTCGCCAAGGACGTGCTGCGCCATCGGCTTGTTCTTACGTATCAGGCGCTGGCCGAGGAGGTTACCGCCGACGGAATCCTCGACAGCGTTCTTGCCGCGGTCGAACTGCCGCATATTGACCTGGCCAGGGAAGCCGTCGCGTGATCGCTTCGCTCAGAAAACGAACCCCGGCTCGCCCGGGGCCTGGACCGATGCCAGAGGCTGCCCTCCGAGCGCTCGATCATACCGTTCGACGCCGGGTCGAGGGGTTGCTCGCGGGCGATCACCGCGCGATCGTGTCGGGAATCGGCACGGAGCTTGCGCTGGTGCGCCCGTATCTGCCCGGCGACGACGTGCGCCGCATCGACTGGAGCGTGACTGCGAGGACCGCCGAAACCCACGTCCGCGTGGATGTTGCCGAGCGAGCGGTTACCACCTGGCTCCTGCTCGATGCGTCGCCGTCGATGCAGTTCGGCACGGCTGACCGGCGGAAGGCCGACGTTGCCGAAGGTGTTGCGCTTGCCGTCGGCCACCTTTCGACGCGAAGCGCGAACCGCCTCGCCGTCATCACGTTCGGCGACGACGAAGAGCGATCGCTCCCTCCCCGGCAGGGTCGTGTCGGCATGTTCGGTCTTTTGGTAACGCTTCGCGACGAGGCGAAGGTCGAGGGACCGGCCACGACATCTCTCGGGACGGCACTGGCTCGATCGGCCCGACTCGCCCGCCAGCGAGGATTGGTCTTCATCGTCTCTGACTTCCGGGGCCCTCGTGACTGGCGTCGTCCGCTCCTTCAACTCGCTGACCGGCATCACGTCACGGCAGTCGAGATTCGTGATCCGCGGGAACAGTCTCTGCCGAACGTCGGCGACCTGTGGCTCGTCGATCCTGAGACGGGGAAACAGATTCGAGTGGACACACGAAGCAAGAAGCTTCGAGAACGCTTTGAAACCCGGGCTGCGGAAGAACGTCGCGAGATCGCAAGCGAGCTTGGCTCCGCTGGAGTCGACCACGTCGTGCTCTCGACGGCTGGTGATTGGCTCCGTGACTTCGCCGGCCACCTTCGAAATGGGGGCAATCGATGAGCCTCGAATCCATCGGCCTCGACTGGGTCACGTTCCAGTGGCCAGTTTTCCTCTGGGGCCTCCTCCTGATCCCGCTCCTCGTTGTTGGCTACGTGCTCGTTCAGCGACGTCGGATGCGCTACGCAATGCGCTTCACGAACGTCGATCTCCTCGAGAACGTTGTTCACCGTTCGCCGGGTTGGCGGCGAGTTGTACCGCCAATTCTCTTTCTGGCCGCCTTGACGGCGCTGATCGTGGGCCTCGCCAGACCGCACGCAACGCTTCTGATTCCAAAGGAAGAGGCGACCGTCATCCTGGCGATGGACACGTCGCGTTCGATGCTGGCGGACGATGTCGATCCGAACCGCCTCGCGGCCGCGCAGGACGCCGCGGAAGCCTTCCTTCTTGAGGTGCCGGGCAACTTCCGAGTGGGAGTCGTCGGCTTCTCGAGTGAGGCGTACGTTCTCGCCACACCGACCGACGACCGCGAAACCGTTCGGGACGCGATCGACTCCCTCGAAGCCGACGGCGGAACCGCGATCGGTGATGCAATCGTGCGTGCGGTTGACATCGGCGGCGCAGGAGAAGTGCAGCTTGCCTCCGACAGCGAGCCGGTCGAGGAGAACGGAGACGGACCACCTCTCGTCGTCCTCCTTCTCTCGGACGGAGAACCGTCGCCGGACACCTTCGATCCATCCGAGGCGGCTCGCATCGCCCAGTCGGCCGGAGTTCCGGTCTACACGGTCGCGCTCGGAACGGACGAGGGAACCGTGGAGATCGAAAATCTCTTTGGTTTCAGTGAAACAGTCCCCGTACCACCTGACCACGACACGCTCTCGGAGATTGCTCAGACGACAGGCGGCCAGTTCTTTGACGCTCCGTCGGACGAGGCTCTGACGAGTGTGTACGCGGGTCTCGGGTCCAGCCTCGGGTTCGACGAAGACGAGTTGGAGATCACCTTTGCCTTCGCCGGCGCAGCTCTCCTGCTCTTCCTCATCGGAGGCGTGTTCTCGGCCCTGTGGTTCAACCGGATCCCCTAGGAGTTGATGATGCGAAAGCTCGCCGCAGTCCTCATATTCGTGGCTCTGCTCGCCACGGCGTGCACGGTCGGAACCGTCGACTCGACCGCCGACGAAGCGGCTTCGACCACCACCGAAGAGACCTCTCCGACGGAGATGAACACCGATGGCGAATCGGAAGAAGGGACCGATTCCGGAAACGAAGCGACGGGCTCCGAGGGTGACGAGTCTGGCTCCGGTGAGGACGAATCCGGCCAGGCTGGGAGCGAGGACGGCGGAGATGATGAATCTTCCGACAGCGGTGACGAACCGACCGATCCGGATGCCGACCAGGATTCCGGCGGCAATTCAACGAGCGGAAACCCGAGCGTTGCCCAGTCTCCCCCCGACTCGGCCGTGGCGGACGTGGTGGAGGAGGTCCTCCCGTCGGTCGTGAACGTCCGCGTACAGGGCTTCAGCGGCCTGGGAGGCCAGGGCTCCGGCGTCGTGTACACGTCTGACGGAGTCATCCTCACCAACAATCACGTCGTCGAAGGCGCCTCCGAAGTCAGCGTTGTCTTCAACGATGGCATCCACAACCAGCCGCTCGAGGGGGTCGTTGTCGGAACCGCCCCCGAGCGCGATCTTGCCGTCATCCGCGTGTCGGCCGATGATCTGAACCCGATCGATCTCGGTCGCTCGTCAGAACTCCGCCTCGGCGACGAGGTGCTCGCCCTTGGATTCCCGCTCGGTCTCGGCGGCCCGACCGTCACGCGCGGGATCATCTCCGGACTGGAGCGCACGGTCGAGCCACTCGGCGGGGCGCGTCTCGAAGGTGCCCTTCAAACCGACGCCGCCATCAATCCCGGGAACTCCGGTGGTGCGCTGGTGGACATGAACGGCCAACTCGTTGGGATCAACACCGCCGGTGCGTCGGCGGCGTTCGCCGAGAACATCGGATTCGCAATTGCGATCGATCAGGCGATCCCGGTAATCGAGGAAATCCTCTCGAAGCCGCCCGAGCAGCGAGCTTGGCTTGGAGTCTCGATTGCCCAGGTCGACTCCGATCTGGCCGCATCCCAGCTCGGTCTTCCCGCGGGCACGCGGGGAACGCTGGTCGTCGAGGTCGTCCCGGATGGGCCGGCGGACGACGCCGGTCTCCGCGAAGGCGATCTCATCGTGAGTCTCAACGGAGATGAGATCACGTCGACCGAAGACCTGACGGCTTCTCTTGCGGAGCGGGATCCCGGCGACGTCGTCGACGTCGAAGTCATCGGGAGCGGCGGCGAGAGCCGAACGGTGTCGGTCGAACTCGGGCAGCGACCGCCGAGTCTCGGCTGAGTAGTCGAGACAGCGACTTCCGTCACGGAAGAGCGATGGAAAAGGGGCGATCTTCGGGTCGCCCCTCGATCGTTCAGGAGCGGCCTCAGAGCCCTCGACCCTTAGAGTATTGGGATGGACTTCGACAACATCGATGAGCTCGAGGCGGCGCTCAACGACGCGGCGTACCTGCCGGATCGCGGTCTCGCGACCGCGCTCTTCCTGGCGCTTCGGCTCGAAAAGCCAGTACTGCTCGAAGGCGAAGCCGGCGTCGGCAAGACCGAAGCGTCGAAGGCGATCGCGCGGGCGCTCAATGCTCGCCTGATTCGGCTCCAGTGCTATGAGGGACTCGATGTGGCCCACGCGGTCTACGAGTGGAATTACTCGCGGCAGCTTCTGCACATCCGTGCTGCGCAGGAGGGCACTGTCGACGAACAGGAGCTCTTCGGCCGCGAGTTCCTGATCCGCAGGCCTCTCCTCGAGGCCGTCGAGGCCGAGGATCGCGTCGTATTGCTCATCGACGAGATCGACCGCGCGGACGATGAGTTCGAGGCCTTCCTCCTCGAGATCCTGTCGGATTTCCAGATCACGATCCCAGAGATCGGAACCATCACGGCCGAGCGTCGGCCGGTTGTCATCCTCACGTCGAACCGCACGCGCGAGCTCCACGACGCACTGAAGCGCCGGTGCCTCTATCACTGGATCGGACATCCAGCGCTCGAGCGGGAGATCGCGATCGTGAAACTCCGAGTACCCGGAATACCAGAACGCTTGGCGGCGCAGGTCGCAGCGTTCGTCGAAGGGCTCCGCGGACTCGATCTCGCGAAACCACCTGGTGTGGCGGAGACCATCGACTGGGCCCAGGCGCTGGCAGCACTCGGTCGCCAGGAACTCGATGCCGAGATCGTCGAGTCGACGCTGGGCTCGGTACTCAAATACCATGAGGATCTCGACTCCGTCCGCGACGAAACCCTCGCCGGGTTGCTCGAGGAAGCTAAGGCCGCTCGGTAGCACCGGAAGGATCGCATGGCCGGAGACGCACTCGTTCGCCACGTCGTGACCTTTGGTCGGGTGCTTCGGGAGGCTGGCCTGGAGGTCGGGCCAGGGCGGCTCGGCGACTCCTTGACCGGGCTCGATCAGGTCGACGTGACCAGCCAAGACGACGTGTACTGGACACTGCGCTCGACTTTGGTCACGCGGCACGACGAGATCGAGCCATTCGACCGCGCGTTCAAGGCGTGGTTCTTGCGCGCTCCGGTCTCTCCGCTCCGTCGCGTGGATTCGACGGACGAGGTAGCGATACGGCTCCGCAAGCAGGTCGGGGCAAAGCGAAAAGGGGGCGACGAGCGCCAGGAGGAGACGGAGCGCAAGGAGACCGGGGGCTGGAGCCCCGACGATGTTCTCCGCGGCAAGGACTTCGCCTCGATGAGTGAGGAGGAGTTCGCTGAGGTGAGGGCGCTCATTCGGACGTGTGCGGCGGCGCGCCCGAAACGAAGGACGCGGCGTCTTCAGCCCAATCACCGCGGGCGCGATCTCGACATGCGGCGCCTCGTGCGCGAGTCGCTATCGACGGGCGGTGACCCGATCGAGCGAACATTCCGGACCCGAAAGATCGCTCCACGGAAGCTCGTCATCCTTTGCGACATCTCGGGGTCGATGGAGGCATACACCCGCGCGCTGCTCCTCTTTCTCCATGCGGCCGTCGGCTCGGGCCGGGGCGTTGAGGCGTTCGCCTTCGGTACTCGACTCACCCGCCTCACGCCAGAGCTCACCTCGACCGATCCGGAGCGCGCACTCGAAGCGGCAAAGGAGGCTGTTGTCGACTGGTCGGGCGGAACCCGCATCGGGGAGTCGCTCAAACAGTTCAACGACGAGTGGGGCCGCCGCGCCCTCACGCGGGGCGCGGTCGTTCTGGTCGTCTCAGACGGTTGGGAACGTCAGGACGCCGCTCTCGTCGGCTACGAAATGGCGCGTCTCGCCCGTCAGGCATATGCCGTCGTCTGGGTCAACCCGTTGAAGGGCAATCCCGAGTATCAGCCGCTCGCCGGCGGAATGCGCGCCGCGCTTCCGCACATCGACCGCTTCGTTGCCGGGCACAATCTTGAGAGCCTCGAAGAACTCGCTGAGGTAATCGCCGGAATCGAAAGGAGGCACGCCGCGTGAAGGAAGTACTCGAGGACGTTCAACGCTGGCGGTCCCGCGGGGACAAGATCGCCATCGCAACGGTCGTGGCCACCCGTCGGTCGGCACCGAGGCCGGTCGGCTCCAAGCTCGCAATCTCAGAGCGCGGAGAAATGGCCGGGTCCGTCTCGGGCGGCTGCGTCGAAGGAGATGTCTTCATCCAGGCCGAGCAGGTGCTGGAGACCGGTGAGCCAAAGCTGCTCACGTATGGAATTGCCGACGAGGAGGGTTGGAACGTTGGCCTTCCGTGCGGCGGTGAAATCGACGTGTTCGTCGAGGTCTTGGAGGACTAAGTGCTTTTCGACAGACTCGTCACCGCGATCGAAAACGAAGAACGCGGCGTTCTGTTCACGGTCGTCGAAGGGGAGTCGCTCGGCGCGAAGTTTCTCGTCTTCGAATCCGGAGAGACAGTCGGAGAGGCGATCCCGGGCGCTGCCGAGGCCGCCGATGAGGTGATCCGAGGTGGTCGGAATCGCCTCCTCGACCTCGGCGAGCGGAAGGTGTTCGCCGACCTCTACGGGCCGCCGCCGCGACTGTTCGTCTACGGCGCCGTCGATTCCGCAGACGCCCTTTGCGCGGCTGCCGGCATGCTCGGCTGGAGGTCGATCGTCGGGGATGCCCGTGGCAAGTTCGCGACGCCCGAACGTCTTCCGAACGCCGATGAGATCATCTCGAAGTGGCCGGAGGAGGCGATCGCGCAGGTCGCGCCAGACCACCAAACCGCAATCGTGATTCTGACCCACGACGACAAGTTCGACGTGCCAGCGATCAAGGGCGCTCTCGAGACCGAGGCCTTCTACATCGGCGCTCTCGGTTCACGGCGAAACCAAGAACGACGGAAGGCGAGGCTCCTCGAAGCCGGCGTTGCCGAAGACAATCTCGAACGAATCTCCGGACCGTGTGGGCTGGACATCGGGGCGGATTCGCCAGCTGAGACTGCCATTTCGATCATGGGCGAGATCCTCGCCGTGCGAGCCGATCGCGCGGGCGGTCGCCTCCGCGACGCGGCCGGGCGCATCCACGTCGAAGTTCCCTCCTAAGAGCCTATCCCGGTAGGTTCGGTGTCGTCGGGGACGGATGCGCCGTGTCTCAGCCGCCAGCCGGGGGTGCTGCACCTACCGGGATAGGCTCGTAAGTACCCCCGGCCAAAAGTACGCTCCGCCCGGCCGGCTGTAAAGCTTTGTACAACCTGCCTCAGGCAAAGGGTTGATCCAAAAAGACGGTGTGAGCGGAAGCGACCACCGTGCTCTCCAAAGAGATTCTCGGCTTCAGCCGAGAATCTCTGTTAGGTTCGTGCCTTCCTGCCAGCGAAAAAGGAGCCGACGCGGATGGGTGTGCAGGTCAAGTCTGAGGCCCTGGGCGAACTCGTCGATACCTCCGCCGACGTAGACCAGCTCGGGACCGGCTTCACGTTTACAGAGGGACCGATCTGGGTGAAGGAGGGTGGTTACCTCCTTTTCAGCGATATGCCGGGCGATGTCCGGCGGAAGTGGAGTCCTTCGGCCGGGGTCGTCGAGGTCATGCGGCCTTCGAACAAGTGCAACGGACTCACGCTCGACGCGGAGGGCAATCTCCTCATCTGCGAGCACGTGACCAGCGCAGTCGTCAAGGCGACGCTGAACGCCGATGGAACAGAGGCTTCGAGGGAGACCATCGCTTCGCACTACAAAGGCAAGGAGCTCAATTCGCCGAACGACATCCTCGTCGGCGACGACGGCTCGATCTACTTCACCGACCCGTGGTACGGGCGAATGCCGGTTTTCGGAGAGGAGCGCGATCGGGAGCTCGACATCTGCGGCGTGTATCGCATTCCGCCGGGTGGTGGTGACGTCGAGTTGCTGGTCGACGACTTTGAGATGCCGAACGGTCTCTGCTTCGCGCCAGACCGCTCAGTCCTCTACATCAACGACAGCCCGAAAGCTCACATTCGGGTGTTCGATGTCCAGTCGGATGGCACCCTCGGAGCGGGTGGGATGTTCTTCGAGGGCGTCGGCACCGGCGTCATCGAGGAGGGAATTCCGGACGGCATGAAGTGCGACGAGCGGGGCAACATCTGGGTGACCGGTCCCGGCGGCGTCTGGGTGATCTCGCCCGATGCTGAGCACCTGGGCGTCATCGAGGTACCGGAGAACGTCGGCAACCTCACCTGGGGCGGCGATGACTGGAACATGCTCTTCCTGCCCAGCTCAACCTCGCTCTATGCGATCGAGACGAAGGTCGCCGGCGATCGACAGGTCTATCACTAGGAGGGTCCGATGAGGAAGATCGTCCCAAAGAAATCGGCGTTGATCATTCAGGACCTGCAGAACGACGTGATCATCGAGGGCGGCGCCTTCGCCGACTCCGGAGCGCCGGCTCACGCGAAGAGCCAGAAGGTCGTCGCGAACGTCAAGAAACTCGCGGATGCCGCCCGGGCGAAGCGAATGCCGGTGATCCACGTCTGGTACGTCGTTGAAAAAGGCTGTCCTGGGTTGAAGCAGAACGCCCCGCTCTTCAAGGGTGTCAAGGGCGCGAAAGCTCTCGTCCGAGGCACGTGGGGCGCTTCTCCGGTGAAGGGTTTGGCCCCGAAGAAAGGCGATTTCGTCGTCGAGAAGATGCGAATGTCGGCTTTCCAGGACACGAATCTCGACACGCTCTTGAAGGGTCTTGGCGTCGAGCGGCTCGTGATTACGGGGGCCTGGACGAATTTCTCGATCGAGCACACCGCTCGCACGGGAGCCGACATGGGCTACGAGGTCACGGTGATCTCGGACGGCAGCTCGACGGTGAGCGACGAGTGGCATGATGCCGCGCTCAACTACGCCCTCACCAACATCGCCGAGGTTGGGACAACCGAACAGGCTCTCAAGGCTCTCGGTCCGATCCGGAAGCGACGTCCGAAGAAGAAAGCGGCGTAGGGCTGGATCGACCCGCCGCCAGGTCTTGAAAACTCGAGCGGCACTCTTCCGGGCACCGGGGGAGCACCTCGAGGTGCGCGAGATCGACGTCGAGGAGCCGGGCCCCTCTGACGTCCTTGTTCGGATCGCAGCGACCGGCGTGTGCGGGTCCGATCTGCACATCGTGCGGGGGGAGTGGTCACGCCCGACGCCGATGATCCTCGGCCACGAAGGCGCCGGCGTTGCTGAGGCGGTCGGGGACGCCGTGGACGGGATCAGCCCAGGCGATCGCGTTCTGCTTTCGTGGGCACCATCCTGTGGTGAGTGTAAGGCATGTCGTGCGGGGCGGCGCGTGGCCTGTGCTCCGCTTCGGGCCGGGATCGCGAAGGGGACGCTTCCCGACGGAACAACTCGGCTTTCAGTGGACGGGATTCCCGTGTATCGGATGACGGCGATCGGAGCGTTGGCCGAGCGTCAGGTACTACCGGCGAACGCCGTTCTTCCGCTTCCCGACGACGTAACGCTCGAGCAAGCGGCACTGATCGGTTGCGCGGCGCTCACCGGAGTTGGGGCCGTTCTGAACCGTGCGCGGGTCGACGAGGGATCGACCGTTCTCGTGGTCGGCGCTGGGGGCGTCGGTCAGTTCTGCGTTCAAGGAGCGCGAATCGCAGGAGCCGAGCGCATCGTCGCGGTTGATCCCGTCGAAGGTCGGCGCGAGCAGGCGCTCAAACTCGGTGCAACCGAGGTCGCGGCTCCTGATGAGCTGGCGGACGAGACTTTCGACTACGCCTTCGACGCGGTTGGCGGAGCGCCCACCTTCGAGCTCGCGCTCAGCAGAACCCGTGGAGGCGGCATGACGGTCGCCGTCGGCATGGCGCCGGCCGGAGTCCGGCTCGAGCTCGATCCGTTTCAGCTCACCAACGAAGAGAAGTGGATTACCGGCTCGCTCTACGGATCGCTCGACCCGGCGGAAGCTCTTCCCGGGCTGCTCGAGCACATTCGTGCCGGCCGACTCGATCTCGAGCACGCGCTCGGGCCCTCGTTCTCCCTCGATGACGCCGATGCAGCGATCGAGGCGAGTCTCGAGGGCAGCCCCGGCCGTGTGCTCGTAAAACCTAGACAGGAACCAAGGAGGGATTAGACGGATGGGCAAGCGTGAGGAGATCCGAATTCCCACGGCGATGGAGCCCCTGAGCCACTACACAGACGCCGTGCGAGCCGGCGACCTGCTGTTCATCTCAGGAATCGTTCCGACGGACGCCCAGGGCAACCTCGTCGGCGGTGACGACGTGGTTGCGCAGACTCGGAGGGTGTTCGAAAGCATGGGCAAGGTGCTCGCTGCGGCCGGGGCGACATTCGCAGACGTCGTCAAAGTCGTGATCTTCCTGACCGACGTCGACGATCGACCGAAGATCAACCCCGTCCGTCAGGAAGTGTTCGGTGGCACGCGCCCTGCGAGCACGCTGGTCGAGATCAGTCGGCTGGCGATTCCGGGCGCGAAGATCGAGGTCGAGGCAGTTGCGCTGATCCCCTGAGCTTCAGCGGCCCTTGAACTCGGGCCTCCGCTTCTCTGAGAAGGCCTCGACGCCTTCGCGGAAGTCATGCGAGCTTCTCAGGAGCCCGTAAGCGAGACCTTCGATCTCGAGTCCGAGCCCAAGTGGACCGTCGTACGCGTGGTTCAGCACGCGCTTGGCCATCGACAGAGCCAGCGGCGAGTGACGCGAGAGTTCGTCGATCAATTCGTCGACGGCGTCGTCGAGGCCGGCCGGTGGGACGACCTCGGTCACGAGACCAAGGGCGAGCGCCTCCTCAGCCTTGACTCGGCGGCCGCGCATGATGAGGTCCTTTGCGCGACCGAGTCCGATCATCCGAGCCACCCGCTGTGTCCCGCCGCTACCCGGGATCATGCCGATCGTGACCTCGGGAAGGCCGAGCTGGACGTCGTCCGCAGCGATCCGAAAGTCGCACGCGAGCGCGAGCTCGAGACCGACTCCAAGTGTGTAGCCACGGAGTTTCGCGATGACGGGCTTCGGGCAGCGCTCAGGCGCTGCCACGTTTCGGGCGAGGCGCGACAGAACCTCGGGTTCGGCGTCAAGGAATCCGGCGATATCACCGCCCGCGGTGAACGCTTTCTCGCCTGCGCCCTGGAGGACAATGAATCGAACGCTGTCATCGCGGCCGAACTCGTCGAAGAGACCAGCCAGCTGGTCGCGGGCGATCATCGAGACTCGGTTCATCTTTTCTGGAACGTTCAGCGTGATCGTCGCGACGCGGCGGTCAGCGTCGCGTTGGAGTGTCAGGCCGTCGAGGTCGCTCACTCGAGCTTTTCCCCCTCCGGCGCGCTGCGCCTCCGGGGCAAAACCTCGACCAAAAGAAACCGTGCCCTCGTCATTCTGCTGTGTCCTCTTTTGTATAGGAGGTTCGCGGCTTCACCGCGAACCTCCTGGAGCCTCGGCCCGAGGCTCCCTGAGTAGCCGACGGAGAATCTTTCCAGACGGGCTCTTCGGGAGCTCGTCGACAAATCGGTATTCGCGGGGGCGCTTGAACCGAGCGAGGTCCTCCGAAGCGAGGCAGAAGGCGTCGAGGGCCTCCTCGGTCACGCCGTCCTCGGCGACAACCACGGCGACGACCCGTTGGCCCCAGCGGTCGTCTGGGGCGCCGATCACCGCGACCTCCCGTACCCCGTCGTAGCGGGCGAGAACGTCTTCGACTTCGAGCGGATGGATGTTCTCGCCGCCCGAGATCACCATGTCGTCGACTCGACCGACGATCCAAAGATCGCCGTCGTCGTCGATGCGCCCGAGATCGCCGGTGAAGTACCAGCCCTCCTTGATCGACTTCGCGTCTGCATCCGGGCGGTTCCAGTAGCCGGAAAACGCTTCATCGGAGTCGAGGTGGCAGATGATCTGGCCGTCGGTGCCGGGCTCGACGATATCGTCCGGAAGGGCATTCTCTTCTGGCTGAACGAGCCGGAGACGGGCGTTCATGCTCGCTCTGCCCGCGCAGCCGGGCTTGGCGTGCTGGTCGCGGTGGATCGAGAAG
>CAYTCZ010000018.1:0-14687 GCA_964436315.1 uncultured Gaiellales bacterium | reverse complement strand
GGTCGACCCGTAGTGGTTAACGAAGATCTCCGGCGCGAAGGCCTCGACGCACCGTTCGACGAGGGCTCCCGTCATTGCCGCGCCGGCATAGCCGAGCGTGCGCACCGACGAGAGGTCGTGCTCCTCGCGCTTCGGATGCCAGACGAGATCGTGAAAGAGCGTAGGTGCGAGGTAGAGAGACGAAATCCTCTCACGCTCGATGAGCTGCATCGCCCTCGTAGGATCCCATTCGGGCTGTGCGACGAAGCAGCCGCCGATCAGCGATACGGCGAGCAGCGAGTGGATGCCCATTGTGTGGTAGAGCGGCATCACGCCGAGGGTCCGGTCGCCGAATTCGTATCCGTGTTGAATTGTCTGCGAGAGGCCGCCGGCCCGTTCGGCGCGATGCGAGCGAGGCACGCCCTTCGGTCGCCCCGTCGTTCCGGACGTGTAGAGCTGAATCGACGTTGCCCGCTCGTCGAGATCCAGCGCGCCAGGGTGCTCCGTTTCGGCGACGAGTTCGTACACTTCGGCGGGGTCCGTGATGACGACCTGTGCGCCGGCGTCATCGACGCAGTAGTCGATGTCGGCCTGGGACACGCGGTGGCTGAGGGGGACGATGCATGCCCCGAGCCATTGGGCGGCCCAATAGAGCTGGACGAGTTCGACGTTGTTCTTCAGAACGCAGGCAACTCGGTCCTGTGGGCGAACGCCCCGCTGCTCGAGACCGCTCGCTATTCGCGAAGCCCGTTCACGCAGCTCAGCGTAGGTCAATCGCTCATCGTCGCCGACGAGCGCCTCGCTTTGTGGCGTTCGCTCGCCCGCGTAGAGCAGGCTCAGTGCGAGGTTCATGCACTTCCCTCCCGGGAAGCGCTGAAGATTGCCTCCACGATCGGTTCGTACCCCGTACAGCGGCAGAGATGCCCGGAGAGCATGTCGGCGATGTCTTCTCGCGAGGGGGACGGATAGCGCTCGATGAAATCGAGCGCGGGAGCGTACGGCGTTCGCTCGCCCGCGTAGAGCAGGCTCAGTGCGAGGTTCATGCACTTCCCTCCCGGGAAGCGCTGAAGATTGCCTCCACGATCGGTTCGTACCCCGTACAGCGGCAGAGATGCCCGGAGAGCATGTCGGCGATGTCTTCTCGCGAGGGGGACGGATAGCGCTCGATGAAATCGAGCGCTGCCATCAGGATTCCGGGCGTACAGAAGCCGCACTGCAGCGCGTGGGCCTGGCGGAAGGCTTGCTGGAGACGGCTCAGTTCGCCGTTCTCTCCGAGCGCCTCGACGGTTGTCAGCTCCGCTCCGTCCGCCTGGGCTGCGAGAAGAAGGCACGACCGAACTGCGATGCCGTCCAGGAGCACGGTGCACGCACCGCAGACGCCATGCTCGCAACCAACGTGAGTGCCGGTCAGCCCGATCGTGTGACGGAGGAAGTCCGACAGGAGAAGGCGGGGCGGGACCACCTCTGCGTAGCGCCGCTCGTTAACCGTGACTTCGATCGAGATCGACTGCATGGTCAGACTCCGTTTTGAGCGCTTCTCCACGCACGTGAGACGGCCCGTTCGACGAGCACCCCAATGAGGTGCCGCTGGTAGGCGGCGGACGCATGCAGCGTGTCGATCGGTTCGATCTCTCCGCGTGCAGTCTCTGCCGCGCTGTGGAGTAGCTCCTGGTCGACCACTTGACCGACGACGAGTGAGCCGGCTTGGCTCAGCAGGGGACGGTCAGTCGGGCCGGCAATGCCAACGCGGACTTCGGCAGCGCGTCCGTTCTCGATCCGGAGCGCGCACGCAGCCATCGCGACCGCGTAATCGCCGCGGCGCAGCGCGAATTCCTCAAAGGCCGACCCGGCGCTGGGTCGAGCTGTTGGCCAAACGGTCTCGACAAGCAACTCGTCGGGTTCGAGCGTCGTCGTGTAGTGGCTAACGAACAGGTCGTTCGCCTCGATCGTTCGGCGGCCGCTCTTGCCGGCGACAACAGCCGCACCGCCGAGCGTGAGCAACACGAGAGGAAGCTCTCCCTTCGCGTCGGCGTGCGCCACGGATCCGCCTACCGTTCCACGATTCCGGGTGACGTAGTGTCCGACGTACGGCAGAGCTTCGGCCACCAGGGGCAGCGTCGTCGCGACGGCGTCCGCGGTCTCGAACCGCCTCTGTCGGACGAGCGCCCCTGCGCGAATCGATCCGTTCTCCGCGTTGATGAGATCGAGGCCGGGAACGCGGTTCACGTCGACGACCACCTCAGGACTTGCGAGGCGCATGTTGAGCATCGGAACGAAGCTCTGCCCCCCGGCCAACACCTTTGCGTCATCACCGTGCTCGCTGAGCAGAGCGAGGGTCTCGTCCACTGTCTCTGGCCTCTGGTATTCGAATCTGGGTGGTTTCATCCGAGCAGCTCCCAGACGCGGTCCGGGGTCAGAGGAATCTGGACTTGCTCGACGTCGAGTGCGTCCGCCACCGCGTTGGCGATCGCCGCGGGAGCGCTCATGGTGTTCCCCTCGCCGAGGCCTTTCGCGCCGAGGGCGGTGAACGGCGACGGAGTTTCCTGATGATGAAGGCGCATGCGTGGGAGGTCAGGAGCGGTGGGCGTGAGGTAATCCATGAAGGACCCGGTCAGTAGATTCCCCCACTCGTCGTACACGTGTTGTTCGAAGAGGGCAGCCCCGGCACCGTGGGCAAATCCGCCCCGGAGTTGGCCGTCGGCAAGCATCGGGTTGAGCAGCCGTCCAGCGTCGTGAACGACGACGTAGTCGACGACGTTGACGAGTCCCGTGTCGCGATCTACCTCGACGACGGCGAGATCGACAATGAATCCGTGCGCGCCCGATGAGGCGACGCGGTCTTCGTTGTCCGGTGGCGCGAGGTTGGGCGCCGCGTAGAACGCGGTCTCGTGTAGGCCGGGCTCGACGGCATCGGGGAGGGAATCAGGGTTCCAGTGGGCAATTCCGGCGAGTCGACGTAGCGAGATCTCTCGGTCGCCGGCGACTGCCTTCTTGTCCCGGAGCTCGATGTCTTCGGGCATGCAAGCCAGTACGTGAGCGGCGATCGTGCGCAGTTTGGCTGCGACCTTCTCGGCGGCCTTGAGAATCGCGCCGGTGCCCACTCCCGAGAACCGCGATGAGTAGTTGCCCGACGCGATCGTCCAGGCGTTGATGTTGGTGTCGACCTGGGTCACTACCTCGACGTCGGCTGGCTCTAGACCGAGGACATCTGCTACGACCTGTGCGGCCACGGTCCGATGGCCCTGTCCCTGCGCCGTGGAGGCGACTCTGACGGTGACTCCGCCGAGCGGACTGATTGCAACCGTTGCTCCTTCGGCGTTGCCAGACTTCGGCAGCCCCTTAGCCCGCTCCGCCGCTGTTTGCGCGAGCGTGATGTAGCCCATGTTCGAGATCGACGGCTCGACGACGCAGGCAAGGCCGATGCCGAACAGACGACCCTCTTTCCGTGCCTCCACCTGCTCACGCCTGCGCTCTTCGTAGCGGCCGACGTCGAGCAACTGACTCAGGCAGGCCGGATAGTCACCGGAATCGTAGAGCCCCCCTGAGGGTGTCCGGTACGGGAAGTCCTCCGGTTGAAGAAGATTGAGCTCGGCCAGTCGTGCGGGGTCGAGCCCGAGCCGGCGGGCGCCGATCGCCATCGTCCGCTCGATCGCGAGGTAGAGCTGCGGCCCTCCGAATCCTCGATTGAGACCGGTCGGACAGCGGTTCGTGAGGACTACCCGGTTCCTGACTTGAACGTTCTTTACCGCGTACGCGCCCGACAGGGACCCGTGCATTCGGTAGAGAGTCGCCGGCTCCGGCGCTCGGACATATGCACCGACGTCCTCGACGACGTCGTAGCGGAGCGCCAGCAGATGTCCCTCGCTCGAGAAGGCAGCCTTGACGTCGGTCGTTCGCTCTGTCGAGGACGAGCTCGCCAGGAGATGCTCGAGGCGGTCTTCGATCCAGCGAACCGGGACATTGAATGCCCTCGAGGCAAGGCCGATTAGCACGACATAATTGATGACGGCAGATTTGACGCCGTAGCTGCCGCCGGAGTCCTCGGGCGTAATCAGGCGGAATTTCGATCCAGCAAGACCCAGCGCGCCGGCGGCGACAGGATGGAGGGTGAAGGGTCCTTGAAAGTTGGCCCATGCCGTCAGCGAGCCGGACGACTCATCCCAATCGGCGACGACGCCGTAGCACTCGAGCGGCACGCCAGTCCAGCGTGGGAACCGAAAGCGCTCTTCGACAATGAGATCCGCCGCGGCGAAGGCAGCGTCGCAGTCACCGTAGTGGAAATGGCGCTCGAGCACCATCGTCTCGCCCTCTGCTGCCTCGAGCGGATCCACCACCGGTTCGAGCGGCTCGTAGTCGATCTCGACCAGCTCCATCGCGTCCTCGGCCATGTAGCGGTCCTTGGCGACGACGACGGCCAACGGCTCGCCGACGTACCGGGTCACCTCGTGTGCCGCAGCCCAGTGGGGGAAGCGTGGCGTGTCGATTCCAGCCGGAAACGGCTTCGACATCCGAGCGACATCGGCTCCCGTGAGAACGCCAACGACGCCCGGCAGTTCCCTTGCGCGAGACGCATCGACTGACTTGATGCGGGCATGGGCCATCTGTGAGCGGACGATCGCCGCGTGTTTCGCGTTCGGAACAGGGTCGAGATCGTCCATGAACTGGCCCTTGCCGCGAAGCAGCGACTCGTCCTCGATTCGGGGTATTGCACGGCCCACCCACGTCTCACGCTCGGTCGAGATACTCATTTCGCCGTAACCTACAAGAGCCCCGGAAGGCCATAGCGACGATAGCCGCTCGGCGTTCGGGGACCCGAGACGCACCGAGCCTCTACTGTTCTTTGTGTGACGGTCACGAAAGACGAGCTCCACGCCTTACTCGAACAGGTCTCGCATGGGAACCTTTCTCCGCGGGCGGCGGTACAGCGGCTCACCTCACTGCCCTACATGGAGCTGGGCTTCGCGAAGGCGGACACGCATCGCGAATTGCGCCAGGGCGCTCCTGAGGCAGTTCTTGCCGAGGGGAAGACGTCCGATGAGGTCGTCGCAATCGTCAAAGCCCTCGTTAACGGCGGGGCCGGCAGCGTCCTCGTTACACGTGCAGATGAAGAGGTCCGTTCGGCGGTCCGTGACGCCTTTTCCGACGCCGAGGAGCACCAGCGAGGACGAGCGATATGGGTCGCACGGAGAGTTCCGAAGCTTCGAGGGAGGATCGCGATGCTGTCGGCAGGCACCTCGGACGGTCCGGTTCTTCACGAGGCCCGGATTCGCGCGGAGCTGCTCGGCACAGCTGTCAGCGTGCACGAAGACGTCGGCGTTGCCGGGCTGCATCGTCTCCTGCCGGTTTTGCCCGACCTTGAGACCGCCCACTGCATCGTTGTCTGTGCCGGAATGGACGCCGCTCTCGCGAGCGTCGTGGGGGGTCTCGTGAGCGTTCCAGTCATCGGCGTCCCGACGAGCGTCGGCTACGGATCCGCTCGGGGCGGCCAGACGGCGCTGAACGCAATGCTCTGCTCGTGCGCTGCCGGACTCGCGGTCGTCGGGATTGACGATGGCTTCGGCGCTGGCACGATTTCCGCACTGATCGCCAGGAGTGTCGAGCCTACGGCTCAGGACGGCGACTTGCCGTAAGCCACTGGAGCGGAATGCCGGTGTGCTGATACGCCCGAGCGGCCGCGGGTACTGGGTGTGCCCTGTCCGGAAGGCAGACCGGAGCCGATCCGTGTCTCGGGGGCACCCGGGGTGCGATACCTGGGTCCGGCGAACCGGCGAAGACTTAAGGAAGACGTAAGATTCGGGCGCGCGAGAGTTGTTATCTCTAAGCGCGGGATGTTGACGGCAAGGGACACGGCCTCTGTCTTGACCGCCATTCGAGAGGAGGCGGTTCGGCCGATCGCCGCTGATGCTTGCTCGGTCGATCGTGAGAGGGCGTTTCCGGCGGCGGGCCTGCGAGCTCTGGCCGCGGCGGGCGGCCACGGCTTGGTCGTTCCGGAGACCGCCGGCGGCGCCGGCGGCTCATTGATTGCGCTCGTCGACGCCTGCGAAGCAATTGGAGCGGCCTGCGCATCCACGGGAATGGTGTTCCTCATGCACTCGGTTACCGCGGCGGCCGTAGCTGCCGGTGGCGGAGGCAAGGCGGACGGCTACCTGCATTCGATGGCGAGCGGAGAGATGCTGGGAACGCTCGCGTTTAGCGAGCGGGGTACGGGCGCTCACTTCTACTCGCCGGAACTCCGGGCGAGCCGCTCGAACGGCACGGTTCACGTCTCGGGCAGGAAGTCGTTCGTCACCTCAGGCGGTCATGCCGACCTGTATCTCGTTCTTATCCAGTCCGATGCCGATGGTCTCGACTGCTACGCGGTCGAAGGCACAAGCGAGGGGCTGAGCTTCGACGGCGACTGGCTCGGTCTGGGCATGGCCGGAAACTCGAGTGTCGCGATGGAGCTCGATCTCGACCTCCCGGTGTCGGCGCGTATCGGTGCCCCCAGAAAGGGCGAGGAGCTCGTTTTCAATATCGTCGCCCCGTTCTTCCTCTTGGGCCTTGCCGCCGTGAACCTGGGCATCGCCCGCGCGGCCTCCGAAGCGGCGATCGAGCACGCCCGCAACCGCCGGTACCCCGATGGGCGTTCGCTCGCCGAGATCCAGTTCATCCAGCACGAACTCACCGGTATGGATCTCCGCGTCCGTTCAGCTCGCCTGCTTGTCGCCGAGGCAGCCCGGCTCGGAGAGGCGGGTGCTCCGACCGCGCTCGTCCCGATCATGGAGGCGAAGGTGGCCGCCACGGAGGCTGCCGTGAGCGTGACGCAGCGCGCCCTTGAGGTCTGCGGCGGCCAGGGGTATACGAGTGACCTCCCGATCGAACGACACTTGCGCGACGCCCGCGCAGGAACGGTGATGGCTCCGACAAACGCCGTGCTCAAGACGTGGATCGGGAAGTCGCTCGCCGGCCTTCCTGTGCCATAGCAGATGAGCTATCGCGTCGGCGCCGTCGCCTACGACCCACGGGTCGTCACGATCTGGGAAGGGTTTCGCCGCTGGTTCGAGGAGAGCCGGTTCTCGCTCGACTACGCGCTGTACTCGACGTACGAGGCTCAGGTCGACGCACTCTTTGCGGGAGAGATCGATGTCGCCTGGAACACGAACCTCGCCTATGTCCGCGTGCGAGAGCGGGCGGGTGCCGCGTGCCGACCGCTCGCCATGCGCGATACGGATCGCGACTGGGTGAGTCACGCGCTCGTACCGACCGGCTCGGCCTCGAGTCTCGAGGATCTCCGCGGCAAGCGGGTCGGCTTCGGAGACTCCGACTCGCCCCAGGCCTGGATCCTTCCGTCCTTCGCCATGTGGCGAGAAGGCGTCGACCCGGAACGCGATCTACGCGCCCAGCGGCTCGATCGCGACCTGGGTAAGCATGGTGACACGGGTCGCGCCGAGCTTGTCCAGATCGAGCGACTCCGAGCGGGCGACCTCGACGCGTGCGTCGTCTCGAACTGGACGCTGAAGGCGCTTCGAGCCGGCGGGAACGATGACGACCTCCACGTTGCCTGGACATCACCTCCGTTCCACCACTGCAACTTCACAGCACTCGATTCGGGCGAGGCCGACCACGAAGCCTTCCGCGCTCGGCTCCTTCGCATGGATGTCGCCGACCCAGCGCTCTGCGAGGCGATGCGACTCGAGAACGTCAACCGATGGGTCGATGGCGACGAGTCGGGGTACGCCGATCTGATCGAGGCTGTACGGTGGCGTCGCTGGTAGTGCGGCTCTCCATCCTCGCGCTCTCGGTCGTCTTCTCGGTCGGCTGCGGTGGCAGGGAGGAAGCGGAACTCGGTGAGCCGGTCGAGTACGGTGAGGTGCAGAGGGTCTTCGAGGAATACGGCTGCGTCGCCTGCCATCCAGGAGTGAACCCCTCGCTCGATCTCACAGAGGACAACTCCTACGATCAGCTCGTCGGCGTTCGGGCTCTCGAAGATCCGACACTCTTCCGGGTCGTGGCCGGTGATCCCGAGCGAAGCTTCCTCTACCTCAAGATCGGCGGGGATCCACCGGTGGCTGACATCCCGGCAATCGGCACGCGAATGCCGCCTCGTGCGCCCCCGATCGACCCGGAGGACATGGACATCATCCGGCGCTGGATCCTCCAGGGCGCCAAGGATCCTGACGGGCGGACAGGAGGCCCGCAGGTACCGACGCCAGGGACGCCCCCGGGCGATCTGGACGTAGCAGCTGCGACCGAGACCGAAGGCAGCGCCACGATCGAGGGATCGGTCGTCGACCAGCGCTACGAGCCGATCGAAGGCGCGCTGGTGACCATGCTCCTCAAAGGCGGGGGGCAGGAGGGCGGCGAGGAGCACTACCGCGTCGCCGTCACCAACGCCGATGGGCAATTCACGCTCGCCAACGCGCCAACGGGACAGTACCTGCTGAAGGCATACGGGCCTGAGACGATCTACGTCTCTCGCATCGTCGCGCTGGAGGACGGCGAGCGGGAGGAGGTTCACTTCGGCCTCCCGGATCGGGTCATCGAGAACCCTGTGATCTCGAGCCCACGCGTGGAGGGCAGGATGCTTTCCCTGACCGTCGAGGGGAGCAACCTTGACGGAAACTACACACTCGCCGTCAACCCGGAGGCGGGGCTCGTATTCGAGCTACACAACGAGGACAACGCGCCCGGAACCTGGAGCGCGGTGACCGAGCGCGAGCTTCGGGGCCCGTGGATCTTCCTGGCGGTCGACCAGACGTGCAACATCAGCGAGTTCATCACGCTCGAGGCCTAGCCGTGCTCGCGGCTGCGGTGGTTGCTGCCGGCTGCGGAGGTGGCAGCGGCGGCGGCGGAGAGGACGTCTCCTTCAGCGGCGACGTGCAGCCGATCTTCGACCGCAAGTGCACAGCCTGCCATCCGGTCAGCTATCCCTACCTCGACCTGCGTCGAGGACGCTCCTACGAACAACTCGTGCGTGTCTCGGCGCTCACGCGTCCTGCTTTCGAGCGCGTCCTGCCAGGACGACCGGAGCTCTCGTATCTCCTCACGCATCCTCCCGACCCATCGCTCGCGGGACTCCTCACCGAGGAGGAGCGCGGGCTCATCGCCCGCTGGATCGATGAAGGTGCCGAGGAAAACTAGCCGCGTCCGCCTGCTTGCCAGAGAGGAGGCACCGATCCTCGCCCAATCCTGGTATGGGGAGGACGGGAGCGCCTCGGCGCTCACGCGCTCGCTCGCGAGCGCCCCCGATGTCATGGAGGCGCTCATGCCCTTCCTGGCTGTGATCATGAGCGAGAGCTCAGTCGACCTCGCGACGAAGGAGCTCGTGATCGTCCGCGTCTCGCGGCTGAACGGCTGCCGCTATTGTCTGGCCGCCCACCGACCGGCCGCACTCGATGCCGGCCTCATGCCCCAGCAGGTCGAGGCGCTGTGCGACACGTCCCCGCTCGATGCGCTCACCCCGCGGCAGCAGGCGATCGCGGCCTGGGTCGACCAGGTGACACTGGACGCGCAGGGCGTGACCGACGAGCTCGTCGCGCGCACACTGGAGCACGTGCGTCCCGACCAGCTGATCGAGCTGACCGTGCTCGCCGGGACGATTACGATGCTGAACCAGTACTGCACTGCCCTCGACATTCCGCCGCCGGCGTGAGGGCCGTGCTCGAGAAGGCCGTCGCCGAAGGGCGCATGGGCGAGCGCCTCTGGCTCTACGCCACCTACCACTGCAACCTTGCCTGCGTCTATTGCCTGACTGAATCTCATCCCCGGATCACCGACCGCCGCGCCCTCTCTCGCGACGAAATGACAAGGGCGACGCAAGAGGCGAAGGAGCTCGGCTTCAGGTCGGTCGGGATCACGGGCGGCGAGGTTTTCATGGTTCCAGACTTCGCTGAGACGATGGTCGAGATCGGCGGGATTCTCCCAGTCGTCGCGTTGACCAACGGAACGCTGTTCACGGACAAACTGCTCGCCGGTCTGGAGCCGCTCGCCGATCTTCCTGCGGCCCTGCAGATCTCCCTCGACTCGGACGAACCGACGAGGAACGACGCCTTCCGCGGACCCGAGAACTTCGCCAAGGTGCTCGACGCGATCCCGAGGCTGCTCGAGCGCGGTATAGAGGTTCGCATCGCCACCACCGTCGAGTACCAGACCGAGGACGAGCTCGAGCGCGTGTGCGCGCTTCACCGCCGACTCGGCATTCCGGACGAGCATCACATCGTGCGGCCGGTCGTGAGACGGGGCCGAGCGGCCGTCGAGGAGATGGGGCAAGAACTTGGCCCCATCGATGTCCTTCCCGAGCTCACGCTGACGGCCGAGGGCGCGTTCATGCATCCGTTCGCGCCGACGGTTCGCCGCGGCGTCACCGACCTCGACCTGCTCGTCTCCCGCCAGATCGCGCCGCTCGAGGTCCCGGCGCGCCGACTCGTGCAGATCGTCGCCGGGCAGCCTCTGGGTGACGACGTCGTCAGGGACATCAGGTGAGCGTGAGATTGGGCCCTCGGTCGAGGGCCGCGCTGCTCGTCCTTCTGGGCGCTCTGATCGTGGCACTGGAGTTCAGGTTGCGCGGCGTCGACGACATCCGGACTCAGGTCGTCGGACAGCTCGTCGCCTTCGCCCTGTTCGTCCCGGCGGCCTGGTTCTGCTGGCGAGGGCTCGGGAGCGGGCGGCTGGGGCTCGTGCTCGTGCTCGCCTTCGCCGTCGCATTTCGAGCCGCCGCCTTCGAGCCGGGCGCGACTCCGCCGCTCTCGACCGACGTTCACCGCTACGCATGGGATGCCCGCGTGCAAGCTGCCGCCATCAATCCCTACCGCTACGCGCCGAGCCATCCTGCGCTCGCCCACTTGCGAGATGAGGAGGTCTGGCCCCGGATCAACCTCAAGTCCTGGAAGACGGTGTACCCGCCCGGCGCGGAGGCGAGCTTTCTAACGGCCCGCGGCATCTTTGGAAAGGGGTTGCGTTCGAGCACGTGGCTGTTCCTGCTCGCCGAGGCCGTCGCCGTCGCCCTCCTGCTTCTCGTTCTGTGGCGAGAAGGCAAGCCGCAGGAGCGGGTCGCCCTCTACGCCTGGCACCCTCTCGCTATTTCCGAGGTCGCGGGCAACGGCCACGTCGACGGCCTCGTCGTCCTCGCGCTGTCCGGGTTGCTGGCCGCCTGGCAGGCACGGCGATTCGCCCTCGCGGGACTCGCAGTGGCGCTCGCGACCCTCGTCAAGCTCGGCCCGATTCTCCTCGTCCCCGCCCTCGCCCGCCGTGGAGGCAGACGCTTCCTGCTCGCCGCGGCAGCGGTCGTCGTGGCCGTCTATCTCCCCTACATGAGCGTCGGAACGGGAGTCATCGGATCGATCAAGCTGTACGTCGAGCGCCAGCAGAACGGCGGGAGTCTCTGGCCGCTTCTCTCACCCCACCTGAGCGATCCAACGACGAAGGCGCTGTTAGCCGTCGGACTCGCGGGCGTCGTGGCCGTTGTCGCCTTGCGCGAGCACGCTGCGCTCGAGCAGGTTGCACGCTCGTGCCTGCTCGTGCTCGGGAGTCTCCTCCTGGTCCTTGCCTACGTCCAACCCTGGCACGCGCTCTGGCTGCTGCCGTTCTTCACGCTCACCGTCGCTCCCGGCTGGCTCTGGCTCACAGGGATGCTGCCACTCCTCTACCTCTTCGGACTCGATCGACACCTCCCCGACTGGGTGACACCAGTGATCTACGGTCCCCTCGGCCTGTGGGTCCTCTGGAGGATCGTGGCCGCTCGGAGACGGTCCACCGCTGTCGTGCCGCTCCCCTCGCACCCAAGAATCGCCGCCGTCATCCCGGCGCTGAACGAGAGCGAAGCACTTCCTTGCGTCCTTGATGAATTCCCCACCGGGGTGGTCGACGAAGTGCTTGTTGTCGACGGCGGGTCACTGGACGGGACAGTGGAAGCGGCGCGCTCGGCCGGTGCTCGCGTCGTCGTCGAGGCCCGTCGCGGCTACGGGCGGGCATGCGCCGCCGGCGTCGCGAGGACCGACGCCGACGTGATCGTGTTCCTGGACGGCGACGGTAGCGACGACCCGGCCTTCTTGCCGGAGGTGCTCGAGCCCGTTCTGGCGAACCGGGCGGCGCTCTCACTCGGCGCGCGGACGCGTCGCGAGCCGGGGTCGGTGCTCCCGCACCAGCTTCTCGGGAATCGTCTCGTCGTCCTGCTCGTGCGCCTCGTCTACGGCGTGCGCCTCCGGGACATCCCGCCGATGAGGGCGATCCGACGCGATGCCCTCGAACGTCTTGCACTCGCGGAGATGACCTACGGCTGGCCGACCGAGATGATTGTCAAGGCAGCCCGAGCCGGGCTCCCGCTTGTCGAGGTCGAGGTCACGTGTCGCGCGCGGCGGGGCGGGCAGTCGAAAATCGCTGGCCGTCCTCTGCCCTCCGCGCGGGCCGGGACGCGCATGCTCGCGGTCGTCGCTCGCTACGCATGAGTGCCTGGGCGATCACCGGCGGAGGCGGCTTCCTCGGGCTCCACCTGGGCCGGCGGCTCCTGCGTGACGGCCACACCGTCCGCTCGCTCGATCTCGAGCCCCATTACCCCCTGGAGGCTGAAGGCATCGTCGGAGATGTGCGCGACCCCGAAGCTGCTCGATCGCTGTGTCGTGGCGCCGACGTGGTCGTGCACGCCGCCGCCGCCCTGCCGATCGCTCGATCACGGCGCACGATCCGAAGCGTCAACGTGGAGGGAACCGCGACCGTCCTCGCCGCCGCAGCCGAGGCCCGGATACGGCGGGTGGTCTTCATCTCCTCGGCCGTCGTGCTTCCTCGCCCAATCGAAGCCTACGGGGAGGCGAAGGTCGAAGCCGAGCGGCTCTGCAGGGATTTCGCGGCCCGTGGGCTCGAGGTGACCATCCTCCGTCCGCAGGCCGTTCTCGGCCCCGGGCGGCTCGGTGTCTTCGGAATCCTCTTCCGGTGGATCGCCGAGGGACGCCGCATCTACACGGTCGGTCCGGGCTCGAACCGCTACCAGCTGCTCGACGTCTGCGACCTCGTCGACGCAATTCTGCTCGCCGCCGAGCAGCCGGTGGCGGGGGAAGCCTTCGCCCTCGGCGCCAAGCAGTTCGGCACGGTCGCCGAGGATCTCCAGGCGCTGATCGACCACGCTGGCTCGGCGAGCATCCTGACTCCCATTCCAGCACGCCCAACGCGGGCCGTCCTGCGCACGCTCCACCTGGCTGGGCTCTCGCCGCTCAGCGAGTGGCACTACCGAACGGCTGACAGAGACTGCGTCGTTGACCTTGCCGCGGCCGAGCGCGGCCTCGGCTGGTCGCCGCGCTTCGCGAACGGGGAAGCGCTGGCGCGGGCATACGACTCGTACCTCGCCGCCGCGCCCCCCGCACCGGACGGAGGTCGGACTCACACGGAATCCTGGAACGAGAAGGCACTCGGGTTCTTGCGGAGACTGTCATGAGCCGTACCGTGCTCATCGTTGCCAAGGCGCCGATTCCGGGCCGGGCCAAGACCCGGCTCGTGCCTCCACTCACCGCGGAGCAGGCTGCCGGACTCCAGGAGGCGCTCCTTCTGGACACCCTGGAGTCCTGCCGAGCCGAGGAGTTCGACACCGCCCTGCTCTACGCGAATCCATCCGACGCCCATGAGCTCGCCCGCGTCGCGGGAGCAGACGTGCCCTTGATTCCTCAGGAGGGGCGTGGGCTCGGCGATGCGCTTCGCCTCGGCATGGCTCGAGGACTCGCTAAGGGTCCCACAGCTCTCGTTTCCTCCGACATCCCCGGTGTTCCTCCCGGCTCGCTTCAGCGGGCTTTCGCCCTCCTTGAAGACGGGAGCACTGACGTTGTTCTCGGGCCCGCCCTCGACGGCGGTTACTGGCTGATCGCCATGCGTGAGTCCGCCGGCGCACCCTTCGACGCCATCCCGTGGTCGACGCCCGCCGTGGCCGCGGTGACCGTGCAGCGATGCGCAGCCGCAGGGCTGGAGGTCACGATGCTCGGCCCGTGGCGCGACGTCGACACCGCCGTCGACCTCGCCTTCCTGCTGCGGGATGCCGACGATCTGCCAGCGCGGCGTACGGTTCGGGTGCTGCGGTCGCTTGCGCTCGACGGCGCGCTTTGCGACCCACCGGCCGTCAGGCTCGACGGGAGCCGGCTCATCACCGGATCGCCGTGGCGGGCGGTGCTCGAAGATCGGCTGGAAAGCGATCACGGCCGGGCCATGAGTTACACGTACCTTGCCGTTCCGCGGGCCGTGTTCGTCGTTCCGGTAACGGACGGGAGCGAGATCGTATTCGTGCGACAGTACCGACACCCGGTGCGGGACTGGACGCTCGAGGTTCCAGCCGGCTCGGTCGAGGACGGCGAGACGCCGCTCGAGGCGGCTGAGCGTGAACTTGCCGAAGAAGTCGGCGGCAGAGCGCGGGAATGGCGCCACTTGACGACCTTCTACTCTTCGAGTGCCCACCTGAGCCTCCGGTCCGACGCGTTCCTGGCGACAGGCGTTCTGCTCGGCACACCGCAGCCAAGCGAAGACGAGGCGCTCGTCGTCGAGCGCATGGCGCTCGACGACGCGCTACGCCACGCAAGCGGTGGCAAGCTCGTCGAAGGCCAGACCGCGCTTGCACTGCTTCTCGCGGCACCCTATCTCAACACGAACGTGAGACGAACGTAGCCTCCGCTTGATAGAGCGCCGGCCCCGTTTCATTGTCCCCGGCCTGGCAGAAGTTGTCACTCGGGGATGGCAGTGGCTCGTACGCTCACCTCGGG